>JAMCWL010000114.1 GCA_023481285.1 Actinomycetota bacterium | reverse complement strand
GATCGGCAAAGAGACGGCGGAGATCGAGTCCCAGATTGACCCGGGCGGCTTGGACGGTTCGCCTCCAGTCCAGTGGCACCGCCTGGTCTGGTCAAGCGACGGTTTTGGATATCGCGTCGTGACCAAGGCCGTCGTGTTAATGATGGTGGCCACCATGCTCGGGTCAAGAAAGCCAGCCGACCGGTTGGAAGCAAAAGATATCGCCAGTCCGGGCACCGGCACGACCACCGGCTCACCGATAAGCAATCCCCAGCTTGAAAACGTCTGGCTTCCAGAGAACTTGACCAAACAGGAAGAGATGGTGGACCAGACCTTCGGTCGCGTGCTTACCTATTCGAATGGGAACAACGGCGCCCGGGCGAGGACCATCTGGCTGCAGACCTGGAACCTAGAATTAGAAACCGTTCAGGCGTACGGCGGTACCAAGAGCTGGTGGCTTGATACTTCAAAGGTCACCCCCGTCACGATCGGCAAAGAGACGGCGGAGATCGAGTCCCAGATTGACCCGGGCGGCTTGGACGGTTCGCCTCCAGTCCAGTGGCACCGCCTGGTCTGGTCAAGCGACGGTTTTGGATATCGCGTCGTGACCAAGAATATCACCCAGGATGAGCTGGTAAAAATCGCAAATTCACTATCGCCGGCAAAGTAATTCCTCAGGACGTTCCAGCTTATTACATGGTCATTTTGGATAGAAAACAGACATGGATCAAAAGGAAGTGCCCAGGATACCCGCGGATGAGCTGAAAGATAAGCTCGATAGAGGCGAAGAGCTCATCGTTCTCGATGTTAGGAGTCCCGAAAGCTACGATTCGAGCGACGTGCGCATATCCGGATCGATCAGAAAAGATCCGACAAAAGTATCGGAGTGGGTCCGCGATCTCGACCCCGGGCGCGAGTACGTCACCTACTGAACCTGAGCCCACGAGGCGACGAGCGCCCGGGTGGCGTATCTGATGAATAAAAAGGGCCTGAGGGCTCGCCCGCTGCTCGGCGGCCTTGGCGGGTGGCAACTTGCCGGTTACCCGCTAGAGCCAAAAGAGAAAGCCGCCTAAAGACGCCTTCGACCGCAGATCGCTGCTATGTATATAACAGCATGCTCAGAGGTAGCGCATGGAAACAAAGACATACGATCTGGCTGTAATTGGAGGGGGTACCGGGGGGTACTCGGCTGCGATACGTGCGTCTGAGTTAGGTATGAAGGTAGCCCTGGTCGAGCGCGACGGGCTCGGGGGAACCTGCCTGCTTAGAGGGTGCATACCAAGCAAAGCACTGCTTTATGCAGCCAAGCTCGTTAGCCTCGGCAAGGTCGCCGCCGACTTTGGAATATCCTACGCCAAGCCGAGCGTCGACTGGGCGTCGACCCAAAGCGCTAAAAGCGAAGTGGTTAACCGCCTGACCAGGGGACTTGAAGGCCTGCTGATCCGTCGAAAGATCGAAATCGTCAAGGGAAGCGGCCGCCTGATCGGAACAGGGCGGGTTCACATATCGCCTGCGGGAGGTGGAGAGCGAGAAATCGCGGCGGACAACATAGTCATTGCGACGGGTTCGGCCCCCAGGATTCCCGCGGGCGTGGATATAGACGGCCGGCGTATTTTCACCAGTGACGAGCTACTCAACATCGACTACATCCCTTCGTCTATGGTGATAATCGGTGGTGGCTTTATCGGCTGCGAGTTCGCTTCCATGTTCAACTCTTTCGGTACGGACGTGACCTTAATCGAACTGCTGCCGGAGCTGCTCGCCCGTGAAGACCGCGAAGTCAAGGAGCGCCTCGTGCCCGCTTTCGAAAAGCGAGGTATCAAGCTCCACCTCGACACCACGGTCGCGAAGATCGGTCCGCTCGAAGACGGCGTCGTCGTCGAGCTGGCGGATAAGCCCGCGGTCAAGGCGGAAGCGCTCCTCGTCGCCACCGGGAGGCGCCCGGTAACGGAAGAGGTCGGCCTGGAAGCGGTCGGCACTAAAACCGAGCGCGGCTTTGTCCCAGTCGACGAGGATTACCTGGCCGTACCCGGCGTCTACGCGATCGGCGACTGCATAGCGACCCTCGCCCTCGCCCACGCCGCTTTCGCGGAAGGCTACTACGTCGCCGAAAAAATCGGCGGCGGGATCCCCTTGCGCCCCGACTACGACGGCATACCGAGAGTCACCTACTCCTTTCCGGAGGTGGCGAGCGTGGGAATAACGGAGGATGAAGCCGTCGGGCGTGGGCTCGACATCGAGGTAGCCCGCTTCCCCTTCCAGGCGAACTCGCGAGCGGTCACGATGAAAAATGGTGAGGGCTTTGCAAAAATCATCGCGCTCAAGGGCGGGGGGCCGATCATCGGCGTGCACCTCATAGGCGGAGAGGTCTCCGAGCTTATCACAGAGGGGATGCTCGCCGTGAACTGGGAGGCGTCCGCCGCCGAGGTGGGCATTCTTCACCACCCGCACCCGACGCTCTCGGAGGCGATCGGCGAGGCCGCCCTGAAGCTCGCGGGCATGCCTCTCCACTCACCTTAGGGAGATCGTTCGAGGGAACGCTACTCGGCCATCATTCGATTCGAAAGAGCCCCAACTTTGGTTTCTGTTTTATTGCATCGATTCTGCGATTTTCAGGAGCTCCGAGACGGGCATATCACCATGTATTGCGTACATGGTGCCGTTCGCATACCAGTCAATTCGTCCTGGATTGCGTATCGTGTCTACATCGAGGCTACTGCCCTTCACTTGGTTAGGCTCGTTAGCCGTACCGGGAAGACCGTTGACGGTTATGAATGTCGTGTTGTCCGCTTTAACCATTTTCACGCTACCGTCTGCGTTTTTCTTTTGGGTGCCGTCAGCATTGTATTCTGAAACCTGAGCGCTTCCTTGCTCCGCCCGCTTCTTGAAGTCGTAAGCATTGGGAGCTTGCGCAATAGGACTAGAGCTAACCTCGAAATACTCCCCGTTTATGTCGTAGCGCTGGACAATCTCTTGCCCTCGCAAATACCCGTCGCCGGGAACGCGATAGATAGCTTGGAGCTTGGCGCCATTTGGTAGCACCCTTGGCACCAGGAACTTAATAGAAGTATCGTTTTTAGCTTGGTCAAGCGTGAGCTTTTCAAAGGAAACGTTCACTTCCTGACCCGGTCGGAAGTCCCCCCTAAAAAGCCCCTGATTTGGATTGGTTGCCTTTTCGGAACTTGCTACCTTTTTCGAAGACTTGCTTGCGGTTATCCGGTTTTTATTCGACACCGCTGTCGTCTTGCGATTTAGTCCTTGTGTAATGGCTTTAGCGGCGACCATCCCAATGACAAGCACTATTGTGCCCAGCAGCAGCAATCTAAGAAACCATGCCTGCTTCCATTGTACGGGTCACCAAGCACGTCGTCTCCAACCACCCAATACCACAAGCCAAAAGCTTGTAATGGATAGGCTAAGAACAGAACGCTTGCAAGAATACCGATAACCAGCTTTTTTATCATTAGATACTACCCCCTACTCCCCTGATAGTTATGTCACAAATCCTTTTGTGTCCAATCGCCTAATTAGCAGTTTAGCAAAAAAAAAATATCAAGATGATAGTCAATCATTTTTCGCAGTTTTTTCGTTCCATTCTTATTGGAGCCGGGCTCTGTAGACGTGGCCGACGGGGAATATATGCGAAAGGAGGTTTAGTTGAGCGCACTCGATCTTAGGCAAGACCAAAAGCTTGAAATATACCGCTACATGAAGCTCGCGAGGGCGATAGAGGAGCGCCTGGAAATCCTATACAAACAGGGACGGCCCGTGGGGGCGATCTACCTGGGGTGGGGGCAGGAAGCGATAGAGGTGACGGCGTCCTACGCTCTTGAAGAGGGCGACGTCCTTGCCGTTACGCACCGGGATATGGCGGCTCATCTACCGAGGGGCTTAACCGCCCGCATGGTCTTCGCCCAGCACTACGCCAAAGCGACCTCGCCGACCCGTGGAAAGGGCGAGGACAATTACTTCGGCGACCTTAAGCGCGGGGTTTTTGCGACCGTCAGTATGCTTCCTGACTTCTACCCGGTCATCGCCGGGGCCGGGCTCGCTTTCAAGATGCGCCGGGAGCCGAGGGTCGGGATGGCTTACTGTGGTGACGGGGCCACCAACCGGGCGGAGTTCCATGAGGGCGTTAATTTTGCGGCCGTGGAGAGGTGCCCCTGCGTCTTCATCATCGTAAACAACCAGTACGCCTATTCGACGCCGAATGAGAAGGAAAGTCTACTCGCCAATCTGGCCGACCGGGCGAGCGCATATGGCATTCCCGGCTATACGGTCGATGGAAATGATGTGCTAGCCATCTGGCCGATCATCAAAGAAGCGGTGGAGCGGGCGCGGAGCGGCGAGGGTCCCACCCTTATCGAGGGTAAGACGATGCGGATGCGGGGCCACGCCGGACACGATCCCATGAAATATGTTTCCCGGGAAAAGCTCGATGAGTGGGAAGCCCGGGATCCTATCAAACGCTTTGAAGAACACCTTTTCAACCAGGGTATTATCTCAGAAAAGGGAAAAAATGAGGTTGACGAGGGGATAAAGGCGAAAATCGAGGATGCGGTGAAATTCGCCGAGGAGAGCCCGTACCCAAAGGGCGAGGAGGCGGTTGATGATGTCTACGCCGCCTGAAATCGAAAGACGGGTGGAAGCGCCTCCCAAAGTCGAGCGCGCCCCGATCCCTAGACCCACTGCCGAGGGCGAGGAAGCCCGTGAGATCACCTATCTAAAGGCGATATCCGAGGCGCTTTGGGAGGAGATGAAGCGCGATGATGCGGTCTTCATCATGGGCGAGGACGTCGGCGTCTACGGTGGCGCCTTCAAGGTTACGGAGGGCTTCATCGAGGAGTTCGGTCCCGAGCGCGTCCTGGATACGCCGCTGTCAGAAACCGGATTTTTTGGCGCGGCCATCGGGGCGGCCATGATGGGAATGCGCCCGGTCGTTGAGGTCCAGTACGCCGACTTCATCTCCTGCGGCTGGGACCAGATCGTGAACGTCGCCGCCAAAATGCATTACCGAGTCCGCGAGGCCGTGCCGGTCGTTATCCGGGGGCCCTCCGCCGGGGGCTTGAGGGCAGGACCATTCCACTCGCAAAGCCCCGAGGGCTGGTTCGCCCATACCCCGGGACTCAAGGTCGTAGTTCCGGCGACGCCGACGGACGCCAAAGGGCTTTTAAAATCAGCGATTCGCGATAATAACCCCGTCATCTTTTTTGAGCCCAAATTCCTTTACCGTCGGGTTAAAGAGGTTGTCCCGGGCGACGACTATACCGTACCCATCGGTCAGGCGAGAATCGCCCGCGAGGGAGAAGACCTGTCGGTAATCACCTATGGCACTATGGTTCATAGGGCGCTTGAAGCGGCCAGAATCCTCGAAGCCCGGGGGATTTCAATCGAAGTCATCGACCTGCGAACTCTCTTACCTCTCGATCGCAATACGATACTCGAATCGATCTCCAGAACGAGCAAGGCTTTCGTCCTCACCGAGGACACGACGGGCTACGGGATCTCGGCGGAGCTCGTCGCCACCATCGCGACGGAAGCCTTCGAGGAGCTGGACGGTCCGATCGTAAGGCTGGCGCCGCCGGATACGCCGATCCCCTACTCGGCGCCGTTGGAGGATTACTGGCTGCCGCAGGTTCAGAGAATAGTCGTGGAGATTGAGAAACTGGCCGCGTACTAAAACGATTGACGACCGCTGACTGATGACCGCCGCTCTTTAGCGGAATGGGATGGGGTTATGTTCATAGCTTGGGAGGAAGTTGACTGGGGTTAATAACTTCGCGTACCGGCAGATTGGAAACGGCGCGTTCGGGGACGCGCCCTACGATATAGGACCAATCGCGATGGCGTAGGGACCGTTCCCCGAACGGCCCGGGTTGACTGAGCACTGATAAATCCGAGGTGGTGTTATGGCTTCGATAACGATGCCCCAGCCGGGTGAGACGATCACCGAAGGTACCGTCGCAAAGTGGATGAAGCACGAAGGAGAACATGTTGAGAAAGACGAGTCGGTCGTCGAGATATCGACCGACAAGGTTGACATCGAGGTGCCCTCCCCAGCCAGCGGAACCGTAAGCAGGATAGTGGTCCAGGAGGGGGATACGGTACCGGTCGGGAGCGAGCTCGCCGTCGTTGAGGAAACGGTGGCTGAAGAGAAGCTAGTGCCCCCGGCGGAGGCCAAGCCGGAAGCCGCGGTAAAGCCCCCCACGCCTCCAGGCGCGCGACCGGTGGAGAGACCCCACGAAGAGGCCAAACCTCCTGGGCGGCCGGTTGGACCACCTACCGGCCTGCCGGAAGCTCCCTTGGGCTTTATCTCACCTGTGGTGAGAAGGCTCGCTGTTGAAAAAGGTGTCGATTTGAGTCAAATCAAAGGAACGGGGAGCGGAGGCCGGATCAGCAAGAAAGACGTGCTGGCCGCCGCAGAAGCGGCCGCCGTCCCGGCGCCAGCGCCGGCTCTTCCAGCCGCGCCGCCAGCGGCACCCAAGGCGGCGCCTCCCCCGGGAGCCGGGGAAGAGGTCGTCAAGCTCACCATGATTAGGAAGACGATCGCCGAGAATATGCTTAAGAGCAGTCAATCGACCGCGCACGTGACGGCAATCGTCGAGGTCGAAATGGAAAACATCGCCGCACAGCGGTCGCGCTTCAAGGATGAGTTCAAGCGGCGAGAGGGCTTCTCCCTTACCTACCTGCCCTTTGTCGCCAGAGCGGTCATCGAGGCCCTCCTTGAATTTCCGAAGTTCAACTCGGAGCTCGACGGAGATAACCTGATCCTCAAACGCTATGTAAACCTAGCGATATCGGTTGACCGCCCGGATGGACTAGTGGCCCCGGTCATCAAGGGTGCGGAAGGGATGAATCTCCCGGGCGTCGCCAGGGCCGTCAATAACATCGCCGCCCGTGCTAGGAGAGGGGAACTTCACGCCGATGAAACGCGGGGCGGTACATTCACGATCACCAATCCCGGCTCGATCGGTTCGATCATCCAGACGCCGATAATAAATCCGCCACAGGTCGCCATCCTCTCCCTTGAAAAGATTGAGAAGAGGGTCGTTCCTATCGACGGTGGGATTGGTATCAGAAGCATGGTCTACATGCCCCTCACTTACGACCACCGGGTGGTCGACGGAGCAGACGCCGCCCGCTTTCTCATGAGGGTTAAGGAGAACTTGGAGACTTGGAGCTTTACGACCGAGTTGGCCAAATACGGCCGAGGCGCAATCGAAAAGGCGGCGTGAAAAGGATACGATGCTCGATACTCGAAAAAAGGCAAGGGCTTTCAAGTTTCGCGGACTTAAGAGCCGTTCCAATTTCCAGTTTCCAGTTTCGAGTTTTGAGTTTCGAGTTATGAAACCGTGCCTGGTAGTTAATTGCGACATAAAGCGATTCGACCTGGTTCACGCCTGCCAGAGGCGTCTTGCCTCCCTCCGGGCTAACGACCTGATTAACGATGTTCTCCTGCTGTTGGAACATCCCCATACTTTCAGTATGGGGCGCTCCTCGAAGCCCGCCCATTTGATCTGGGATGACGCAGAGCGCCACCGCCGGGGAGTCGCCCTCTGCGAAGCGGACCGGGGGGGCGGCGTCACATACCACGGTCCCGGGCAACTCGTCGCCTACCCAATAATCAAGCTGGGAAAAGCACCCGATCTCCACCGCTACCTTCGAAACCTGGAAGAGGCGCTGATCGCCACGCTTGGCCGGCTGGGCGTCAGCGCTTTGAGGGTGCCCGGGTTGACCGGCGTCTGGGTGGGGAAAGAAAAGTTGGCCTCGATTGGGGTCAAGTTCGCCCGTGGCGTCGCGTGGCACGGGATCTCGATCAATGTCTCTTGCGACCTATCCTACTTCGATGGGATCATAGCTTGCGGCCTCTCGGGATTCGGCCAGACCTCCTTGGCCACTCTGGGCATCCGTGCCTCGGTCGAAGACTTGGGCGGCATCTTGATCGCTGAGCTCGGGCGTGTTTTCTGCTTTGCTATGGATCACATGGTGATCAACCAGGCTGAACCTGGGAATGAAATTGGTGTCGAGAGCGTATAACTAGATCGCTTCTAAAGCGCAGTCGATGCGGAGGTGTAATGTGGACGCAAAGGAAGGCCTCTTCTGTGCACACAACCGGCTGTTGAGCGATGCCGATTTCGCATCATACGGCCAGCGAATCAAGGTCCTTAGTGAGCACGCAACACCTGAAGGAAGCTATCATTGCTGCGGAGGTGGAGCGGGTTGCGCCCTCTATAAATCGTTGGGGTGCTGGCCGAAGATCGCCGAATGCCGCTACGCATCCCAGCAGGAGCCAAAGAAGGGCGCGTATGACTCAGAGCCAAAGATCGTCAACGGCGTTTACTGCCTGGGTGAGGACTTCTGCGTAAGGGAAGAGTGCAAGCCGGAACCGAGACTTAGCTTTTAGGGAAGGGTGTGTGTGCTTAATTGCTTTACATTTCCCTACGCATGGTAGCGAGTGCTTCCAGCAATCAGCAATCAGCTATCAGCAATCAGCTATCAGCAATCAGCTAAGACCTCACGTGTGGAAGCCTATGCTTTATCGCTTTACATCTCCCCACGCATGGAGGCGAGTGCTTCCAGTTCACAGTTTACACTCCTTAGTTCTCAGTAAATGCATAGCACCCGTCCTCAAACATCCAAGCGTCTTAACTGTCAACCGTAAACTGATAACTGTAAACTAGATGCGCCTGTGCTGATCAAGCAGAGATGTAAAGAATGAAGCACGGATCACCAAACGTCCTTAAGGCGGTGAGGCACCGATCACCAAACGTCATGTAGTTCGCAAGCCAACATGGTTGAAGATCAAACCGAAAGCCGGCCAGAGATACGAGTATGTCAAGCAGCTCCTTGGGACCAATTCGCTCCACACCGTCTGCCAAGAAGCCGGCTGCCCGAACATCTTCAAGTGCTTCGAGTCCGGGACGGCAACCCTCCTCATCCTGGGCGATACTTGTACGCGAAAATGCCGCTTTTGCCTGGTTAATAAGGGGCTTCCTAAAGAGGTCGACCTCGACGAACCGGTCAGGGTCGCCCGGGCGGTCAAGGAGCTGGGACTCGGTTTTGCTGTGGTCACCTCGGTGACGAGGGACGACCTTCCAGATGGAGGAGCGTCCGTCTTCAGTAAAGTCGTCCGGGAGATCAGGCGATTCTCTCCCGGTTGCGAGATCGAGCTTCTCATCCCCGACTTTGCGGGCTCGCGGGAAAGCCTGACGGCGGTCATCGGCGCCGGACCTGACATTCTGAACCACAACGTCGAAACCGTTCCTCGCCTTTATCCCCTGGTAAGGCCCCTTGCCGACTACCAGCGGTCGCTTACCCTGATGGCCAACGCCAAGGAGATTTCGCCTACTCTTACTACAAAATCCGGCTTAATGATCGGCCTGGGCGAGGAGCTTAACGAGGTCATCGAGGTCTTGCTCGATTTGCGAAGGGCAGAATGTGACATCATCACGATCGGCCAGTACCTCTCCCCCACCCCCGACCACTTGCCGGTCGCCCGCTACTACAACCCTCATGAGTTCGAGGAGTTTAAAGATATCGCCCAACGGCTGGGCTTTGCACATGTCGAATCCGCTCCCCTGGTCAGAAGCTCTTACCGCTCCGCTAAACAGCTTTAGGCCTGGGCGAAACCAAAGTCTTGGTCAAGATCGTCTACCAGTTGGTCAACGGACATCCGCCTAATCTCGACACACAACTTGGTTTACGGACATCCGCCTAATCTCGGAGCGGTCGCCCGTAGGCGTCTTCGTTTATAGAGTTGGTCAGGATGAGAACGCCGTCGATTATTCCCCAGATCAAACCCCCGACTCCGGTAAGAAGCGTAAGTATAATCTGCAGAGCTCCCAGGAACGGATAGCCGAGGTAAAAGCGCCCGACGCCTAGCCAGCCCAGCAATATGCTTAAGAGCCCGGCTGCTAATCTGGATTTTCTCGGCACCGGCTCTTCCTTTACGATCAAAATCTCTTCTCGTTCCGGTTCTTTTTTGCGTTCGGGTTCAGGTTGACGTTCCGGTTGAGCTAACATGATGAATTCCCCCTCTCCAGCTCTCCTTTTTCCCAAGTCGAGCAGACCTAATTACGGGGGTTTTGTATTTCATCTTGGCTGCAGCTCAGAGCCCAGTCCACGACAGTTTAACGTATCGAAAGTGGGCAAAAAAAGGTCAAGAGGGGGTGAAAATCTATGCCGCAACGCGCATGGGATCCGTGGCGTGAGCTGATGAGAATGCAGGAAGATCTGAGCAGGTCTTTCGAGCGCCTCTTCGGACCTGAGAGGAAGGCGGTCTCTTTTTGGGCGCCCGATGTCGACATCTACGAAAAGGAGAACAACATTATCGTCAGGGCGGATCTTCCCGAAGTAAAGCCGCAGGATGTCGAAATCTCGATCGTTGACACAACTCTTAAAATCAAAGGCGCGCGCAAGCAAGTCGAGGAGGTCAAAGAGGAAAACGCCTATCGGATGGAGAGAAAATACGGCTCTTTTGAGCGCACGATCGAGCTGCCGGTTTCCGTTAAGACGGAAGAGGTGGAGGCGACCTACAAGGAGGGCGTTTTGACGATAACCCTTCCAAAAACCGAAGAGAAAAAGGCCAAAGAGATAAAGATCAAGGCTGCATAGCATGGTTAACCGGGAAGGGCTATATCCGCCTCTTTCCCCAAGCGATCCATGCGCTCTTTCACCTTCATCTCAATCTTTTTCTGGAACTGAGCTATCATTTGAGGGGATGTGGCGGCTCCGCCGGGCGCCCCGGCCGCGCCGGGTGGCGTATTTATCATCTTCCCGAAGGCGAACGCCCTGAGCCCATCCGGGCCGATGGCCTTTTTGACTTCAGCCGGCAGCTCGTCCACACTCTCCTTAGTCGCCTGGGTGATTATCGGCTCGATATCCTCGGGGCGGACTTGCTTTTTGAGCGACTCCATATTCATGGATTTGCCGCCCTCCATGATGTTGCCTTTGCCGGATTCTATCTGTGCGACGGCCCTCTCTACTATCTTGGGCGGCAGCCCCTTGACCGAGCGGATTGCGCCGACCAAATTGTTTGTCATTTGAGCCTGAAGGATCGCGCCGAGGATGGCGATGCCCAATACCCCGCCGATCTGGCGCATGGTTGAAACGATTCCAGACGCACCACCCTCTTCGCCAGCGGGAGCTGTGGACATGACGGCGTTCGCCGATGGCGCCATGACCAGGCCTATGCCCAGACCGCCGAGCGCCAGAGGCCACGCCAGAGCCGCCGCCGTCGTTGAGATCGACAGGAAGCCTAGCCAGAAGATGGCTCCACCGGCGACCAATAGACCTGAGAATACCAGCCACCGTGGGCCGATCCTATCGCTCAAGCGCCCGGACAACGGCGCAGCCAGCATGAGCGCAAGGCTTGTCGGCGTTAATGTGAGGCCGGCTTTGACCGCCGAGAATCCGAGCAGGAGCAAGAGTTCGGTTCTCGTGCGCTTCGCATCGAAGTAGCTGACCAAACGCTGGCGGAGGCACCCGAGCTTATTCTTAAATTAATCCGCGATCAACTCGTGCGGGGTTACGATCCAAGTAAAGACATTGCAGCATTGGAACGGAAACGCGCTGAAAACATAGCTGAAGCAAGAACGTCGCTAGCCAGCCGCTCAATTCAAGACCGGGAACGCTTCGAGCGGACCCTGCGACGTGGTGAGAAGGCCTACCCCATTCGTGAAGATAATCAATTCTATACCGTGAGCGCCCCAATGGCATTAATGCGCTATGCAGTGTTGGAGATAGGCCGTCGCTTTGCGGACCGTAGACAAATTGACCATCGCGATGACGTGTTTTTCTTTGAATTGGAAGAGGCAAGAACCGTATTGCAAAGTGGTAACGATCAACACTCATTGGTGAAGCGCCGCAAAGCAGAGCGGGCTTGGTGGAGGCTCATCCCGGCGCGGATTCCTATGGCAAGAATCCGGGTCCGCCGCCATCTTTTGCCGCATTTCCGCCCGAAGTCAGATACATGATGGAAGCACTGATTTGGGCGACCAACCTTGTTTTTGCCGCCGGCCACGATCACGCGCAAAAGAACGACAAGGAATTGCGGGGTATAGCCGCATCGCCAGGTGTTTTTACCGGTTCGGTGAGAATTATTATGAACGAATCCGAGTTTGACAAGCTTCAACCGGGAGATGTGTTGGTCTGTCCCATTACCTCGCCTGTTTGGTCTGTACTTTTTCCAAGCGTTGGGGCACTGGTAACCGACACCGGCGGTATTCTCTCCCATCCTGCCATTATCGCTCGAGAATATCGCGTCCCAGCAGTCGTAGCCACAGGAAATGCGACTAGCCTACTTCATGACGGTCAAACCGTCATTGTGGATGGGAACAACGGCGTAGTCAGATCATTGGATTGATTTAAGAAAGATGGGTCATTCGAGAAGTCGCGCCCAATCTTGCTAAAAAAGCGCTTTGCGTTGCTTTATACAAAGCCTTCAAGCATATGGCAGCCTTGATTCGTTTCTCCTCGCGTTAAACCGCGCAAATTGAAGCGCGCAAATCTACGCTTTTGAGGCCATGGCGATATAAGCGAAGCCCGCCCACCGTTCGCGGACTTCGACCTTCGGAAAGACTCGCCGCATCTCGTCGATCGTTCGGTGGGTGAGCTCGGCCGTCGCAAGACGCATGCCGCGAACGAGCATCGGGTTCAACCAGCGGAGCAGAGCGTTGTTAGTCGCCCTGAAGTCCAATACGACAAACCGCCCGCCGGGTGCGAGCACGCGCGCAACCTCCGTAATCGCTCGCGCATAGTCGGGGATGAACATCATCGCGAATGTCGCGATCGCCCCGTCGAACGATCCATCGGGAAAGGGCAGCTCTTGGGCGTTCGCCTCGTATACTTCAACGTTTTCCCATCCGCGCCTGGCGATGCGCTTTCGTGCGATGTCAAGCATATCGGGGCTCAGATCGACGCCCGTAACGCGGCCCTCGTCGCCGACGAGCTCTCGCAGGTGTGCAAAGTTCAACCCCGTGCCGCACCCTACATCGAGCACTCGGTCGCCCTGCTCAGCGCCGAGCGCGAGGCGTGCCTCACGACGGTAGGGCAGCGTCCAGGCGTGCGTCGCGTCATAATACGGCGCCCACCTGGTGAACATCCTGCTAATAGGTTTGCTTTTCATATACCTCCAGGGACGTTCCAGTTACGTCTTTTTTCCAATTTAAAGAAACAAGGAAAACAGGGGCATCGCTCGACCCGCTCGACTCATGGGCACGGAAGCTGCTCATGGCCCGGTGGCCCGGTGGCCCGGTGCCAGGCACCGCACTGGCCCGGTGCCAGGCACCGCACGATTAAGCTGCCAGGGGTTTCGCCTTTAAAATTGACATTTTCGCGTGCCTATCGGTTTTACACATAACATTTGCCAGGCATGCGGGTTGTATTTTGGTTTGTGATCTGGACGCGCTAGTCTATAATGGACGCATGGAAGAACGGCTGTTGTGGAGAGAAAAGCAGTGGCAGCGCCGGGAAAATGAGATTCTTGAAGCGGCGATCAGCCTCTTTGGTGAACGCGGTTACTATAAAGTGACGGTGGACGACATCGCCGCACGAGTCGGCGTCGGTAAGGGTACCGTTTACAGGCATTTCGGAGACAAGAAAGGTCTCTTTGAAGCAGCGCTACACAGGGGCATCCAAATGGCCACAGACGAGGTCAAGAAAAAGATCGAATCTATCGACGATCCCGTCGAGTGCCTGAGAGAAACCACCGAACTTATGATTGAACTTTCCAAGCAATACTTCAGCTTGTTGCGCACGGTCAAGGAGCAACTTCCACAGTTTAAGAAAGATAAAGACGCGTCTCGTGGGTTGGCCCCGCTGATCGCGGGCGTTATTGAGCGAGGTAAAGCGCAAGGAAGAATGCGCGACGTGAACTCCACCGTCGCCGCCCATGCCCTACTCGGCCTGATTGAGACCGTATTTTCACCGATCGTCGGATTGGGAACCGGTCTTTCACCTGAAGAAGCCATCCGCACGATCGAAGAGATATTCTTAAGCGGCCTCCTTGTCACAGAGCCGCCAAGTAAGTAGACCGACTTCTTGACAGCAAAGTTCCTTCAGAATATGCTTGGACGCAAGCGTCCTGTGTGGACGTGCACGTCCGCTTTTGCCGCTCGAAGGCAGCCGAAGATGAGAGGCGGTCTCTATGAACGATAGCAACCACCATGATCAAGTAAGCCAACGCTCGCAGGAAGCCATGACTCGCCGGCAGTTTCTGCTTGGGTTGAGCGCCCTTGGACTCGTCCTGGTCGTTCCGTCGGGGCTATCGGTCTTGTTGACCGGCGACGGTCCGGCCGCACCGGCGACATCCGAGAGCGGGGTGTTGTATCGCGCCATGCGACCCAAACCGGAGCCGCTGGTGGCCATCGCCCGGGGCACCAACAACGCGGAAGGCATCACTGCCGGCGTACGACGCGCCGTGGATCTTCTGGGCGGCATCGGAAGCGTCGTCAAGCCCGGCGACCGGGTGCTCATCAAGCCCAACATCGTGCGCGACTACTCCGGAGAAACCGGCATCACCACCGATATTCGTCTGGTGCGCGAGGTTGTTCGCCTGGTGCTGGAGGCGGGCGGGCGGCCATTCATCGGTGAAGCATGCGGCTCTCTTCAAAGCCGGTGGTATCCGGGCTTCACCGGAGAATTGTTCAAGAGCCGGGGCTTCACCGGTCTTGCGAGGGAATTTGGTATCAAATTGGTCGATTTCGACATCGATAACGTGATCCTCACGCGCGTTGAAGGAGGACGGGCCTACAGCAAACCCTTCCCTCTTCCCCAGTCGGCGCTGCGGGCGGACAAAATCATCGCGCTTCCCAAGATCAAGGGTCACGCAGAGGTCGTTTATACCGGGTCGCTCAAGCTCAACTTCGGCTACGCTCCTGCGATGTATCGCCGGGTCAACCACCTCGGCGGCATCTATCAACCCGTGCTGGATATTACCACCGCCCTCTACCCCGACCTGGTGATCGCCGACGGTGTGGTGGCCGGCGAAGGACGAATGGCAGGCAACGAGCCATCCAATGTGAAGCCGGTTGAATTGGGAGTGATAATCGCCGGGCGCGATCCGGTGGCTGTAGACGCAGTAGTGGAAGCGGTGGTAGGGCTGTCGCCGGGCACCGTGCCGCTGACGCCCCTGGCCGTGGAGCGGGGGTTGGGCACGGCCGACCTGAGTAAGATCATAGTTAAGGGCGAGCCCATCGCTGGCGTCCGGCGACGCCTGGAGATGCCGAGGCGGTGGCTGACCGATCTAGCCAACTTTGGCGTGGAAGAGATGTTCAAACCCCAGTTGCTAACCGCCCGTGTGCGGGACGGATTCCAGGACGGTCTGCTGGCCAAAGGAGTGAAGGTGATGCAACCATGAGAATAGTCCGTAAGGGATTACTGATTATGGCGGTGGTCGTCCTGTCATTGTTGGCGCTGGAGAACGTCCTGACCTTCGGATTGATGTGGAGGCTTGGCGTTTCCCGCGGGCTATGGATAGCGGCGGCTGAATACTCGGTCTTCATTTCGCTTTTAGCCCTCGTGATCTGGAGAGGTAGGTTATGGCCCCACAAGTAAAGCGAATCTCCAAGCCTCAGACGATGGAGAACCAAAATTTACTCGATTTGCTGAAGGAAGTTCGCGCTGGCGCAATTACGGTAGAGGTTGCGATGGAACGGCTCCGCGAACTGCCCTATGAGGACCTGGGCTTTGCCAGGCTGGACCATCATCGCGCGATTCGCCAGGGCTTCCCGGAAGTGATTTTCTGCCAGGGAAAGACGCCGGATCAGGTAGCGCAGATCATGACTCGCCTGGTTGCGCGCAACGATCGGATCTTAGCCACGAGGGCCGACTCGAAGATATATAGGGCTGTGAAACGCACCGTGCCCGTCGCTGTCTATTACGAACCGGCGCGTTGTATTACCGTCGATCGCCGTCCCAACGGGCCGCGATGTCCTGGCATCCTTATAGTGACCGGGGGCACCTCGGATATCCCGGTGGCTGAAGAGGCGGTTACTACGGCTGAACTGATGGGCCACTCCGTGGAGCGCTTGTACGACGTCGGCGTGGCGGGCATCCACCGCCTGCTTGGCAATATGGAGGCGCTGCAGCGGGCGCAAGTCATTATCGCTGTAGCCGGGATGGAGGGCGCGCTGGCCAGCGTGGTCGGTGGGCTGGTATCGGTCCCGGTGATCGCCGTACCGACCAGCGTGGGCTATGGAGCCAGCTTCGGTGGGCTGGCGCCATTGTTGGCGATGCTCAACAGTTGTGCCAGCGGCGTCGCGGTGGTGAACATCGATAACGGTTTTGGGGCCGGCTATCTGGCGGCTATGATCAACGCCGCGGCCTGGGCCGCGGAAAGAAGGCGGCATGACGCATGTAACGCTTAATTTGGCAGGCGATCTGCCAAAAAGCTTGGAGGCGCTGGATGCCCGGCCGCCGGTCTTGCCGGAGGTCGATCAGGCCCTGCTGCAACAGAAACTGGCGTATATGCGACAAATTCTGCGCGACATGGACTCGGTGCTCGTGGCCTTCTCCGGAGGAGCGGACAGCACCCTGGTCCTCAAGGTTGCTCTGGACGTCCTCGGCGACCGGGCGGCAGCAGGCATCGGCGTATCCGAGACCTATCCGCGGCGGGAGATGGCGGAAGCGCTGGCGCTAGCGGTGGAACTGGGCGCCCAGGTCGAGCTGGTATCGACCAAAGAGCTATCGGACCCGCACTATAGCATGAATCCGACCAACCGATGTTATTACTGCAAGTCGGAGTTGTTTGCAAAACTAAGGGCTGTTGCTGAGTCTAGAGACCTGGCCTGGGTGGCGGATGGGAGCAACATGGACGACGCTACGAGTGACTACCGTCCCGGCCTCCAGGCGGCGTCCGAGCTGGGGGTTAGGAGCCCACTGCGCGAAGCGGGGCTGACGAAAGCCGAGATACGCCAAGCGTCCAGACGGCTAAGCCTCCGCACGTGGAACAAACCATCATTTGCCTGCCTGGCATCCCGTTTTCCATACCAATCACCTATCACCCGGGAATCGCTTTGCCAGGTGGATGACGCGGAGCAATACCTGTACGACTTGGGCTTCCGGCAGGTGCGCGTGCGCCACCACGGCGAGATCGCACGGATTGAGGTCGAGCCGGAGGAGATGTCACGGCTGGTGGAGCCAGACGTGCGTGATCGGATGGTAGCGCGCATGAAGGAACTCGGCTACAGGTACATTGTGGTCGACTTGGCCGGCTATCGGACAGGTAGCATGAACGAGGGGTTGGTTTGATGATCGCCTATTTCGACTACTTCTCAGACTCCAGCAGGCTATGAAAGGACAAGACTGATGAGTGAACATACGCACCCACCTATAGCGCTCATAAGCGGCTGTTCAAGCGGCATGGGGCGGGCGACCGCAAATTTACTGGCTGAAAAAGGTTGGTGGGTTTTCGCGACTGCAAGGCGGCTTGAATCGATAAGCGACTTAGCAAGCGACCAAGTTACAACTCTACGCCTGGATGTAACCGATGAGGCCAGCATGGTAGCGGCGGTTGACCAGGTTCTCGAGAAGGCGGGACGGATTGATGCTCTAATTAACAACGCCGGCTATGGCCAGGCCGGGCCGTTGGAAGAAGCAACCGCTGATGAGATCCGCTGCCAATTTGAGACGTGCGTCTTTGGGCCGCTGCGTCTGGCTCAACTGGTTCTCCCGGCTATGCGCGCCCAGGGCGGCGGCCGCATAGTCAACATCAGCACCGTCGGCGGGCGTGTGGCCATCCCATTTATTGGTGTTTATAACGGCAGCAAATTCGCATTGGAAGCGATAAGCGACGCGCTGCGCATGGAGACTCGACCGTTCGGCGTGAATGTCATTGTGATCGAACCGGGTGGGGTGCGAACGAACTTCAATACGACGGCTACCCGACTTGCCCAAAGGTTTGCAACCGACAACAAGTCTCCCTACCATCGGTACTTTGAGCCGTTCAACCGCTTCATCGCCCAGTCAACAAAGAACAGCGCACCGCCGGAGAGAGTGGCGCAAGTCATTCATCGCGCGCTCACGATAAGGCGTCCCCGAGCACGATATCCGGCTACGCCGGACGCCCGCATCATGCTGGCGATCCTGCCACGACTTTCGGACAGGATGAAGGATGCCGTGTGGCGCTGGATTTTGAGACTGCGAAAGGAGACCGTCGCATGAAAACCCCCGTCTCATTGGTCAAGTGCACTACCTATGATCGGCCGGATGTCAACAGAGCGGTTTCAGAGGCTCTCGATCTCCTCGGCAGCATCAAGCGCTATGTGAATCCCGGTAATCGGGTGCTGCTCAAGTTCAACCTGCTAACCGGAGCGCCGCCGGAGAAAGCCATCACCACTCACCCGGAAGTAGTGCGAGCCGTGATCGACCAGGTCCGCAAGGCACAGGCCGTACCCTTGGTCGGTGATTGTTCGGGCTATGAAGGGCCGGCCAATAAGAATCGCTACTACAGCGCCTGCCGGCTTGCCGGAATCGAGCAGGCATGCGCGGAAGAAGGGGTTGAGCTGGTGCATCTCAGCGCCGAATCGATCGATGTCGACAATCCGCAAGGGCGGGCCTTCAAGCACTTCACCCTCGCCAAAGGCGTTGTCGAGGCCGACGCGGTCATCAACTTGCCCAAGCTGAAAACGCACGGGCTTTGTCTTTTTACCGGCGGGGTCAAGAACAACTTCGGCTGCCTGCCCGGATTGCTCAAGGCCCAGATGCACCTCCGCGCGCAGGGGGTCGAATACTTCTCCCAGATGCTGGTCGATCTCCTTCTCGCCGTCAAACCGACGCTGACGGTGATGGACGCCGTTGTCGGGATGGAGGGCGACGGACCGAACAACGGCAATCCCAAACAGATCGGCGCCATTTTGGCGAGCGCCGATCCGGTGGCTTTGGATGCGGTTGCCTGTGAGATGGTCGGCATCGAGCCGCTGATGGTGCCGACAACTCGCCTTGCCTACGAGCAGGAGATCGGCATGGGCGACCTAGAGCAGATCGATCTTCTGGGGGAGCCGCTGGAAACGATGCGAGTGACCGGTTTTCAGCTCCCTTCCGGGCCGGCGGCCTTCTTCAGAGCCAGAGGGCTCCTCAGCTTCCTGCAAGGACGGCTGGTAGCGAAACCGGCTCTAGTGACCGACCGCTGTAAAGGTTGCTGGGTCTGCATAGAACATTGCCCGGCTGAGGCGCTCTCCAAGAACAAGCGAACGCCCGTTTTCGACTACGATAAGTGCATTCGCTGCTACTGCTGCCAGGAACTATGCCCCAACGACGCCATCGAGCTTCGGCGACCGCTGCTGGCACGGCTTGTGCGATGAATTAACGACGGGAAGACATATGTAAAAGCATTAAAGCGATTACGCTAGCCCAACTTTCCTAGTTATCGGAGAGCGACTAGCATCATGCCTGGTAAACAGGTAGAAATGCGACTAGAGATGTATTACCTACGGGGCGAATTGAGACAGGGAGAATATATCGAAGAGCTTGGC
>JAMCWL010000050.1:3942-19573 GCA_023481285.1 Actinomycetota bacterium | reverse complement strand
GCTGACAATCATCTTCCTCCTCGTTGGTTCCATCCCCCATCATCGCTACCAGCTTGCCTTGGGCCTGCTCCTCCCGAATCAGCTTCATCTTCGTTTCGGGCGTCGCCTCGGCCAGGAAGTCGTCGACGCCGGCTTCCGCGGCGATCGCGGCGGCGGTCAGCGGGTTGTCCCCCGTTATCATGACCGTCTTGATGCCCATCGAGCGAAGTCTGGCGAATCTCTCCCGGATTCCACCCTTAACGACGTCCTTGAGGTGAACGACGCCGAGCGGCACGCCGTCGCGCGCGACAACCAGAGGGGTCCCGCCGGACGATGCAATCCCCTCGACGATCCTGGAGAGCTCGGTCGGCGCCTCCTTTCCTTTGCTTTTGACGTAAGCGGCGATGGCATCGACCGCCCCTTTCCTTATCTCACGGCCATCCAGGTCAACCCCGCTCATTCTGGTTTCCGCCGTGAACGGAACGAAGACGGCTTCTTTCTCGGAGAGCTGACGCTCCCGGATACCGAACTCCTTCGCCAGGACGACGATGGAGCGACCCTCCGGCGTCTCGTCGGAGAGCGACGACAACTGAGCGGCATCGGCAAGGTCTTTCTCCTCAACCTCCGGGAGCGGGATGAAATCGGTCGCCATGCGATTTCCGAGCGTTATCGTCCCCGTCTTGTCGAGAAGGAGGGTGTCGACGTCTCCCGCCGCCTCAACCGCCCGCCCCGACATGGCGAGCACGTTATGCTGGACGAGCCTATCAAGGCCGGCGATGCCGATCGCGGAGAGCAGCGCGCCGATCGTCGTCGGTATGAGCGTAACCAGGAGCGCGATTAGAATGGTGACCCCAACCGCCCGTCCCGAGAAGATGGCGAAGGGCTGTAGGGTTATCACAACGAGGAGGAAGATGATTGTCAGGCCCGAAAGAAGAATCGAAAGGGCGATCTCATTAGGCGTTTTCTGCCGCTCTGCTCCCTCGACGAGGGAGATCATGTGATCGAGAAAGCTCTCCCCGGGGTTGGCGGTGACCCTCACCTTGACCCAATCTGAAAGAACTTTTGTCCCGCCGGTCACCGCGCTTCGATCGCCTCCCGACTCACGAATAACCGGCGCCGATTCGCCGGTTATGGCCGATTCGTCCACGGACGCGATGCCCTCTACAATCTCTCCATCGGCGGGGATGATCTCGCCAGCCTGGACGTAGACGATATCGCCGGCCCGAAGCTGGGAGGCCAGGACGACCTCCTTGCCGTCGTCGATCAGCTTGTGCGCCTCGGTCTCCGTTCTCGTCTGACGCAAGCTGTCCGCCTGGGCCTTCCCCCTGCCTTCGGCCACCGCCTCGGCGAGGTTTGCGAAGAGGACGGTGAACCAGAGCCAGACCGAGATCCAAATCGTGAAGGCGAGCCCGCCCTCCGCAATCGCGGTCCTCACCGCCTCAACCGCCGTGATGACAGCGCCGACTTCGACGACGAGCATGACCGGGTTTTTTGCGAGCGTCAGCGGATTCAGTTTTCTGAACGAATCACCGACGGCCCTTTTTAGTATTTGCGGATCAAAAAGGCTACGCCGCCTGGCCTTTCTGGTCTCATTCATCCTGGACTGCATCTCCGATCCGGTCTCTGTTTTCGACGCTCTTTCCACAACTCTCAGAAGGTTATCCCCGCTTTCATAAGCAATTGCTCAACGAAGGGTCCCAGCGCCAGGGCCGGGAAGAAAGTGAGCGCCCCGACTATAATAACGACCCCGATGAGGAGCCCGACGAAAAGAGGTCTGGTTGTCGGGAAGGTGCCCGCGCTTTCGGGCACCGCCTTCTTGGAAGCCAGGGAACCTGCTATCGCCAAAACAGGCACTATTATCGCGAATCGCCCGATCATCATCGAAATGCCCAACAGAACGTTGTAAAATTGGGAGTTCGCCTTTAGACCGCCGAAAGCGCTCCCGTTGTTTGCCGCCGCCGAGGTTACTCCGTAAAGTATCTCCGAGAAGCCATGCGGACCGGGGTTGAAAATGCCCGCCTTGCCGGCGCCGGTCATGACGGCGAGCGCCGTCAGGATGAGAATCGTCGCCGGGAAGATGAGGACGACGAGCATCGCCATCTTCATCTCCTTCGCCTCGATCTTTTTGCCTATGTACTCTGGCGTGCGTCCGACCATTAGACCGGCGATGAAGACCGCCACGACGGCGAATATGAGCATGGTAAACAGGCCGGCGCCCACGCCGCCGAAGACGACTTCGGAGAGCATCATGTTGAACATTAAAACAGAGCCGCCGATGGGAGTAAAAGAATCGTGAGAGCTGTTGACCGACCCCACCGCGGCGGCGGTCGTGGCGTTTGCGTAGAGCGCGGAGCCGAATGGACCGAACCGCACCTCTTTCCCCTCCATATTGCCGCCGCCCTGCCGGGAGGTCGCCGCCTGGTCGACGCCGACCCGGGTGAGGAGAGGATTGCCGCCCTGCTCAGCCGCGAAGACGGTGATCACACCGACCGTGAGAAGGATCATCATGGCGGCAAAGAGGGCCCAGCCCTGGCGAGCGTTCCCCACCATCTTACCGAAGGCATAGGTGAGCGCCGCCGGGATCGCGAGCATCGCGATGGCCTGGAGGAAGTTGGTCAGCGGCGTCGGGTTCTCGAAAGGATGGGCGGCGTTGGCGTTGAAAAAGCCGCCGCCATTCGTCCCGAGAATCTTTATAGCCTCCTGCGACGCGACCGGACCCATAGCTATACTCTGGCTTGTCCCTTCGAGAGTCTTCACCGTGACGTAAGGGCTCAGGTTTTGGATGACACCCTGAGAGACGAGGAAGATTGCGAAGACCAAAGCGAGCGGTAGAAGAACCCAGAGAATGGATCTGGTCATATCAACCCAGAAGTTGCCGACCGTTTCAGCCGTTTTTCGCGCAAAGCCCCGGATGAGCGCGGCGGCTACTCCCATTGCCGTACCGGCGGCGATAAAGTTCTGCGCAGTCAGTCCCATCATCTGGGTGAGGTAAGCGAGATTCTCGCCGGCGTACGCTTGCCAGTTGGTGTGCGTAACGAAACTTATAGCCGTATTGAAAGCCAGATCGGGTGAGAGCGACCCGCGGCCTTGCGGGTTAAGCGGCAAGATGCCCTGGATGCGCAGGACTACGTAGAGGATTACCGCCCCCAATACGCCGATGGCAATAGCGCTCACCGTGTACTCTCGCCACCCCATCTCACGCTGCTCATCTACGGAGGCCAGGCGATAGATCAGGCGTTCGACTGGGCGCATGACAGGATCGAGAAAGGTGCGTTCTCTCTGGAAAACTTTGGCTATGTAAGACCCGAGGAATGGGGTGATGATGATGAGTATGGCGATGAAGAGCAGGATCTGAAAGAGTCCGATTGCCGTCATCCGCGCCTCACCGGTTTTCCTCTAAAACTTCTCGGGACGTAGCATCGCATAAAACAAGTAGACAAGCAGGGCAACCCCAATAAGGCCAACGATGATGTTTTCGGCGACCATCTATTCAAGTTCCTCCACTACAGCCGGTCAGTAGCCCAGACGTAAAGATACATGACGAAGAAGAGCAGTAAGATCAGTGCCAATAAGAGAGCGTCCATAACTTCTCAACAAAACTCCTACATACAACGACCACCGAAATCCGTTAGCGACCGGTTAACCTCCGCTCAGTAGAGGCACGCCGGTGACGTGCCCTTTTGTGATTTAGCATATCAAGGCCCCACAACTACATACCGAGCAATTCTGCTCAATATAGCTCTAGTAAATTGTCACGTCAAGCTGTCTCTCGCCGGCGCGCGTTCGTTGACACCAAAAAGCGAATTGCTATAATTAGTGAGTCACGCCTGGGCTTTCAGTGCTGGAAGAGATCGTCTTCGTGAATCAAGGCCCTGTATGTCGGAGTGGCGGAATTGGCAGACGCGCTAGGTTGAGGGCCTAGTGAACGCTTAGTTCATGGGGGTTCAAGTCCCCCCTCCGACACATGTAGAAAAGACCGCTTTCGTCGGTCTTTTTTTATTTCCCGCCATAGGAAGATCATAGGGACTTGAACCCGGGAGGGGGTTTGGGGGAACGGGGGAGTTCCCCCAATCTCACTCCAGGAGGGGGAGATACCAGAGGGGGAACCTGGGTTCCCTCTCTGGAGAGGCCGCTTTAGCGGCCGAGGTTCAAGTCCCCCCTCCGACACTAGCCAAATCTTCCGGTAATATACTTCTCGGTTAAGCGGCTGCTTGGGTTGGTGAAGACCCTCTCCGTCTCTCCGAATTCAATAAGCCTGCCGGGCCTGCCCGCACCCTCTGATAAGAAAAAAGCGGTCGAGTCTGAGATGCGAGCGGCCTGTTGCATACTGTGAGTCACGATAACGATCGTGTAATCGGCTTTAAGCTCCTCGACTAAGTCTTCGATGCGAGCGGTCGCCCTCGGATCGAGGGCCGACGTCGGCTCATCCATCAGCAAGACCTCCGGGTTGACGGCGATGGATCGAGCGATGCAGAGGCGTTGCTGTTGACCGCCCGAGAGAGAGAGCGCGGATGATTTAAGCTTGTTTTTGACCTGGTCCCAGAGCGCGGCCCTCTTCAGGCTCTTTTCGACGATCTCATCGAGCTCGTCCGTTCGCTTGACGCCGTGGATGCGCGGCGCCCAGGCTATGTTCTCGTAGACGGTCTTTGGGAAGGGGTTCGGTCGCTGGAAGACCATGCCGACCTTCTTTCGTAAGGAGAAAAGATCAACGCCGTCATATATGTTTTCGTCCGCGATCAAGACGCGACCTTCCAGCCTCGTTCGCTCGGCCACCAGCTCGTTCGTCCTGTTAACCATCCGCAAAACCGTCGATTTTCCGCATCCGGAAGGCCCGATAAAAGCACTCACCTTTCGAGCGAGAATGGTGAGCTGTAAGGAGTCGATCGCTTTAAAAGCGCCATAGTAGAAGTCGACCTTCTCAAACTTGACCTCGGAGGCCACTAACCGAACCTCCTCCTGAACCTCGCCATCATCCAACCGGCCGTCAGATTGAAACCGAGAACGACAAAGAGGAGGACCGCTGCAACCCTGAACGAATCCTCGATCTGACCTTGCGTCGCAAGATAAAAGAGGTGAACTGTGAGCGTCCGTCCTCCATCCAGCGGCGATGCCGGCGTCTGCGGTACGGACCCCGCCGTAAAAAGAACCGCCGCCGTCTCCCCGAAAGCCCTCCCCATCGCGAGGATGACGCCCGTGAGAATGCCCGGGGCCGCTGAGGGCAGGACGACCCTTCTAATCGTCTGCCACTTGCTCGCCCCCAGAGCCAAGCTGGCCTCCCGGTAGCTCCTCGGAACCGCCTTGATGGCCTGCTCGCTCGTGCGCACCAGCGTCGGAAGGACCATTAGAAAGACCGTAAGCGCACCGGCCAAAACGGAGTAGCCCATCTTCAGGAAGTAGACGAAGAAAGCGAGACCGAAAAGGCCGAAAACGATCGAGGGCACGCCGGAAAGCAGGTCGGCCGAGAACCGGATGAGCTCGACGAATCGCCCCCTTCCCGCATACTCGGCCAGGTAAATCGCTGCACCCAGGCCGATGGGAAAAGCAATGACCAGGGAGAGAACGGTCAGGTAGATCGAGGAGACGATCATCGGGTAGACGCCCCCCTGCATCTTTATGCCCCGGGGCGCCGTCGTAAAGAACTCCAGGCCCACTGAGGCAATCGACGGTACTCCCCTGATGACGACGTAGCCGATGATAAGGATGAGGAAGACCATCGTTGAGATGGCAACGGCCCACGCCACCGCCTTCGCTGAAAGGTCGAAAACGCGCGCTCTCGTCATTCCGCACTCCCAAGCCTCGCATGCAAAAGGCGGATTGAGATCAGGAGGAGGGTTATGATTAACAAGAGGACGATGGCGATGGCGAAGAGAGCGGTCCGGTGATCGCCGGAGGCGTAGGCCATATCAAGCGCTATCGTGCTTGTCAGAGCGCTCACCGGTTTAACCAGGGAATCGGGTATCTGTGGGGCGTTCCCGATCACCATAAGAACCGCCATCGTCTCCCCGATCGCCCGGCCGATGCCGAGCACCAACGCGGTCGCAATACCGCCGGTCGCAGCCGGAAGTATAACCTGCCGTATGGTCTGCCAATCGGTTGCACCGAGTGAGAGACCGGCCAGCTTATAGTCGATCGGTACGGACGATACGGCGTCCTCGGCGATGGCGGTGACGGTCGGTAGGATCATAATTCCGAGGATTATGGAGGCCGACAGAATGCCATACCCGCTCCCACCCACCTGGGAGCGGATGAACGGTATGAGCACGATGATGCCGAAGAAACCGTATACGACCGATGGAATCCCGGCCAATAGCTCGACAACCACCTTGAACGTTCTCTTCAAGACCTGGGGGCAAAGTTCGGAAAGGAAGATGGCGGTCACCACCCCCGCACTGCCGCCAACGACCAGCGCTCCGGCAACGACGAGCAGCGTGCCTAGAATCAGCGGGAGTATCCCGAATTGCCCGCCGGTCGGCCGCCACTCCATCCCAAAAAGAAATCTGTAGGGGCCGACCTTGAAAAAGAGGGGCAGACCGGCGGAGATGACGAATGTGAAGATTAGGATTATGCCGACAACCGCCATGGCGGCCGACAACCTGAATATATAGGAGTAGGTTCTTTCGCTCAGTTGAGTTCGGCGGCTGCGACGCCGTGCCTCGGCTGGACTGCGGCTAACCAACCTAGGTGTACCCTTTTTCAACGGCTTCTCTCTGAGGTTGCGGAACAATCTGTGTAAGCTCTTCCGATCTAAGGCTCAAGCATGCCTCGGCGTTGCGGTGTTGAGCGTATAATCTCCGAATACTGCCAGCGGATGCTCACCCCTCAAGAGAATATGCCCATTCCAGGAGCATTTGGGGAAATAGTTGTGGCCTTTATGTTAACTTAGTGTAAACCATCTACCGTGGAGCGCCGGCATCTGATATTAAGAGTAAGCAGGCAAGGAGATCGCCATGTCTCTTGTACTGATCGTCGAAGACGACTCGACAATTAACGAGACTCTCGAGTACAACCTGAAGAGAGAGGGGTTTTCGGTGCTCGTCGCCACCTCGGGCACCGACGGCCTTAAGCTGGCCAGAGCCGGAGAGCCGGACCTGGTCCTCCTGGACCTGATGCTCCCGGGCTTGGATGGCTTTAAAGTCTGCCAGGAGCTCCGCGAGAACGACCCGGCGCTTCCCATTTTAATGATCACGGCGCTCCAGGACGAGGGAAGCATGGTCAAAGGGTTCCAGAGCGGCGCCGACGATTATATAACCAAGCCCTTCAGCATCGTCGAGGTCATCGCCAAAATCAAAGCGATTCTGCGGCGGACGCAGGCGTTGAAACTAAGGGATGCGCTTCAGGTCATTGAGACCGGCGACCTAAGAATCGACCCCGCGAACTATACCGTGAGCGTCGCCGGTCAGAGAACGCCCCTTCGCCCCAAGGAGTTCCAGCTTCTCGCCCTGTTAGCTTCAAGCCCGGGCAAGCTTTTCACGAGAGAGGAAATAGCCGAAAAGGTTTGGGGATACACGGCAGTCGCCGGCAGGACGATCGACGTCCACGTAAAGCGGGTGAGGGCGAAGGTCGAGTCGCACTCCGTCCACTCCTACATCCGGACGGTCCACGGTCTTGGCTACCGTTTTGAAGTTCCGGAGGATGGCCTTGCGGATCAGGACTAAAGTTTCGATCAGTCACATCCTCATCGTACTCTTCTCCCTCGCTTTACTGGCCGCGATGCTTGCCTCACGCGTGGAAGACCTCTTCATGACCAACTTGAAGGATGAGCTTCGCAAGCAGGCCTTCGGAATCGCCGCCGTTATAAAGGCGGGAAACCGCGGGGAAGACGAGCTCCAGCCCCTCGTAAAATCCCTTGGCGTTCGCTTTGGTTCCCGCATTACACTCGTGGACATTTCTGGAAAGGTCCTGGCTGACTCGGAAAGCGAACCTCAGACCATGGAAAACCACGCGGGTCGATCCGAGATACGAAGAGCCCTCGCTGGCGGTTTCGGCGAAGACTTAAGAAAGAGCGCCACTTTAGACCGGCGCATGCTCTATGTGGCGGCGCCCGTCGAACCGCTGGCCGGTCGCAACATGGTAGTAAGGGTGGCCGTGCCAACAACCAAGGTCGATGACACCCTGAGGGACATTCCGCTCGCAGCCGGCGCAAGTTTCATCGCTATCGGCGCGATCGCGACCGCCGTCAGCGTTTTGCTCACCCGCACGCTTACGGGACCGATCTCCAGGATGACGACTTTCGCAAAAAACCTCTCCGAGGGCGAGCTATTCAAGCGCGCCAACGTTCGAAGTAGAGACGAGCTCGGCGAGCTGTCGGATTCGCTCAACCGCATGGCGGCGTCCCTGGAAGGAAACGTGCAGGAGTTGTCGACGGAAAAGAAAAAGCTCGAATTGATCGTCGATCACATCGCCGACGCGATATTTCTCCTCAACGGCAGGGGCGAGGTGGTATTCGCAAACCCGGCGGCCCAGAAGATCCTGCGTCTCCCGGGCGATAAGATCGTGGGGCGGCGATTCGAAAGTATCGCCGACAGCCCTGAAATCGAGAGGGTGGTGAGCGAAAGCATCTCTAAGCAGTCCGCCGGCGAGCTCAAGATCGAGATCAGATTGCCAAGGAAGCGCCATTTGAAAGTCACGGCCCTCCCCCTCCTTGAAAACAAGGCGGTTATCGGCTCCCTAGTCATCGCCCAGGACGAAACAAGACAACAGCGGCTGGATAAAATGCGCCGGGATTTCGTTGCTAACGTCTCGCATGAGCTGAAAACTCCCATAACGGGACTGAAGCTTTTGGGTGAGACGCTGGCTCGCTCGATGGAAGATGATAAAGAGGCCGCTTTGCACTTCGCCCATAAGATCTCAACCGATATGAGTCGGCTTTCGCGCCTCGTCGATGACCTTCTCATCCTTTCCAGGCTGGAGGCTCCCGAGAAGAAGCCCGAGCGCCTTCCGGTTTCTCTCGGCGAGATCGTCCAGGAGGTGGTCCAATCATTCACCCATCTTGCCTCGGAGAAGGGCATCGAGCTCTCAGCAGAAATCGAAAAGGACCTGCCCTCGATCACCGGAGATCCGAGCCTCCTTAGGACCCTCGTCGAGAATCTGGTTGAAAATGCGGTCAAGTATACGGCTAAGGGAAGCGTCCGCGTTGGGGTTTTAAAGGACGGCTCAAAAGTCGTTCTCTCAGTCAGAGACACCGGACCAGGCATAGCCGAGGCCGACCTTCCCAGGATTTTCGAGCGCTTTTACCGGGTCGACAAGGACCGCTCAAGAGCCACCGGAGGCACAGGCCTCGGGCTCTCCATCGCCAAACATATTGCCGAGAACCACAGTGCTAGAATTCGCGTCGTGAGTTCGCAGGATTCCGGCTCAATATTCCGTGTCGAATTTCCCTCCAACCAAGGCTAACTTCGCACTCCAGATGGCAAGGCGATGATACGCATCCAAGTTGACTCGCAGATCCTATGATTGTGATAATGCTGCAGCCAACTCTAGAAACAACCAACTAAGCCGCTGAAAAGGCATGTTAACATTCGTGTCGCAATCGGTTTACGATATTGTGACATAACATTTTCGTTAATTTCACCACCGGCTATGACGGTACGCCTATCCTGATTTTCGAAGCAGAAAAACCCGTAGTGAGAGGGAGGAGAAGATGCGATTGTTTAGAAAAGCTTGGCCAGTCCTGTTGATTCTCGGTCTTATTCTAGCTTTGGCGGCCGGTTGTACGAAGACCGAGGAGAAGAAGACCGAAGGTGCAACCGAGAAGCCGAAGACCGAAAAGAAGCTCACCGGCAGCCTAAAGCTCGCCGGGTCGACCACCGTGCTCCCAGTCGCCCAGGCGGCGGCGGAGAAGTTCATGGAGCAAAACCAGGGCGTCAAAGTAGAGGTCCAAGGAACCGGTTCCAGTGAGGGAATAACGGCGGTTTCGGAAGGAGCTGCCGACATTGGAAACTCGAGCCGCGACTTGAAGGAGGCGGAGAAAAGCCTCGGGCTCGTCGACAACGTCATCGCGATCGACGCCATCGTCTTCATTGTGAACCCTTCCAACAAGGTCGACGGGCTCACAAAAGAGCAGATCAAGGATATCTTCACGGGCAAAATCACCAACTGGAAAGAGGTGGGCGGCGAGAGTGCGCCGATCCAGGTTGTGAACAGGGATGAGGCGTCCGGGACCCGTGAGGTCGTGCAGAAGAAGCTTCTCAGTGAAAGCGTCAAGTTTACCGGCAACGCCGTCGTCCAGCCGGGAACCGGCCAGGTAAAGGCGACGGTTACCAGTACCCCAAATGCGATCGGCTACATCTCGTTCGGTTATGTTGATTCAACCGTCAAGGGGCTTAAGTTCGACGGCGTTAAGCCCGCAATCGCGAGTGTTAAGGACAAGACCTATGCCTTTCAGAGAAACCTCCACATGTTTACCAAAGGCCAGCCGAGCGCACTTGCAAAAGCATATATCGACTTCGTCTTGGGCAAGGACTTTCAGAAAGAGGTCGTCGCGAAAGAGTACATCCCGGTTGTCGACTAATCAGCTTTAGAATGAGGGGCACGCCACTGGCGTGCCCCTACCACTGGCGTGCCCCTACATAGCGGCGGTCAACGGTCGGCGGTCGTATTTTCAGGGTAGAAATGACGCGGAGGGTTCTTTATGTCTCTGGCCCGACGCCGAAAGGAGGACATCGACCGCTACCGTAATATCTGCACCCAGGCAGTCGATGCCATCTTCCTGGAAGATATAAGGGCGAAAAGAATAATAGAAGCCAACGAATACGCGGCCGCGCTGACGGGCTATTCGCGCAATGAGCTGATAGGCATGTCCATTTTCGACCTGCATCCGGAGGGAGAAGAGCGGCGCTTGATCGACCTTTTTCACAACCTGGAAAAGACCGGGGAGCTCAGGAACATCGATGATACACACATTCGTCGCCGGGACGGCCGGGTTATACCAATCGATTTGAGCGAGAGTTTTCTTAAGATCGACGGAGAGTCCATCGGAATGAGCATCGTTCGCGATATAAGCGAGCGCAAGAGGATCGAGGCCGAGTTGGCGGAAAGAAACGAGGACCTAGAGATTCTCAGTAAGATCGCGCTCGAAATTGCTTCCGGGCTGGAACTCGATAAAGTCTTAAAGCTTATCACGGAGTATGGCGTTGCGCTTTCGGACGCCGACGCGGGTGCAATCGCCATGGTCGACCCGGAGACCGGCTCAATCACCTACCCCTTCGCCGCCAAAATGCCGCCTGAAATATTCGACGTGGTGGTCGCCCGAGGACAAGGACTCGCGGGCCGCGTCATAGAGACCAGACAGCCGATCGTCGTCAGAGACTACCCGGCCTTTCCTGGGGCGGTCAAGGAATTCGTTGAAGCCGGAGTCATCGAGGTGGCTGCCGTTCCCTTGATAAGCAAAGGAGTAGCGGTAGGCGCCTTTGGGGTTTTTATGCTCTCGCGAGATCGCCACTTCACCGATCGCCAGGTACGTCTCCTTGAAGGCGTCGGGAGGCAAGCCGGGGTCGCCATCGAAAATGCACGGCTATTCGCGATCGAGCACCGGGAAAGAGAGGCCCTCTTCGCCCTGGAATCGATCTCCCAGGCCGCGCTCACCATCTTCGACGTCGGTCAATTGATGGAAGCGATCATCTCCAGCATGCTCGAGTCGATGGGCATTTGCTGTGGCTCGATTTTCCTAGTTGAGGATGGTTGGCTCGTCGTTCGCGCTTCCGTCGGCGTTAATACCCTCCAGGTAGGCGCCAGGGTAAGGTTCGGCGAAGGATTCGCGGGTCAGGTTGGCGCATCGGGTCGCGTCATTGCCGTATCCGATTTGAAAGGCTACCCTTTGCCCCCTGAGGAAACGCCTGAGCGTCTAAGTAAATCGATGATTGGCATCCCGCTCAAGGTACGGGGAAGAATTCTTGGAGTCGCCAGGTTTGACACGATGCAGAGACACGATTTCACCAGAGACGAAATCAGGCTCTTTGCGACGCTCGCCGACCGGGCGGCCGTCGCTATAGAGAACGCCAGGCTTTTTGCGGCGGAGAAGAGACGGGCTGAAGAGACGTCGGCCCTGATGCATCTGACCTCCGATCTGCTTTCTATTTTGGACGTCTCCGAGCTGCTTCGTCACGTCGCCGAGCAAGCCGTCAATCTGGTCGACGCCCAGATCGGCTTCGTCCCTACTCTCTCAAATGAAGAGCTTCTTGGAATCCGAGAGCGCTATGACGTTGTTGATGGCTGGCGCCCGGTTGAGCTCGAATGGAAAGTGGGAGAGGGCGTTCCGGGTCATGTTCTCAAAACGGGGGACATGGTAGTCGTCGACGACGCAAAAAAATCCCCCCTCACCAGCAAAGCGATGGTCCTCAAGCTCGGCATCAGAAACCTCATCGCCGTCCCGATCATCACCCGCGGCGGGGATTTCATCGCGGTAGTGGTTGTTGCAAATAAACGAGGGATCGCCCCCTTCACCGGGCGAGACACCGAACTTCTTAGAGCCATCACCGGGCAGGCGTCAATCGGGTTCGAGAACGCCCGTCTCTACGAAGATCAACACCACATCGCCCAGACTTTACAGCAAAGTCTCCTCCCGCAAGAGCTGCCCGAGATTCCAAATACGGAACTGGGCGTCAGCTACACCTCGGCCACCATTGCAGCGACAGCGGGCGGCGACTTCTACGACGTTATTAAGCTTCCGGACCAGCGCATAGCCGTTCTCATCGGGGACGTCTCAGGCAAAGGAGTCGAAGCAGCGACAAGGTCGGCGATGACGCGCTTCCTTGTGAAGGCACTCGCTTTTGAAAATCCCGAACCGGCAGGCGTGCTCGAGAAGGTCAACAAGGTGCTTTACCGTGAGACGAAGCTTGACGAGTTCGTCACCATGTTCTTCGGCGTCTTTGACCCGAAGACCGGTCGGCTCATATACTCGAACGCCGGGCATCCTCCTCCCTTGACCTGCGGTCCGGTTCTCTGCGCTCCCCTGGACGGCCGTCAAGAGATGGTTTCAGGGGCCTTCCTGGAAACGACCTATACAAACGGCGAGGTGGAGTTCGCTCCAGAAAGCGGCCTTGTTCTCTACACAGACGGGTTGATCGAAGCGAGACGTGGAAACGAATTGTTCGGGGAGAGACGCTTGAAAAGAATAATTTCGGAACGCACTGGAGCCGGCGCGCAGGAACTCGCTTCCAGTATCTTCGAAGAGGTCAAGGCTTTTTCGGGAGGCCGCCTTGCGGATGACATAGCGATCGTTGTCATCAAGAGGTTTTAAGGCGATTGCATCTTACTTTTTATTGAAGAAGCACCGCTAATCTTATAATCTATACGAAGCATGGTCGACAGTTGACCTCTCAAAGGAGAAAGCCAACCATATGCCACTAATTGAAGTTATCGATCTTTCAAAGTCGTATGCGGAACTGAAGGCCGTCGACGGTGTCTTTTTCGAGGTTCACGAGGAAGAAGTATTCGGGATCCTCGGACCAAACGGGGCCGGCAAGACGACCACTCTTGAGATGCTCGAAGCGCTCCGCCCGATTGATTCAGGCTCGGCCACCGTCTGCGGGATCGACGTCCGGAAGCAGCCAAACAAAGTCAAGCAGATGATAGGTGTGCAGCTCCAATCGACCTCCCTATTCGAATACCTCACGGTCTCGGAGACGATCGACCTTTTTGCGAGCTTCTATAAGAGAAAAGTCGATATCAAAGGGATTCTTGAAGAGGTGTCCCTGCAAGATAAAGCGAACGCCTACATTCCCAATCTCTCAGGCGGCCAGAAGCAGCGCGTCTCAGTCGCCCTCGCCCTTGTCAATGACCCGAAGGTCGTCTTTTTGGACGAGCCGACGACCGGTCTAGATCCGCAGGCTCGCCGCCATCTCTGGGACGTCATTGAGCGCACCAGAAACAAAGGTAAGTCGGTCGTCCTGACCACCCACTACATGGAGGAAGCTGAGACGCTCTGTGATCGGCTGGCCATTTTGGACCACGGAAAGATAATCGAGATGGGAACGCCGCGCGAGCTGATCCAAAAGATAGCCGGAGAGTCGACGATCGAATTCGCCAGCGAGGAGATCCCCAGGGAGAAAGTCGAGGCGCTGCCTTCGGTCGAAGGGCTGAAGAGCACGGACGGACACCACCTGCTCTTTACCGAGAACGCCCATAAGACCCTCATCGACCTTGTCGGGCTCTCCGAGCGGGAGAGTTTCAAAATTGAACAGCTCCAAGTTCGTGGCGGCACGCTTGAGGATGTATTCATCTCGCTAACCGGAAGGAGCTTGCGCGACTGATGCTTGCGATAGTGAATCAGCTCGTCGCCAATCTCAAGATGACCGTCAGAAATAAGCAGGCCCTCGTCTGGACCTTCGTGATGCCCGTCGTCCTCATGCTCCTCTTCGGAATGGCCTTCGGCGGATCGGAGACGCTCGTCCTCAAAGCGGGAATCGTCGATGAGGCCAAGAACGATTTCTCGAAGCAATTCGTGGAATCACTCGAAAAGATCGAGGCTTTTAAAGTCTCCCGGAAAAGCCGGGGCGAGGAGCTGAAGGCCCTTCGGGAGGGCGATCGCGCCCTCGTCATAATCCTTCCCAAGAGCTTTGGCGAAGGAGCGATCAAGCTTATCGAGTCCAAGAAGAAAGCGGAGGCGATGGCGAAGACCGCCGCCGAAACGGGGGCTCAGCCCGGCGACACCCGCGGAGCGCCGGAAGCGAGCGCGACCGGCGCAATCGCCGCTCCGAAAGTGGAGACATCGAAGCTCGAGGTCTACATCGATAAGACCAATCCTTCTCTGGCCGGGACATCGAGATCGATGCTGAACCAGATCGTTCTGAGTATGAATCAGAAGGTCACCGGCTCACCGGAGCTCTTTAAAATAGACGAGAGGCAGATCTCGTCCCGCAAGTATTCGAACATCGACTTCTTCGCCGCCGGTATCCTCTCCATGTTCATAATGAACGGGGGCTCCGTCGCCGTTGTCATGATACTCGTAAGCTACCGGGAGCGGGGAATCTTGCGGCGGCTGATGGCGACCCCCATGTCCATCTCTTCCTTCATAGGCTCTCAGATCGCAGTGCGGGTGATCATAGCCCTCATGCAGATGGCGCTCCTATTGGCTATCGCCATCTGGGTTTTTGGAGCGCACGTCGCCGGCAGTCCCTGGCTGCTGAGCGCGATCGTCGTGGAGGGCGCGCTCGTCTTTATCGCTCTGGGCTTCGCGATAGCGAGCTTCGCGAATTCCGACCAGACTGCCATGGCGGTGGCCAACATCATCACGATGCCGATGATGTTCCTCTCAGGGGTTTTCTTCCCAACCGAGATGTTTCCCAAGTTCATGCAGCCGCTCATAAAGGTCCTGCCCCTGACTTACCTCTCGCGTGCGCTGCGCGAGGTCATGATGAAGGGCTCGGGCTTCGAAGCCGTCGCCAAAGACATGGGAATACTTGCGCTCTTCGGGATAGTGATATTCCTGGTGAGCGTCAGGGCGTTCAGGTGGGAATAAGCGCCGCCTAAGGCGACTCTAGTCTTTTGGACTCCTGGTCTCTTAGTTTCTTGGAATCTTTATGCGATTGTTAGAGGCGCTTCTGGTCTCTTAGTACCGTAGTACCCTGGTACCATAGTAGATAGTTGGGTGATGTACCAAAATTTAAGTGCACATAAGCTAGCCGACTGCTATAGCGAGGCAATAAAGATTTAT
>JAMCWL010000050.1:0-3932 GCA_023481285.1 Actinomycetota bacterium | reverse complement strand
CGAATGGTTAAGTTGGTGCACCTAAGATGGGTTATGCACGAACCTTTCTACCAAGGTACCAAGATACCAGGATACCAAGATACCAGAAGCGGTGAATGGGGTTACTAGGAAACCAAGTAACTAGGAAACCAAGTAACTAGGAAACCAGAAGTCCGTGGTCTTTTAGTTAGCGGTCTTGACCACATCCTTATCGCTCGCCTTTTCGGCCAGGCCGTTCTTGATCCCTACGTGAACAGCGACGATCCCGCCGATCAGGTTCTTATAGTAGACCTCCGACCAGCCAACCGAGCGCATCATATCAGCCAGCCTATCCTGAACCGGGAATTGTTTTATGCTTTCCGCCAGATACTTGTAGGAACCATAATCGTCGGCGAAGATGCGCCCGATGAACGGGACGACCGTTGAGAGATAGCTACGGTACAGAATGCGGAACGGGGTGAACGCCGGCATGGAGAACTCCAGGCAGACGATGCGCCCGCCCGCCTTTGTCACCCGGTGAAACTCTTTCAACACCCCCCGGTAATCGGAGGTGTTTCTCAGTCCGAAACCGACCGTCACGGCGTCGAATTCGCCCTCGCTATACGGGAGGTTGTCGACGGAGGCCGCCTCGAAAACCAAGTTGCCGTTCGTGCCGAATTCCGAGGCCTTCCTCCGGGCTATTTCAAGCATTTGGGGGCTGAAGTCGACCCCAACGACCCGAGCCCCAGTCAGACGCTCGATTGCAAAGGCGAGATCCCCGGTACCTGTGCAGGCGTCCAGAACCTTTGAGCCCCGAGCGACTTCCGCCAGCTTCGCGGAAAGACGACGCCAGCGCTGGTCAAGTCCGAGCGTCAAGAGCCGGTTGAGCAGGTCGTATTTTTCCGCCACGCGGTTAAACATCCGCTTAACCGCCTCCGGCGACTTTATCGATGCTTTGGCATACTCTCCGCCCATTCTCAACAACGCCTTCCCGATCCCTAGAGGTCGGAAGTTGAACGCGGACGTGGTCCACTCCAACTCACGCTTCTCGCAGACGGTGGACACATTGAGAATATCCATCCGCCTCTTAAGTTTAACAAACTCCCCTTCCCTTGTAATGGGGTCGCTCCTCATAATTTCGTCAATCTCGGCCATCGCCCGACGGGCCTCTCGTATCCTGGTCGCCGTCCGCTTCCCGGTCGCCTCGTCGATGACGCCAAGTTCCATCTTAAGGTTATTAAGACCAAGCGCCGCTTCGTACGTAGCGTCGACCTGCTCGTCTCTGGTCATGTACTCGCTCTCGTAGTTCATCGTATACTTCCAGCTCGGTTGGAGAAGCGCCTGGCGGTGCTCTTCGACCGTACTACAGGTCCTCCGGTACCCATGCCTCTCCGGATGCTCATAGACTTCGCTCCCTGGATCAAGGAAAGGCGCCATCGGTGAGGTAAAGACGAGAAGCCGCTTGTCGAAACCTAGCCTCTCGTAAAGCCATCGAGAGTATTCGATCGTCTCAATAACCGATGAGGCCGTCTGTTTGGGAAGGCCGGTCATGAAGTAGAGATCAACCCTCTCAACGTCATGCTTAAGGGCGTGGCCGATCGACTCCTCGACCTCCTTCATCGTGTAATGCTTACCGAACGCACGCCTTACTTCGTCATCGTGGGACTCGACGGATATCTCTATGGAATAATGCGGAAGGGCATCCTCCAGCTTCTCGAAGAACGCCTCGGGCGGGGGCTTGAAAAATTCAATGCCCACCTGGTTCTTGATCCGGCGCCTTTTCAGCGCCTTGAGAAAAGCATCCGAGTAGTCGTCGCCCGCCTGGCGTATATCGCCGAGCACGAATATCGGACCTTTTATCGTCTCCTGGATACAGGCCATGTCGGCCGCCAACATCTCGGGGTCGCGGTAGGCTACCTTCTTGCGATTGAAAACCCGCTTGAAGACGGCGGCTGACGCCCCGCAAGTATTACAAGCGCAGGTACAACCGCGGCACGTCAGAGCAGCGGTAATCGGGTATCTCGCCCAGCTCTCAAATGGAAGAACCCCAAAAAAATCAAGGCTCCTGATCACCTGGCGCATGCTATGGCGATAATTGAGTGAGACGTGGTCTATGTCATCCGGCACCCACGCGATCGGATTGTGGTTGACGGCGCCCGTCTTATCCCGCCAGGAGAGATTGGGCACGGAAGTAAAGTCGGTGCTACCCATCTTGAGAAGCGTCAGAAACTCGGCCAGCGGCTCCTCGGTCGAATCGCCCTTCATGATGAAGTCGATCTCCGGATATCCACAAAGCAGCTCGTCGGCGAAGTAGGTCGACGAGTAGCCGCCAAAAATGATCGGGGTCGATGAGTGGTGCCTCTTCAGGATCCTGGCTATCTCTATGCTTCCGTGACAATGCGGCATCCAGTGCAAATCGATCCCAAAGATCCTTGCCTCAAGCCCTTGCAAGTAAGTCTCAACATTGAAATTCGGCTTCTTCAGCATCAGGACCGCCAGGTTTACGGTCTTAACCCGAAACCCATGGCGCTCTAAATACTCGGCGAGGGTTGCGAAGCCGATCGGATACATCTCAAAAATCGGCCCGGATGGGACGAGATCGCTAACCGGACCGTACATTATGGCGTTCTTCCGGAAATCGTAAACGGATGGCGCGTGGAAGAATATGATGTCAGGCTTGCCCATGTTTCCTCGCTGTGAAAAATCGCACTTGGGGATATTTTACCCCATCCGTCTCATCATGCAAATACTTGTTAACCTAATTTCGGGTATGTTTAACATCGTTTTTAAAATTAGAGCGTGATCGTCGAAAGCTCACTTGGAGCGGTTAGGAGGCAGGCGACCTGGTGGCCACTGGCAAGCTCCTTGAGGACCGGTTCCTTCTTGGAACAGCGTGAAATGGCGATCGGACACCTCGTATGGAACCGGCAGCCGGATGGTGGGTCCACCGGGCTCGGCACATCTCCCTCAAGCACTATCATCTCCCTTTCTCTCTCCAACCCCGGATCGGGCACCGGGACGGCCGAGAGGAGCGCTCTGGTGTAGGGGTGGCCGGGTGACTCATAGAGCGCGTTCACATCCGCCAGCTCGACGATCTTTCCCAGATACATGACGGCGATCCGGTCGCACATGTGGCGAACGACCGAGAGATCGTGCGAGATGAGAAGATAGGTCAGGTTAAACTCGTCCTGTAAATCCTCCAGGAGATTGATTATTTGGGCGCGAATGGAGAGGTCAAGAGCGGAAACCGGCTCATCGCAGACGACCAGCTCGGGCTGGAGCGCAAGGGCCCGGGCGATGCCAATCCGCTGGCGTTGCCCGCCGGAAAACTCGTGTGGATACCGGTTCAGGTGCTCCGGGTTCAGGCCGACTATCTCCAACAGCTCCCTTACCCTCCTCCGCCTCTCCTCTCTTGTCCCAATCCGGTGGATTACGAGTGGCTCGCCGACTAGCTCTCCGATGGTCATCCTTGGGTTCAGCGATGAGTATGGGTCCTGGAAGATGACCTGGATGCACTTCCTGGTAGAACGCAACCGGCGAGCGCCGTACCGGGTAATATCCTCACCCTTAAAGATTATCCTCCCGGAAGTCGGACTGATCAGGCGCAGTATCAGTTTTCCTGTCGTCGTCTTACCGCAACCGCTCTCACCAACAAGACCGAGCGTCTCCCCTTTTTTAATGGAGAAGGAGACGTTGTCGACCGCCTTGACGCTACCCACGTTCTTCTGGAGAACAACGCCTCTTGTGATCGGATACTCCTTGACCATCTTTTTGACTTCTAGGATATCGTTCACCCGACGTTCACCGCGCATCCGTTTACAAAATTGGTGTCGCCGGCGAAGTGGCAGGCGGCGACGTGGCCTGGGCCGACCTCGACCAGCGCCGGCTCCTTCTCAAAACATATCTCTCTAGCATAATCGCAACGGGGACTGAAGCGGCACCCACTGGGGACGTTTATCAGGCTCGGCGGCAAT
>JAMCWL010000046.1 GCA_023481285.1 Actinomycetota bacterium | reverse complement strand
TGCGAAACCGCTCGCCAATCGTCGCGCCCGAAAGTGCTGTCGAAATAGAGGTTTTCCAGAGATCGGATCCAGAAGGTGACCACCGTCAAGATGGCGACGAAGAAAAGGAGAGGGAAGAGTAAACGTTTGCGGCGATTTGTTGCCGTAGTCCGGGTAAAGGCGCTCTGGCAGGTCGCGGCGAGGCAAATGGCGATAAAAATGAAATAAGGTGGAGAAGCGAGAAGCAAGTAGCGAGGGTGGAACTTGGGCCGGTTATAACTAATCGAATAGAGAAGGATAATCGGGATAACTATGCATAGCAAGAGAAGGCCTACGGAGGCCGCGCTGGAGCCGGATCTCTTTAGACGGACGCTATAAACGGCAGCAAATAGGCCAGCGCTGGCCAGAGTGAGAAAACCGATAGCTCCCCAAATTGCGCTCGAAGGTTCTCCCGTATGGCCCGTGGCGAAGAGAGTAAAAGTCTCGCTCAGAATTGTCCAGATGTCGATGGTTCCCTGGTAGTAGCTGGTGTCAGTCCCCAGGCGGGTATAGGCATAGCCACTCCACGGTAAATAGGCTAGGATGATGGCGCTGAAAGCACCGGTCAGCGCAAGTGAATTGATATTCTGTTTGGTTGGAAAAGTCATCGAGAACTTAAAGGGAACGATCCTCACCTTAGCCCTCTCCCAAAAGGAGAGAGGATGAACCTTGGGAGTGTCATTTGAGATGGATTTCTGGTCCGATGTATCTACATTCTTGTCGAGACCAATCCTTACCAACCATAGACCACAGACAAATAGGGCTTCGGCGGCGACCACGAAGAGGGCATAGAAATGGGCGTAAGTCGCGGCTGCATTGGCGACAACGAACAGGACGTAGTAGGTGACGCCAGCGCTTGGTTTTTCGGCGCCCATACCTAGGATTTTCGTGAAGCAGTATAGCCCGGCTGTAGCTAAATATATAGTAAGAGTATACATGCGGGCTTCTTGGCTGTACCAGATGTACACCGGGCTAAGACTAGCCAACCAGGCCGCGATGGGAGGGGCGATCGGCCAGCGCCGGCCCCATAGCTGGTCCGTGAGTTTGGCTATCAGGGGAACGGTGAGGACTCCGAAGAATAGGGAGAGGTAGCGCACGGCAAATTCGCCTGGCCCGGCCAACTGCAGCCAGAAGTGGAGCAGGTAGTAGTAAAGGGGGGGGTGAATATCGGCGGCAGTACGAGCGGTGATGGTCGCAAGGTCCAGGCGACTTAGATATATGCTGAAGGCCTCGTCATACCAGAGGCTCGTCGTTTCTAGATGATAAACCCGGAGGAAGAAGGCAGCAAGCAAGAACGTATAAATGGCTATTAGAGAAAAATAACTTTTTTTCAACCGCATTGGTGGAGCGGTAGACTTTGGCTGCGCTACAATCACTGGTCGCGGCCGCCTCCCGTCGGTAATCGGACCCAGTATACTTTAGCTAGGGGGGACTGGCAAGGTCACAACCGAATTGACAAGCTGCGCAGGTGTATTCTACAATGCAATGGCACAGAGTGCGAGGAGGCTCATATGGTAGCTCATATGACAAGATGGCGGTTTACGGTGGACGATTATCATCGCATGGCTCAAGCAGGGATATTAAGGGAAGACGATCGCGTCGAGCTTATCGACGGAGAGGTTGTAAAAATGACGCCAATCGGTCGCCGGCATGCTTCGTGCGTAGCACGCTTGTCCGAGCTATTCTTCCGTCAACTAGGAAATTCCGCCTTATTATGGGTACAAAATCCGATCGATCTCGACGAATATACCGAACCGAAACCCGATCTAGCCCTTGTTCACCGCCAGCCTAATTATTACAACAATGGTCATCCGACCCCTACTGATGTTTATCTACTCGTCGAGATCTGCGATAGCTCCGCCGAACCAGACCGCCGGGTGAAAGTGCCTCTTTACGCCCAATATGGTATCCCGCAAGTATGGCTGCTGGATTTGGAGCAGCAGATCATTACTATCTATACTGAACCTATGTCGGATGGCTATCGCACGGCTCGCGTAGCGCGCCGCGGCGAACAGGTTGCCCCTTCCGCGTTCCCCGATCGGGTCCTTCCCGTTGCCGAGATCCTCGGTTGATGTCTTCTGATCCAATCTACCAGCGAGTAATACTGACCAGAGCCTGAGCTATCCGGTGCCTTAAAGTTTCTAAAGACTGCAAGGGTTTCCAAAACCCTTAGGGTCTGCGTTCCAACTCCAAGTTCTTCGATCGCTGCCAGAATGACAGGATCCGAGCACCTTCATCCAAGACTTACACTAAACGTTGTTGAGAGTCGGCATACGGTGTGCTACAATAAGTGGCAGTGGTGGCGGATTTACTGGGATTTTCTAATGAGATGGGTAGAAGGAGAGTTAAATGGCAGGAATCGCGCTCGTACAGACTGTTCACTTGCTACCGGGGAAGGCAGATGAGGCTATCGCCTGGCTGCGAGAGGGAGAGGATGTACGCCGGCCTTGGGGTTTACAGCAACAGCTGATCATGCGCAAATCCTTCGATCCCTCTGTAACTATGGTTGTCCAGATCTGGGAGAGTCTCGACGCCTACAATAGTTGGAAGAAGAGCCAGGAACGCGCCGAGAGCCTGGAGGCAGGGCGGAAACTGCGCGTTAGAGAACCGAGCGTCGTATACGAGCTGGTTTAACTGCCTACCCACGTAAGCTCCACCCTAATTTCTGTCTCCGGCGGCGCAGCCAATCTCTCTAGCCATACCCATTGACGGCGCCCAGATTGTATCGTCCTCACGGTTATTGTTTTATTCTCCGTGACGACCTTGACATCCTTTGCATTCGGCGGAATCGGGCCAAGACGAATCGACGTTGAGGTCGCTTGGCCCGACAACTTGATATTCAAATCGATTGTTGTAGGCTCTCTTTTTAGGTCGAAACTGAGCTTTGCTTGGCCGTCGTTTACCGGGTAGCCGACCACTTTCATGCCCGTCCAACCGTCCGGGAGACGGGGAACCAATCTGACGTCGCCACTTCTCAGGTTATCTACACCCGCCATGAGACTTATAGTCTTGAGAACCTCCGCTTGGTGGACTGCATTACCCAGGTCTCCATTCCGATACCAATATTCGCCCGATGGGTGGATGGTTACCCCTTCCGGCACGATATAGGGTTTTTCGCCCGGGTAGTAGATGAAACGGGCGAGGTTTGCAATGGCCTCAGTGTACGAATCCACATCATCTGCCAATAGGGCGGCTTGAGTCAGGAAGGACTGTCCATAGCCGAGGGTTTGCGGCGAGGCCAAACCGTTCGGGTAACCTTTTTGCTGTCGATAGGTATTCAAGCTAATGGCTAGCATCTCCGGATCGGCGGTGCTTAATTCCAAGCCGTCGGCGTCGGCTGAGATAATAATCGGTGCCAACGATTCATGGGCGTAGCTCCAGTTCCAGGCAACAGGTTTCCATACTTTGCCGTACTTCGGATCGTCGACAACTAGCTGCCGCAGCATGCCGCGCCTTAGCCTGGCCGCATACACACTCCATCGTTCCGCAAACTCCGACTGACCCAATGAAGCCGCCATCTCACTCGATTTCTCGAGGGCTTTCAGGGCGATGAAGTTGCTGTAGGCATCGTATCCCCCGTCGCGTGCCGCCTCGCTTTCGGAGTATAGTATTTCGGTGGCGCGAGAGAAAGCGGGATTGTCGAGCTGGAAGGTGAACCACTCGGCGGCATCCTGTACGAATGGCCACCGGTCTCTTAGCCAGATGTTGTCTCGACCTTTCTCCTGCCAAAGTCGGTAGTGGGCGAGAAGCAATAGGCCGTGGCCGTCGTTAGCTTGATCCCCATCGCCTTTGCCATCTTTATCGCCGTAGAGCGGATCGCCGACCACAGTAGTCCAGTGGGGCGGCACTTTCCGGCCATCTCGATTGATCGCCGGATAGCCATTGGGCAGGTCGTATAGGTGAGAATCGACGAACTTTACTCCGGCCTCGGCCTTGGCTAGGTATCCCAAACGAATCATCTCCAGGAGGGACCTGCCCATGTCTCTGGCCCAGCTCTGATTATAGAAAGGGGCGGCCCCGGTCCTCCAGGTGCCAATGCCCTGATAACTGCCCCAATTGACGGATCCTT
>JAMCWL010000075.1 GCA_023481285.1 Actinomycetota bacterium | reverse complement strand
TAGGAGGCGGTGCGTGTGCAGGGCGATCCTCAAGCCCTCCTGGGTGAACTCGTGCGAGAGAAGCTGTCGCTCCTCGGCGATGAGCGCTTCCTCCTCCAGGACGTCGAGCCCCGCTCCGGAGAGGACGCCCCTGTATAACGCCTCCACAAGCGCGTCCGTTTCCACCAGGCCGCCTCTCGAGGTGTTCACGAGCACCGAACCCGGCTTGATCTTGTTGATGTTGCCCCGGTTGATAATGTGGTGGGTTCTCGGATTGTGGGGCGCATGCAGGGTTATTATGTCCGCCTCAAGGAGCAGCTCGTCCAATCCGACATAGCGAAAGCCGAGACCGCGGGCAAGATCCTCGTCTCTTCGTGGATCGAAGACCAGGACATTCATCTTAAAGCCGCTCGCGATGCCGATGACGTTCCGGCCGATGTGCCCCGCGCCCACGACGCCCAGCTTCTTTCCTTTAAGGTCGAAGCCCATCAACCCCTCGAGGCTGAAATTTCCCTTGCGGGTTCGCTCGACCGAGGGGAGGAGTTTTCGGGCGATCGCCAAAATTAAGGCGAAAGTGTGTTCGGCAACCGTATTCTCGCCGTACGTCGGCACGTTGGAGACGACGATGCCCCGGCCCCGGCACTCATCCAGGTCGATGTGTTCGTGTCCGGTCGAACGCGTCGCGATGAACTTGAGATGAGGAATTTGCCGAAGAACGCTCTGATTAACCTCGGAGTATATGAAAGGGGAGATGATCTCCGCGTCCCCCGCGCTTTCGACGTTCTCCGCGGTCAGCGGGTCGGGGATGAAAGTCATGTCGATATCGCGGACGCCCTCGCGGCCCATGGACGCCCTGATGTATCGGTCTTCCCAGGGTTCGACCTCATAAAAAACGATTTTCGCGCCCATCCTACAGCTCCCCCCGAACCTAATTTCTCATCCTATTCCCGGTTACGGCCGAATGCGCTCGGGATTCTCGAATGAAGGATTCGGGCTCGCAAGGCAAGCGCTTGGTGAAGTAGCGGCGCACGTCGAAATCTCGAGATCGTGCGCTTGCGGGTCAGCCTTGAGCCTTTAATCAATGTCCGCCGTTATTATTCGTACCTCAGCGCGTCGATCGGATTCAGCCTCGACGCCTTGACGGCGGGGTAGAGGCCGAAGACGAGTCCGACCGCGCTCGAGACGCCAACGGCCAGCAAAACGGCGTTCGCCGTGATAACGGCCGAGAAGCCGATCATGTTCGCGGCCGTTCTGGCGATGAAGGCTCCTAACGCCATGCCAATGAGGCCGCCGAGAAGCGTCAGGATGACCGCCTCGACGAGGAACTGGCTGACGATATCGAACGTCCGGGCGCCGACCGCTTTGCGCAGGCCAATCTCACGCGTTCGCTCGGTTACCGAGACGAGCATGATATTCATGATGCCGATGCCGCCCACCACGAGCGATATCGCCGCGATCCCCGCGAGGAAGGAGGTGAGGATGCCGGTCACCTGGTCCATGATCGAGAGCATATCCCTGGCGGATGTGACGGAGAAGTCCGCCAGTTTAGCGTCGGTGATCTTATGGTTGGCCAGGATAACCTTCTTCACGTCGGCCTTGACCGCGTCGACGTCCTTGTCGCTTTTCGCCTGGACCGTGATCGAGCTCAGGTTCTTGGAGCCGAAGGTGTCTGAGGCGGTAGTGTTCGGTATGAAAGACTGGGCGTTGGGATTAGAGAAGCCGCTCTCTTCCACCTTCTTCAAGACCCCGGTCACCTCGAAAGCTTCATTCCCAATGGCGATCGTCCGACCTACCGGGTTCTTGCTCCCATAGAGATCGCTGGCCATGTCGTTGCCTAGTACGACCGACCGGCTCTTCGCGTTTTCGTCCGCCTCTTTAAAGAGCGAGCCCTTTTCGGTCGTAAGGTTATTGATCGAGAAATAGCTCGCCGACGTTCCGGATACGCTATAGCGCCGGTCTTGGCCGTCTTTCTTTAGGATGACCGAACCGGTGACGCCGCCGGTCACCGCCTTGATCTGCGGGTGCTTGCCGGTCTGAAGGGATTTGAGGTCGTCGAAGGTTAGGCTCGAGACGCCGCCGCCTACGGGACCGCCGCTTCCGGGGTGCTCCATGCCGCCCCCGTCGGAGCCCCGGTCACCCTGGCCGGAGGAGCCTTGCCCGCCTTGCTGGGTACGGTAGCCGGGTCCGAAGCCACCGCCCGGTATAACGGTGACATTGCTGCTGCCGAGCGTTGAAATCCGTTTTGTGATGCTCGCTTGCACCCCGTTGCCCAGGGAGACGAGCGCGATGACCGAGGCGATGCCGATGACGATTCCCAGGACCGTCAGGAAGCTCCGCCCCTTATTCGTGAGGATCGCTCTGAGTGCTTGTTTCGGTAGGCTAATGAGTCTCTTCGGCATGCCGATCCCTCTCTCCCGTATCCGTCACGACGATTTGCCCGTCTCTTATCCTGATAATTCTGTCCGCGAACTCGGCGATCTCACGCTCGTGCGTGATGAGGACGATCGTCGCTCCTTCCTCGTTGATCTTCCGAAAGAGTCCCATAATCTCATGTGAGGTCTTGGTGTCGAGGTTGCCCGTCGGCTCGTCGGCCATGATGATCTTGGGGTCCATGATGAGCGCCCGGGCGATGGCCACGCGCTGGATCTGTCCACCCGAGAGCTGGTTGCTCTTGTTCTTAATCTTATCGGTGAGCCCGATCGTCTCGATAAGCTGCTTCGCTCGCTCAACGGGGTTCTTGACCGGTCCGTAGATGGTGGGGAGGAGCAGGTTGTCGAGGACGCTCGTCCGGGCCAACAGGTTGAACTGCTGGAAGACGAACCCGATCTCCTGGTTTCTGATGTACGCCTGACGGCGCTTGCCGATCTTGCTTACATCGGTGCCGTCGAGCAGGTAGGTGCCGCTCGTCGGCGTGTCGAGAAGGCCCATGATGTGCATCATGGTCGACTTGCCGGAGCCCGAAGGTCCCATAATCGCGACGAACTCGGCTTCTTTGATGACGACGTCGACCCCCGCCAGCGCGAACGTGTCTTCGCCGCCGGACCTATAAACCTTCTTCACGTCCTTCAGTTCGATCATATTCGCCACGCTCTACCTCTCGTTCTTCCCGGTGGGCACCGTCCGCCCGGCCAAGATCTTTCTGTGCAAATCGCGTATGAGTGTGAGCTCCTCGTTCGTCAGAGGGCTTAAGAACCTTCCCACCTGCTCCAGGTGGTAGTTCTTGAACGCCTCGTATTTTTCGGTACCCTCCTCGGACAGGCGCACGCGGCAGGTTCGTCTGTCATGCGGGTCGCTTTCCCGCTCGAAGAATCCTATTTGCACGAGCGATTCAACCTGCTGGGTCACGGCGCTGCTCGTAACGCGCATCCGCTCGGCGATCTCTGTGATGCTCAAGCCGCCGCAATGCGCTACGAGATGGAGCAGTTCGGTTTGTGCGGGAGGGAAATGGTATTCGGGTGAGTTACTGTGGTGTCTAGTCATGATCATGCGACGTACGAGCGCCATGTCCTTGATTATCTCGAATATTAGGCGCTGTCTGGCTTTATCCACCGAATCACCCACAGTTTGATAAGTAACTTTAATGATTAGTTGATAATTATATTAGTAACTAAGGTATGTTGCAAGGGAGAGGATGGGTGGGCGCGGCAATCTCAAGTAATCGACCGCCGGCCCATGAAAAGGCGGCAAGGCACCGTAGATCAAGCACTCGGCGTGTTCCATTGTGAGCAACCCCCGAGCGGTTATGGGTATAAGAACCGCTCGGGATGCTCGCTGACTCGAGCCTGGGAGCTGTTTCCCGAATGTTCGCGATCCCCGCGACGACAAACCGCTTCCGGATGGCGATGACGGATGACGTGGCTCCATTGCATTGCGCGCCGGGCAATCTTACACTTGGTGCATGTTCACAAAGTCGCGTCAACGGCATCTGGTTTTGGAGGGAGTCATCGTATGAATTGGACGGCATTTTGGTCTCACTGGATTTGGCCCACGGCCACAGCGATTCTCGCTTTCGCGTTCGCTTTCAAGCTGCTCGTGCAGTATATCCAAAGAAGGAAACCCCATCAGATCGCGTGGTTTTTCGGTCTCCTGTTTTACGCCTTGGCGGGCGGAATGGAAGCTTACTCCGAGTACGCCCAGCTTTGGAGCCCATCGGTCTATCGCGTTTATATTGTGATGGCCGCGTCGCTCGTCGGTTTCCTCGGATTGGGTAGCCTCTACTT
>JAMCWL010000017.1 GCA_023481285.1 Actinomycetota bacterium | reverse complement strand
GCCAAGCTCTTCGATATATTCTCCCTGTCTCAATTCGCCCCGTAGGTAATACATCTCTAGTCGCATTTCTACCTGTTTACCAGGCATGATGCTAGTCGCTCTCCGATAACTAGGAAAGTTGGGCTAGTTGATACGGGCCTGAAAACCTTGTTGACCGGACCGGGCGATCTTGGCGCCAAAGCGGAGAGCGCCGTCTTCATGAAACTGGTTAAGGATCGAACCGAATGCGGTTATTTTGCCCACAGCGAAAAGGAAGTCGACTTCATAACCGGACCAAAGATAATCGTCCCAATCGAGGTCAAATACGACAGCAACCTTGAGATTTCCGACCGTCGGCTCGCCGGCTTACGCCTGTTCTTAAGACAACACCCAACCAGCAAGGAAGCTATAATTGTCACCAAGGATCAGCGCCAAGAATTACGCTATGCCGACGTTAAGACCAGGCTCATCCCGCTCTGGGAGTTTTTGCTTCTTGATTCCCTCAATAGGAATATTACCTCTTTTTAGTTGTTCGACCAACGCCGCGGCTATTAAGGATTCTTGTCAATAAGCGTTTGTTTATCGGCTGTCCGACTTCGCCTCGCCCATTACCGCCTGCGCCGCGGCGAGGCGGGCGAGCGGTACGCGATACGGGGAGCAACTGACGTAGGAGACGCCTATCTTGTGAAACACTTTGACCGAGGCGGGATCGCCGCCATGCTCGCCGCAGACGCCCACTTTGAGATCGACGTTGGACCGGCGCCCAAGGTTCGTGCCCATTTCTACCAGCTCCGCAACCCCCTCGTCGATCGTCTCGAAGGGGTTCGCAGGCAGGATCTTCCGTTCGAGGTACCGGGGAAGAAACTTGCCCTCGATGTCGTCTCGGGAGAAGCCGAAGGTGGTTTGGGTCAGATCGTTCGTGCCAAAGCTGAAGAAATCGGCGACTTTGGCGATGTCGTCGGCGGTTATCGCCGCGCGGGGCAGCTCGATCATGGTGCCGACCTTGTAAGGAATGTCCTGCTTATACGTCGCTATAACCTCATCCGCCACCTGCTCGGACTCTTCGCGGAGGACTTTGAGCTCGTTTACGACCGAGACGAGCGGGATCATTATCTCGACGAGCGGCTCACCGCCGCTCGACTTCACCTCGCAGGCGGCCTCCATAATCGCTCGTACCTGCATCTTGTAGATATCCGGCCAGACGATGCCGAGGCGGCAGCCGCGCAAGCCCAGCATCGGGTTCATCTCCGACATCCGTTGGACGGCATCGAGGAGCTTTCGCTTCTCCGCAATCTCGGCCTCGGGTGCGCCGGTCAACTCCATCTTCGTCACCTCGACCCTCAGGTCTTCGCCCGAAGGCAGAAACTCGTGGAGCGGTGGGTCGAGCAGGCGGATGGTGACGGGAAGGCCGTCCATCGCGCGAAAGATGCCGACGAAGTCCTCCTTCTGTACTTTGAGCAGGTCTTCAAGCGCCCGGTTAACCTCCGCCTCGTCGTCCGAGAGAATCATCTTCTGGACTATCGGAAGGCGGTCGCCGAGAAACATGTGCTCCGTCCGGCAGAGGCCGATACCCTCCGCCCCGAAGCGGCGGGCCTTCGCCGCGTCCTCCGGCGTGTCGGCGTTCGTGCGAACGCCGATCTTCCTTATCTCATCGGCCCAGTTGAGGATCGTATCGAACTCCGCCGAGGGCGTCGGCGGCACCAGCGGCACCGGTCCGAGAACGACGCTGCCGGTCGTGCCGTCGATAGAGATCGTCTCGCCCTCGTGGACGACCGTACCGTCGACCGAGAAGAGTTTGTTCACCGTATCAATCTTTATCTTCTCCGCGCCACAGACACAGGGCTTGCCCATCCCACGGGCGACGACCGCCGCGTGGCTCGTCTTTCCCCCGTGGCTCGTGAGGATGCCCTCGGCAGCGACCATACCGTGGAGGTCGTCCGGGGTCGTCTCCCACCGGACCAAGATGACGGGATGCCCGTCGAGACCCCTGGTCTCGGCCGTGTCGGCGTCGAAGACGACCGCTCCGACCGCCGCGCCCGGAGAGGCGTTTAGGCCCTTGGTAAGGACCTCAACCTTGGCCTTGGGGTCAAACTGGGGGTGGAGGAGCTGGTCGAGCTGGTCCGCGTCGATCCGGTTGACCGCCTCCTCCTTGGAGATGAGACCTTCGCGCTCCATCTCGACGGCGATCCTCAAGGCGGCGGCGGCGGTGCGCTTGCCGATTCGCGTCTGGAGCATCCAGAGCTTGCTCTGTTCGATGGTAAACTCGATATCGCACATGTCGCGGTAGTGCTTCTCAAGGACGTCCATGATCTTGAAAAGCTCCGCGGCGGCGTGCGCCATCTCCTCCTCGAGCTTCATGATCGGTTCGGTGTTCCGGATGCCGGCGACGACGTCCTCGCCCTGAGCGTTGATAAGGTAGTCTCCATAGCGCACCTTCTCGCCGGTCGCCGGGTCGCGGGTGAACGCGACGCCCGTCGCCGAGTTACTCCCCTTGTTCCCGAAGACCATGGTCTGGACGTTGACGGCCGTTCCCAGATCATCCGGAATCTTGTAGAGGCGCCGGTAGTCGACCGCCCTCTTGATATTCCAGCTCTTGAAGACGGCCTCGATGGCGTAGCCCAACTGAATTCTGGGGTTGGTCGGAAAGTCCTTGCCCGTCTCCTCCCGCACTATCTTCTTGAACGCCGCCACGAGTTCCTTGAGATCATCCGCCGTGAGCTCGGTATCAAGTCGAACTCGCCGCTCCTCTTTCTTGGCGCGGAGCGCGTGCTCGAAGAGCTCGCCGTCCACCTTCATGACTACCTTGCCGAACATCTGGATGAAGCGGCGATACGAGTCGTAGGCAAAGCGCTCGTCTCGGGTAAGCTCGGCTAGACCCCTGACGGAGTCGTCGTTCAGGCCGAGGTTCAAGACGGTCTCCATCATACCGGGCATCGAGAAGGGAGCCCCGGACCTGACCGAAACGAGAAGGGGATCCTTCGGATCACCGAGCGTCTTTCCCATCTTCTTTTCAAGCTGGGGGAGATGCTCGTCGATCTGCTCGTCAAGGCCCTCCGGGAACTTGTTACCGGCCTGGTAGTAGGCATTGCAGGTTTGACAGGTGATGGTAAATCCGGGCGGGACGGGGAGCCCGATGCGGGTCATCTCCGCCAGATTCGCCCCTTTACCGCCGAGAACGTACTTCATCTCGGCTGAACCTTCCTCGAAGTCGTAGATGAACTTTGGTTTCTCCGACATAAACATTCCCTCCGCTAACCTTAACCTGGTGACTAAAGTAGTGCACGGCTATAAACCCCCATTACTCAGAATGACATAAACCATAAACTGTTATATTTCTGCCTGCCATGTCCGAATTCCTGCTTACGCGCCGGGGGTTACCAATTTCGAAAAGTCAGCGACCCTTAAGAAGTCAGTCCGTGCCCTGTTCAGGAGCTTAAGCCTATTCTCCCTTAAGTCAATCTCCTCCGCCATCACGAGGACTCCATCGAAATAAGCGTCGATTGGAGCCCGGAGCTCCGCAAGCTTTTTGACGGCGGCCGCGTAGTTGCCCGCTTTGATCTTCTTATCCAGTGCTTTTTCAACTTCGAGAAGAGTCTTATAAAGTTCGCGCTCGACTTCCTCCACAAAAAGCGATCCGTCCGCCTCGACGCCCAGCTCGGGCCTGGCAAGGTTCTTCGCCCGGTTGAAGGCGAAGAGCAGATTCGCCATCTCAGTACTTTCCCGCTCGGCGTCCAAAATAGTCGCGCGGGTCACCGCATCAACCAGGTCGTCTACGCCGATGGCGAGGACCGCGTCGACCGCGTCGTACGCGATCCCTTTGCTGATGAGGTAAGCGCGGAACCTCGACATCACAAAATCCAAAATTACCCCGTAGGCTGCGACTTCGTCAAAAGAGACACCCTGCTCCCGGTAGAGATCGACGGCCTCCCCGACCACCTTCGAAATGGAGAGCCGCCAGACGCCGTTGATCGCTATTCCGATCAAGCCGTAGGCGGCCCGCCTGAGGGCGTACGGATCCTCCGAGCCGGTAGGTATGTGCCCGACGGCCAACGTACCGACCACCGTATCGAGCTTATCGGCAAAGGCCACCACCTGACCTTCAACGCTGGCTGGAAAGGCGTCCGCCGCAGAGCGGGGCATGTAATGCTCGAAGATCGCCCGGGCGACCTCTTCGGGCTCTCCGGAGAGGCGGGCGTATTCCCGCCCCATCGCCCCCTGCAAGGAGGGAAACTCCACGACCATTTCGGTCGTGAGATCAGCTTTACTTAAGAACGCCGCCCTCTTTACCTTTTCAACCGTTCGAGCGGTTAGACCGAGCATCTCCGCGATGCGCCCGGATAACTTCCTGATTCGCTCGATCTTCTCATAAACGGTTCCGAGCTTTTCCTGGAAGACAACCCCCTTAAGGTTCTCGACATAATCCTCCAGCGGGCGCTTCATATCCTCCGCAAAGAAGAAGCGGGCATCGGCAAGGCGCGCCCGGATAACCCTCTCGTGCCCTCGCCGTATCAACTCGTCTTCCTTGGGGTCGCCATTGTGGACGACGATGAAGTGGTGGAGGATATCGCCGCCCTCGTCTTCAACGGGAAAGTACCGCTGGTGAGACTCCATCGCGGTAGTAAGAACGTCGCGGGGAAGCTTTACAAACTCCTTAGCAAAGCTCGCCAGGATGACGTTCGGGTACTCGACCAGGTTGACCACCTCTTTGAGGGTCGTCCCGTCGATGACCGCCCGCCCCCCCGCTTCCCATGGCGCCTCTACTATCGCCTCCCGGATCATAGCCGAGCGCCGGTCGCGGTCGACGATCACGTGACCGGCCTCCAGCAAGCGGAAGTAGTCGTCGGGATCGGTCACGATGATCGGGTTGTCGGCGAGAAAGCGGTGCCCGTAAGTAAGATTGGACGAGGTCAAACCATCCATCGAAAACTCGACTATCTCGTCGCCGAAGAGGGACAGAAGCCAGCGAATCGGCCGGACGAATCTGATTTCACCGCTTCCCCAGCGCATCGATTTGGGAAAGGTAAGCGACGCCACGAGTTCGGTGAGGATGCCGGGGAGCAGATCGGTCGTCCTCCGGCCAATCTCGTGCTTTACGGCATAGACGTACTCCCGGCCCTCCTCTTCCTTGACGATCAGGTCGACGAGCGTCACCCCCTGCGAGGACGCAAAGCCCTCGGCTGCCTTTGTAGGATTGCCCTCCTCATCATAGGCGGCGGCCCTGGGAGGTCCTTTCACCTCGACGATCTCTTCGGTCTGCTTCTCGGCGAGGTCCCTCACCAGGAGCGTCAATCTTCTTGGTGATCCGAAGGTATCGAGTGAGTCAAACCCCAGCCTGTTGCGACCTAGAAGGGCGATGGCCTCCTCCTTGAGCTGGGCGATGCCGATGTCGACGGAGAGCGCCGGGATCTCTTCCGCGCCTATCTCGAAAAGGAGGTCGCGCTCACCCATCGGCTCCAACACCCTTCAGAAGGGGAAAGCCCTTTTCTTCACGCTGCTCGATGTACTTTCCGGCGCAAAGCCCGGCAAGCCGGCGGACCCTCCCGATGAAGCGAACCCGCTCCGTCACCGAGACGGCGCCGCGGGCGTCCAGGAGATTGAAGGCGTGGGAGCACTTCATCACGTATTCGAAGGCCGGGAAGACAAGACCGGCATCGACGATGCGCAAGCACTCAGCCTCGTAAATGTCGAAAAGCTTGAAGAACATCCCGGTGTCGGCGACCTCGAAGTTGTATGTCGAGCCCTCGAACTCGGTCAGCTTATGGACCTCACCGTAAGCGACGCCGTCCGACCATTCCAGGTCGAAGACGCTCTCTTTCTCTTGAATATACATCGCAAGCCTTTCGAGCCCATAGGTGAGCTCGGCGGAGACCGGCCGGCAATCGACCCCGCCCACCTGCTGGAAGTAGGTGAACTGGGTGACCTCCATCCCGTCGAGCCATACCTCCCAGCCCAACCCCCAGGCCCCCAACGTCGGGGATTCCCAGTCGTCCTCGACGAAGCGGATGTCATGCTTGGAAAGGTCGAAGCCGAGGCGCTCCAGGCTCTTGAGATAGACATCCTGGACGTCGTCGGGAGAGGGCTTCAAGATGACCTGGTACTGGTAGTAGTGCTGGAGTCGATTAGGGTTCTCCCCATAGCGCCCGTCGGTGGGACGGCGCGAGGGCTGAACGTAAGCGACGTTCCACGGCTCGGGCCCAAGGGACCTCAGGAAAGTCGCCGGGTGAAAAGTGCCCGCTCCAACCTCAACATCGTAAGGCTGGACGAGCAGGCAGCCGTAGTCGGCCCAGTAGGAATGGAGAGTCATGATGAGCTCTTGAAAATTCAAAACTTCTTCTCTCCTGATAAGGTGCTATGGTACCAAGATACCAGAAACGCTAAGTCAAGATTCGGTTATTTCACAATAGCGAAAATCAAAGCCGGTGGGAAGTATTTTGGGAAAAGTCGAGGCAGCTTCCGGCAAGCATCGAAGCTATAGGGGCACGCCGGCGGCGTGCCCTTTACCGGCCATGATGAATCAGAGCCCTAAGTCAAGCTTCCCAACTGGGTCAAGCATTCCCTGCTCCGCAGCCGGGTTTGAAGGTGGTAGGCGACGTAATCGCTGACAACCCGTGATGCTTCGGCCTCGTCCTTGGCAACTGTATCCATCTCCGCGACGACGATGAGCTTTGTGCGCAGAAGCTCGTGCATGAGCGCCAGGACCGCCGATCTAACTGGAACGCCGAAGCCGGCCTCGTCGAAGCAGCGCTCACAGACGGCCCCTCCCCGCTCGTTGCTGAAGCGCTTTAGCTCCACCGCTGAATTGCCGCAGACGGTGCAGGCGTCTAACTTAGGAAGATAACCGGTTATCGACATGAGCTTGAGGTCAAAGGCGGTCAGAAGAAGGCGGTGGTTGCGTTTTGACCAAGCTGTCGCTTCAAGGCCCTTCGCCAGCAGGTTAAAGAGCGCCACATCTGGGTCGCCTTCGACGGACACCTTTTCCGCCAGATCCAACATTCCGGAACCGAAAGCCAAACGGTCGAAATCATCCCTGATCTCGCTGAAAGATTGAATCAGTTCCGTCTGCGTGACGATGTCCAGCCCGTTCCGCCCGGCGTAGAGAAGCATGTCCGCGTGGCTGAACGGCTCCAGGCGACTGCCGAACTTGCTCTTCGTCTTCCTTATCCCCTTGGCGACGGCGCGCACCTTTCCCCGGGATGCGGTAAGAATGGTGATTATCTTATCGGCTTCCCCAAGTTTGGTCGTCTTAAGAACTATGCCTTTGGCTTTATAGAGGGACACGCGCGCCTCGCATGCATGTGGGATTACCAGGAGTAATTTTACCAAAAAAGCCGGTCGTAATCGACCGCCGTTCTGGTTTCCTGGTTTCCTGGTTTCTTGGTTTCCTGGCAACCCATCCGCCGCGAATAGCGCCTCCAATAAGCATACGGAGATTCCAAGAAACTAAGAAGCTAGGAGGCTAAGAAACGTTTCCTCGTTTCCTGGTTTCTTGGTTTCCTGGTTTCTTGGTTTCCTGGCAACCCATCCGCCGCGAATAGCGCCTCCAATAAGCATACGGAGATTCCAAGAAACTAAGAAGCTAGGAGGCTAAGAAACCAGCAAAGCGACTAGGCAGGAACATGCGTATAAGGCGGCGGTCTGCGGTCGTCTATGACGCCGCTTCTTTGCGCCCGGAGATCATCTCCTCAATAATTGCCGCGCCGGAGCTCGTGCCGAGGCGATTTGCGCCCGCGGCAAGAAGAGAGAGCGCTTGATTAAGGGAGCGAATACCGCCCGATGCCTTTATGCCCATCTCCGGCGAGACGATCCCGCGCAGCAATTTTACATCTTCGACGGTCGCTCCCCCCGGCCCAAAGCCGGTCGATGTCTTAACGAAGTCGGCGCCCGCAAGCTCGACGATTCGGGCGATGGTCGCCTTCTGCTCGTCGGTGAGAGCGCCCGTTTCGATAATCGCCTTGACGACGAGGTTGTGACCGAGCTCGATCTCCTCGCGCTTGACGGCGTCGACGACCGAGCGAATGTCGTCTTTGACGAAATCGAGCTGGCCGCTCTTGGCCGCCCCGAGGCTGATGACGAAATCGACCTCTTTCGCGCCGCGGCGGACCGCGTCGACGGCGGCGTGCACTTTCGTGGAGGTCGAATCGGCTCCAAGTGGAAAGGAGACGACGGTGCATACCTTAACCGGAGTGCCCTTGAGCAGGTCGACTGCCAGCTCGATGTAGCATGGGTTGACGCAGACGGTGGCGAAGTTATACCGCCCGGCCTCCTCGCAGAGCCGGTTTAAATCGGCTACAGTTGCATCCGCTCTCAATAAGGTGTGATCGATGCTTTTTGCCAGCTCAGCAGGTGTCATCGCTCATCCTCCAAATCGACATCACGATCATAATCATCGTGCGTTTTCAAAATTCCCCCGCAACGCGGCCTTTAACCAAAATGGAGTCTTCAACCGGCAACACCGATGGCTAGCTGTAGCCGAAGCGGCGGACGAAAGATTCGTCGCGCCGCCATTCCTTCCTAACTTTAACCCTCAGGTCGAGGTATACTTGACTCCCCAGAAGGTGCTCGATTTCGACCCTCGCCCGCTGCCCGATCTCTTTCAGCTTGGAGCCGCCTTTGCCGATGATGATGCCCTTTTGTGAATCGCGTTCGACGTAAATGACGGCGGATATATCGACCAGCTCTTTCTTTTTCCTGGCCGCCATCTCGTCCACCTCAACGGCGACGCTGTAGGGCACCTCTTCCTCCGTGAGCTCCAAAACTTTTTCGCGAATGAATTCAGCCACAACAAACTTTTCGGGCTGGTCCGAGATGATGCCTTCCGGATAGTACTTCGGACCTTCCGGCAGAAGGGACATAATGCGGTCGAGCAAATCGGAGACGTTCTCTCCTATCGTCGAGGATATCGGCACCGGCTCGCCGAAATCGCCGAGCTTCCGGGCTTCCTTCAACTGTGCGGATAGGCGCTCGGAGCTTATCCTGTCGATTTTGTTGAGGGCAAGGATGACGGGCGTTTCGAGCGCGGATAGCTCGCCTGCTATGAAAGCGTCACCGCCTCCGATCCCTTCAGCCGCGTCCACCAGGAAGATGAGCGCGTCAACCTCAAGGTAAGCTTCTCGAACAACGGCGTTGAGATGCGCGCCCAGGGGATCGCGCGGTTTGTGAAGCCCCGGCGTGTCTATGAGGACGATCTGAGCGCCCGGGAGGTTAACGACGGCCTGGATCCTGAATCGCGTCGTTTGCGGTTTTTCAGAGATTATCGCTATCTTGCGCTTGGCGAGATAGTTAAGAAGCGTCGACTTGCCAACATTCGGCCGCCCGACGATAGCAACGAAACCGGATTTGAAAGGAGCGGTACTCTCTTCCATAGCTGTATTATAACCGCAATGAGATGTCGTGTAGGAACCATAAACCATTGGATTTTATAGGCTCTATATCTCTTGGTATGTTAATATGCGAAAAAGAGGGTTTTTCATAAACCGCGAGGTGAGTTATGGAAATAGCTCCAAGAATCAGCGTGAGCGAAACGGTCCGATTCGGCAAACCCGTCATTACCGGGACGCGGGTTCCTGTAGATCTTATCCTCGGTAAGCTGGCAGGGGGAATGACTTACGAGGAAGTTATAGTCGAGTACGAGATCACGCGCGATGACATACTGGCAGCGCTCAATTATGCAGCGAAAACGGTGTCAAGCGAGGAAGTTAGAGCGGTAGGTTAATATGCCGAAGTTCGTGGCACGAAGTTCATGGAAACGGGGACGTTGGTTGCGCAAGTTGCAATCATACGCTGAACCTGTAGGCTTGGCCTATGCCAAGACAACCAAGGCTTGAAGCACCGGGCCTTCTCTATCATGTGATCGCCCGCAGAATGGAGCGAAAAAAATATTCAGGGATCGTGATGACTACCGGTGACTACCGGGCCTCTCCTTCGCCCAAGCCTGCGGCCTCTTGAATATCCACCGCTCGACAGCTTCCCGCGATTACTCGTTCGGGGACATGATCTAGCCGCGACGGTAGACTTAAACGCCTAGATAAGCAGATAAAGCAACGCTGGCAACCAACGTCCCCCTTAATAATCCAAGAGACCTACCGCTCGTGGTCTGATTTCGGTCAAGACTACCTGCTCGGAAGGGGCTACTGGGAACCTTTGGAAAACCAAGATGACGCTCAGGAAAAGTACCAGTGGCTGATAACATATCCATCAAGCCCCTGGAAAACTATCCCGTGGGAGACGCCGCTCGATAGTCAATAAGAGCGTATGGCCAGGGAACGGGCAAGCGGCAACATCCCCGGAGTGGAGTCGGAGTCTTCTTGACACTATAAATCGCCGGGATTAGCATACTCTTTAGCAATCAGGGGATTTGATTGCTAAGGTGGTTAAGATGGTTCTCGATGAGCGAAAGAAGCAGATACTCTTCGCAGCGGTGCAGGAATACATTCTCACGGCCGAGCCGGTGAGCTCGGCGAAGCTCGTCACCCGTTACCGTCTGAACGTCAGCCCGGCGACGGTCAGAAACGAGCTCGCCGCTCTTGAAGAGGCGGGCTACCTTTACCAGCCGCACACTTCGGCTGGTCGGCTGCCGACGGACGCCGGGTACCGCTACTATGTGGACAGCCTGGTAAGATGGCCGTCTCTCGCCGACGAGGAGATGAAGGCGGTCGACTTTCTTTTCTCGGCGATCACTCGCGAGATGGAAGGGCTGATGAGGGAAGCCTCCGTGCTTCTCTCAAAAATTACCCGGTATGTCGCGGTAGTCCTCGCGCCGACCATAAGGAAGAGCGCGATAAAGCATCTCGATCTCGTTCTTCTCTCCAGCCAGACGGCGCTCACGGTTATTATCACGGAAACCGGTCTGGTCGCCAAGAGAACGCTCATGTTCGGCTCGCCCATCTCCGAGTTCCAGCTCCGTGAGGTTGAAGGCATCCTTGATCCGTGGATCAAGGGTCTTACCAGCGATCAGATCAAGAAGGGGCGGGAATCTCTGACGAACGCCTTTCCTCAGAGCGCTTCAATAATAGATTCCATTCTCGACGAGGTTATCGTCTGCCTGGGGAAGGAGGAACGAGAGCAGGTCTTCCTCGAGGGTACCTCGAACATCCTTAATCACCCGGAATTTGGTGATTTTCATAAAGTGCAATCGCTTCTCGAGACGCTTGAGCACGGATATGCCATGCTTACCTGGCTTCATGAGTCACTCACTGGTCGAGGCGTGGTTGTACGCATTGGCTCGGAGAATGAAGTACCGAGCGCCAGGCAGTACAGCTTGGTCGCGTCAAACTACGGCGTTGACGGCGAGAATCTCGGTACGGTGGGTATAATTGGGCCGACGAGGATGGATTATGCCAGGGCCATGTCGGCGGTTGAGTGCATTGCCGACAACTTGAGCAAGGCGCTGAGGGCACTGCGCTTTCAATAGAGAGAGTTTGGGAAGTATCTAGGAAAGATCCCTTATTAGGAGAGAGATGGCTAACAAAGATTACTATGAAATCCTCGGGGTTTCACGAGACGCGAGCGACCAGGAGATCAAAAAGGCCTTCCGCAAGCTCGCGCGCGAGTACCACCCAGATGTCAACGCAAGCGACAAGCGCGCCGAGGAGAAGTTCAAGGAGATAAACGAGTCTTATGAGGTGTTGAGCGATCCGGAGAAGCGGCGCCAGTACGATATGTTCGGTCACGCCCGTCCCGGCGCCGGCGGCTTTGGGGGATTTGGCGATTTTGGTGGCTTCGGCAACGCCGGCTCCCCCTTCGAGGATCTTTTCGGAATGTTCTTCGGCGATTGGGGCGGCGGTGCTCGCAGGTCGGCCGCCGAGCGTGGATCAGATCTAAGCCTTGAGCTGAGCTTGAGCTTTGAAGAAGCCGTCTTCGGCGCCAAGAAAGAGGTTGAGATCGCCCGCATGTCGACTTGCTCAGAATGCGGTGGGAGCGGCGCCGAGCCCGGGACGAAACCGGAGCGTTGTCCCGAGTGTGACGGATCAGGCCAGGTGCGGACGGCTCATCAGACCATACTGGGGAGCTTCGTCAGAATGTCCACCTGTCCCCGCTGCCACGGCACCGGACAGGTCATCAGCGATTCCTGCACCGCCTGCCGCGGTCAGGGAAGGAGACCGGTCTCGGAGCGGGTGGTGGTCGAAGTGCCGGCCGGCGTTGCCGACGGCGTCCAGTTGAAGCTCGTCGGCAAGGGAGAGTCGGGCCTGAGAGGGGGACCTACGGGCGACCTCTATGTCATCTTGCGGGTCATCCCACACCGCATCTTCGAGCGCCGTGGCAATGACCTCCACTGCCGCTTTCCGATAACTTTCCCACAGGCGACGCTCGGCGCTTACGTGCAGGTGCCGACGCTCGAAGGGTTCATTGAGCTCTCCATCCCCGCGACCACTCAGACGGGCACTATCTTCAAGGTCAAGGATCAAGGTGTTCCTTATCTATACGGTGCTCGCCGGGGGGACCTGCTCGTCGAGGTGGTCATCGAGACGCCCAAAAAGCTGACCGAGCGCCAGAAGGAGCTTTTGCGCGAGCTCGGCGCCGAATTCGGCGAGCCGACGACAACCCCGGAAGAGGCGAAACAGGGGAAGAAAAAGAAGAAAGGCCTCTTCGAGCGGATCATGGGCGACTAATATGCTGGTTAGGCTGATATGCTGATTAAAATCACCGCCGCCGTGACCTCGGAGGTTGAAGAGGCGATAGCAGAGGCCTTGCTCGTCGAAAGCCCCGGGGGCGTGGCTATCGAGGAAACCGCTGACGGCATTCTTGTAAGCGCTTTCGTACCTTCTGAGCGGGTTGAGAGCGTTCGTAAGATCATCGAGGAGAAGATTTCTGAGCTTAGGGGCTTTGGGCTGGAAGTGGGTCTGGCCCGGATTTCTCTCCAACCGGTGGACGAGAGGGAATGGGCCACCGCCTACCGCGAGCACTTCCACGTTGAAAAGGTCGGCCGGATCGTCATCCAACCGTCCTGGGAGGTATATCAACCTTCCCCCGGAGAGATCGTCATAAAGCTCGACCCCGGCCTCGCCTTTGGAACAGGTTCTCACCCGACGACTAGAGGATGCCTCTTGGCTCTCCAGGAGTATCTGGAATCAGGCTGGACGGCTGTGGATGTCGGAACCGGCTCGGGTATCCTGGCCATCGCCGCGGCCAAACTGGGCGCCGGTCATGTCTTCGCGCTCGACACGGATCCGATAGCCCTCGAGGTCGCCCGCGAAAACGCTAGCGCCAATGGGGTGGCCGATTGGATTGAGCTCATTGAAGGGGACATCACCTCAACGCGGGGCAAATCCGTGGACCTCGTCGTCGCCAATCTGACCGCCCCAGATGTTGTCGCCATCCTTCCCGAGCTTGCGGATCTTGACCGACTCAAGGTGGTCGTTCTCTCGGGAATTCTTGAGTCCCAGGCGCAGGGCGTGAAAGAAGATTTGGCGTCAGACGATTTTGCCGTCTTGAGCCAACTGGCCGAAGACGGCTGGGTGACGGTGGTAGCGCAGCATTAGAGCATTAGCTGCATTGGAACGGTTTCAGGCCAAGAAATTGAAGGTTGATGAGGTCATGAAAGGTCATGCAAGGCGCTTTTTCGTCCCCTCAGGTTCGATCCAGGACGGGACCGTCACGATCACGGGCCTGGACGTGCGCCACATCGCCACGGTATTAAGGCTTTCCCCGGGCGACAAGGTCGAGGTTGTCGACGAGGAGAGCATATTATATTATGTTGAGCTGGTATCTATCGAAAAAGATAGGGTTGTCGGAAGAGTGACGGAAAAGCTCGGCAGCGCCTTGGAAGAAGCGAGCGTTCTGCTTTTTCAGGGGCTCCCAAAGGGAACGAAGATGGATGACGTTGTAAGGGGTGCCGTCGAGGTGGGCGCTGATCGCATAGTGCCTGTGATCACCGAGCGCTCTGTTCCCGAGCTTGACCGGTTGAAGGCGGAGAGAAGGGCGGCGCGCTGGCGCCGGATCGCCGCCGAAGCGTCGAAGCAGGCGAGGAGGGTCCACGAGGTGGACGTTTCGAGCCCGGTCGAGTTCGCAGAGGCATTGCAGCTACTTGAGAGGTATGACGCCATTCTGGTCTTCTGGGAGGAGGAGGAAAAATCATTTCCATTTGAAGCGCTCAGGCCGGGAGTGCGCGAGGTTGCCGTCTTCGTCGGACCAGAGGGCGGCCTTACCGAGGGCGAAGTCCGTGCGCTTAAGGAGGTCGGCGGAATCCCCGTTACTCTTGGTAAATCGCTTCTGAGAACCGAAACGGCCGGTGTGGTCGCCAGCGCGATCACGCGGTACGAATTGACGCGCCTCTCCCGCCAAAAGAGCGATTAGCAATCGCCGACCGCCAGTCGCTGGTTGCTAATTGCTAATTGCTAATTGCTAATTGCTTATGCTGTTGCTATCCTACTGCTTCGTCCCCTTCAGGTATGGTTTCAAAGAATTGGTTGAGATGAGTAACTTCGAGAAGCTCGCTGACGAGCTTATTCGTCAAAAGAAGAACCCTGCCGTGCCTCTTTTCCATCTCCTTGGAGGCCAAAAGGAGCATTCCCAGGCCGGAGCTGTCGATCAGAGACAGGCCTCTCAGGTCAAGGAGTAGTTCTTTCAACCCCGGAGTGCCGAACACCTGCTCAAGGGCCACGCGAAGCTCACTGCTGGTATGAAAGTCGAGCTCTCCGGAGAGGACGACCGTCACTTTTTCACCCCGGTAAATCTTTTCGACTTTGATCGACATCTCATCTCCCTCGGACGCTATACGCTATATCTCCATTTTTACTAACGGTTAAACAAAACATCTGCGCTCAGTTGAAGAACCGGCGACCGCCGGTTCTTCAGGATGCCGCCCGAACCTCTTGCATAATCTTAATTGAAAATGTAGGGCGCGCTCCCCGAGCGCGCGGCCGGTACATGCGGTGGATGGCCTTCTTTCGGACCGTTCAGGGAACGGGTCCTACTTTCGTGCCGCGCAGCATGGATTTCCCGTCGGGAAGCTTAAGCGGCGCCGGTTGGGGCGCCGCTTAAGCTCAGGCTGATGGGCTTGCCGATTTTCACTCAGGGGCGTTAATCCTCCTCATCCTCCTTACCCTCATTATCATCGTCGTCCCGTCGGTCTGCTTCGGTCTCTACCTTGGCGGGACCGCTATTCTTTCCACCATTTGGCGCCGACAGGGAGGGCAAATCGTTGGAATCCTCTTCGGCTTCCTCCTCCTCTTCGGCTTTCTTTGCCGTCGGGCTTACCGTTGCCGTGTCGTCGTCTTCCGGCTCGAGCTGATCATCGATCTCCGGCGTCGTGCTGTCGTCGTCCGTTTCAATCTCGTCAGCGTCAAGTTGATCGTCGGCGTCCGGGGTATCCGTGTCATCATCAGTTTCGAGCCACGGCAACGGGCTGATCGTTGCCGTGTCGTCGTCTGTCCCCAGGATCGCCTCCACGGTTTCCGTATCGACCGATGTCGGAGCGTAGACCGATCTCCCGGACGAACCGGTTTTGAAAACGCTCGACAAGATTCCATTCTGGGCAAGCGCCGGAACGGCCGCCAAGACGACGGCGGAAGCAATCGCGATCGCCAAGAGCTTCTTTTTTGATTTAAGAACTGCCTTAAGAACCGTCTCCAACATTTTCTCTCCCTCCAAGTGATAAACCTTAGTGCCGGTGGTCGTTGTCTAACTGTTAGAACGCGGCCCGAGCCCGAGAAGTAACGGCATCTCCTAAAAATGTCCTTCAAGCGTTACTATTTACGTTGACGGAGCGTTTTAAAGATTGAGGGAAAATTGGATGATCCAGAAGTTCGCCGTACCATCAAGCGAGCGAAAAAGCTAGACCCGGAAGCCATCGGGGTTCTATACGATCAAAATTTCGCGGCGATCTATAACTACTTCCGTCACCGCGTAGGAGATGCGATGCTGGCCGAAGATTTGACGTCACAACTCTTTTTGAAGATGGTACACGCTCTCCCGGAGTTCAGGCTTGGCGAAGCTCCCTTTAGAAGCTGGCTCTTTGGAATCGCGAGGAATCTGGTGGCCGATCACTTCCGCAAGGAGAAAGCAACCGCCGTGCTATTCCTCGATGAGATGGGCGACACGATCGGCGCTCAACGTGAGACTGTCCTTCTCAACACCGAGGTTGAAGTTGTGGTAAAGCAGGCCATTTCCGAGATAACTTCTGAGCAGAGGGAGGTCGTCCTGCTGAGATTCTTCGCAGATCTTACACACCAGGAGATAGCCGGTCTTCTAGGAAAGACGGAGGCGTCGGTGAAGATGCTTCAGAAGAGGGCGCTCGAGTCTCTTGCAAAAAAGCTGGGAGGTGGAGTGCTTGTCGATCAATGATCGCTTGTCCAACGCCACGCTTGAGGAGTGCCTGGAAGCCATATTGACCGGCCGGATTACGGTTGGAGAGTGTTTAACCCTCCGGCCGGACCTCGGGTCCGAGATAGCCCGAAGGCTTCCCGAGGAGGCGCTGGCCCGCCTTTCCGACGCCGAGCCCTTACCGGCCTTCCGGGAAAGCTTGCGTAAAAGCGTCATGGCGGAAGCTACAAACCTCAGATTGGCGACGACCGGCAAGCGCTTCGGGTTCTTCCGAGTAAGGGCTGTTCGTGTGGCCCTTGTCGCGGCTGTTCTCACCGTTCTTCTTTCAGGCATCGGCCTGGCCTCGACTTCAAGTCTGCCGAATAGCCCTCTCTATCCGGTTAAGTTGGCGATTGAACGGGCCAGGTTGGCTTTGGAGAGAGAACCAAAAGGAAGAGCCCGCCTACACGTCGACTATGCCAAGAAGCGGATCGAGGAGATTAAAGCGCTTGGCGTTAAGGGAGATCGCAGGGCAGTCGAATCGACGGTGAACCGCGCCGAAGACGAACTGGACGAAGCAGCCGCTCTGGCGGGCAAACTGGAGCGAAAAGAGAGCGATGAAATCGTCGCTGAAGCTGAAGATGTCGAGCGTGAGAAGCGTAAGGCGCTCGGAGAGATCGAGGGCGAGAAGCCCGAGGTCGAGCAAGACAAAGAAACCGGGCCAGATGATAAGAGCGAAGGATCGAAGCGCGAAAAAGAGGGCGACGGCATCGACAGTGACGCAAACAGACCGGTCGCTCCATTTGGCGGCGGCTCGTTGATCAACAATCCGCCAGCCGATGAGAAAATTGAAACCGGCAGTAGTTCGACTGGCGGCGCTGCCTCATCAACCTCGGAAGATAAGGCCGAAGAGCAGAGAGAAGAAGACGATTGAGGGGACGTCAGTCTGACGTGGGTTTCCTATGTTGACTGAGTCTTGTTCTTATGCGGCGATTGGTTTGACCGGAGTTCAGGCGACCAAGCCGCTTTACGCCAGACCAAGCGTCATCGCGGCAAGAAGGGCGATGGTGACCGCGATGATGAAGATGATCGTTCCCCAGGCTATAGTGTTAAAGGCTCGCCCGTTCGTATAGTCGCCCATGATCTCCTGGTCGTTCGCTATCTTCATCACGTAGATCAGGATGATCGGAAGCAGGACGCCGTTGACTGCCGATGCCGTGAACATCATCTTGACGAGCGGCGCGCCCGGGATGAGGGTGATCAGCGCCGCCACCACGATGAAGAAACTATAGATTCCGTAAAACTGGGGAGCCTCTTCGAGCTTGTGGTCTATCCCCGCTTCCCAGCCGAACGCCTCGCAGGTCGCGTAGGCGCTCGAGAGCGGCAGGATCGACGCTCCTAGGAGCGAGGCGTTCACGAGCCCGAACGCGAAAAGCGTCGACGCGAAGTTCCCCGCCAGGGGCCTCAGGGCGAGTGCCGCGTCTTTCGCGTCATTGATCGAGCGGCCGAGCGCCCATATGGTCGCCGCGCACGCGATGATGATGAAGTACGCGATGAAATCGGTGAGAAAGGCACCGAAGTAGACGTCCGCCCGCGCGTAGTTGAGCTCGCGAATGCTCATCCTCTTGTCGACCGCGTAGCTCTGAATGAAGAACTGTCCCCATGGCGTAATCGTCGTCCCTATGGTCGCAATGAACGCGATCAGGTACTCCTTGCTCAGCTTGAAAGAGGGTACCATCATCCCGCGGGCCGCCGCCGACCAGTTCGGATGAGCGAGGGTTCCAGAAATGATGTACACGATATATACGAGCGCCGATATGAGAAATACCTTGCGAATCCTGTCGTAGCCCCACTTCAGGACGACGAGGAAGACGAGGGTCGCGGCGACTGGGACCGCGATGTACTTCGAGATGCCGAAGATCTCCATGGCGGCAGCCACGCCCGCAAACTCGGCGATCGTCGTTCCCAAGTTGGCGACGAGCATCGTGAGCATGGCGAAGCTCGTCAGCTTGAGGCCGAACTTCTCGCGGATCAGTCCTCCCAGCCCCTTCCCGGTCACGAGGCCGATGCGGGCTCCGATCTCCTGGGTGACGCCCAGGCTGAACGTGATCAGGATAAGCATCCAGAGGAGCGCGTAGCCCGTCTTCGCGCCCGCGAGAGAGTAGGTCGTGATGCCGGACGCGTCGTTGTCCGCCGCGGCGGTGATAATCCCGGGGCCGAGGACGGCCAGGAAGAGCATGAGCTTGCTTTTGTTGTCGGCGAGCCCGTTCCGGACTCTCTCAAGGCGTGCCGCCATGGGTACACCTCCTTTACGCGAATACTCTAGGGAAGCGCCGCTTCCACGCGGTTGGGACGACGACGTCTATCGCGTCGTCCACGGTGACTATGCCCTGCATGACGTTTTCTTCGTCCACAACCGGGACCGCCAGGAGGTTGTACTTGGCGACGAGCCTTGCCACCTCCTCCTGCTCGGTTGCCAAATCGACCTTTATCAGATCGGTCTTCATGAAGGTCGTAATCTTATCCGAAGGGTCGGCCCTTAGCAGGTCTCTCAGCGAACAGGCTCCCAGCAGGTGGCCTTCCTTGTCGACGACGTAGAGATAGTAAATCGCCTCGATCCCCGGCGCTTCTTTACGGAGAAGCTCAATCGTTTCGGAAGCCGTAAATCCGACCGGCACGGCTACGTACTCCGTCGTCATGATGCCGCCAGCCGAAGTCTCCGGGTGTTCCAAAAGCTTTCTCAGCTCGTCGGCGTCTTTCTTGTCCATGAGGGCGAGGAGTTCTTCGGCTTTTTCCTGCGGGAGGTCCGCCAGCAAGTCGGCCGCGTCGTCCGGATCCATCTCTTCGAGGATGTCGGAAGCGCGCTCGCTCTCCATATCCGAGAGGACGGAGACCTGATACTCGGGGTCCATCTCCTCGAGGGTGTTGGCCGCGACTTCGTCATCTAGGGACTTGATAACCGCAGCTCGCTGCTGGGGCGAGAGGCGGTTAACGATTTCCGCGAGGTCGGCCGGGTGAAGGAGTCCGAGCCGGTCGTGAGAGACGGTCAACTTCAAGTTCGGATCCGCCCGCCCGATGATATCGACGGTGGCCCAGTCGATGAACTTGGGCGGGCGCCGGGTAAGTAAATCAGCGACTACTCCTAATCCAAGACGGCGCATGGTCGCCTGGCCGGAGATGTCCACCGCGACGATCCTTATTTTTTCGCCGATGCGCGCAAGCTTTACGTCACCGACTCGTATAAGTTTCTTTCCCTCGGTGTCGACGATCTGCTTGTCGAGTATGTCCTTGAGTAGTAGTACTTCATTGTCCCTCTGGACGAACTTGCCCATCTCGTCCAGAGGCGCGGTCAGGACGACTTCGGACTCCTCGAAGCTGCGGACGGCCGCCCACGGAACGAAGATGTGCTCTCCGCGCGACGGTTTAACGACGACCGCCGTAACGTAGGGATACTTAGGGCCGAGCTTGACCACCAGGTCCTTTACGCTGCCCACAATTCGTCCGCTTGCATCTAGGACCGGCTGGTGCTGCAGCCTGCTCGCAAATAGCATCTTCGTTCACCTCCAGAAATAGCGATTAGCAATTAGCAATTAGCTGGCAATTAGCGAGGGCGGAAATTGCTATATTCTTTTCATCTCTCGCTCGTTGCCTCACGCGACATCGGCGTTGCCCCTAAAAAATAAGCCTTCCCAAAGGAAGGCATTCGGATGCGGTAGACTTCTGTCCACAGCCTTCCTCTAACAAGAGCAGCTTTCAGCACGAAGCTTGCTTCTGCTCTTTTCCGGCAGGAGGAAGACCGGGATTTCTGAAAGGATTTTATCCGGGATTACCGCAGATAAATCCGGCCTCCTCCGCTCTCTCTATGAACTTCGTCCGGGCTAGATAAGTGCTCTTTCATAAGCAACCACGTAATTATAGTCGCAACGTTCCGGCCCCCGCAACCTTTTTCTCGACGGAAGTGCATAAACAGCCGTCAGCCGTCAGCCGTCAGCCGTCAGCTTTCA
>JAMCWL010000016.1 GCA_023481285.1 Actinomycetota bacterium | reverse complement strand
AGATCAGCCTATCAAGCATTTCTTTCTTAAACGAACGCACTATTTTGTCGATCCACTGAGGCTTCAGTGAAATGCCTCTATAGAAATCTTCAACTGCTTTCTCTACGTTAGCGACTGAAATGTAAGGCATAGTGCATTTTGGCTTCTGTTTGCGCCCTAGGCAGTAGAAATAAAAGTGGTTCTTCGCTTTGTCGATAGACATTCTGGCACCACATTCAGCACAGTGAACGGAGCCTTTTAGATAATGCGGGTACTTGCGATTCTTAATACCCACGCGGTTCATCCTTATGATATCTTGCACTCTGTCAAAAGTAGGCTGATCTATAAGGGGCTCATGATTGCCCTTATAGGTAACGTCTTTCCAAGTGAAGTAGCCGGTATAGAAGTTATTCTGTAGTTGGACAGCTAGCGTTGACCTGGAAATTGGCCGCTCTTCATACACCCTTGTAGGGATCGTGGTCAAGCCAGCCTGAGTTGTGAAAGCATGCAATTCGGTTAACGAGTAATCGCCCGTGGCATATCGCTTAAAGACCTCGGTCATTATCGGGCCTCTTACAGGATCAACGATAATCGAGGAGATCACACGGCCATGAACGACCTCTTTACTGTTTAAATACCCAACAGGTGCTTTTTGGGGCCAGTCACCCTGTTTCGCTTTTTGGATCATGCCCTTCTTAGCTTCCATACCTAAGTTAACGCTATAGAACTCTGCCATGAGAGCATGGATGCCTTCAACAAGGCGGCCAGAGGCACTGTCTTCGATGTTTTCGACGACGGACACCAAAGATACGTCATGCCTCTTTAGGATCGCTTTTATGGCAACATGGTCTTCCATATTGCGAGCCAGCCGGTCGATCTTGTGGACCAAAACCGTGTCGATAGTCGAATCTTTCTTAACCCTTGAGAGCATTTCTTGAAGTTGCGGACGATCGGCAGAACGTGCGGATTCACCGCGGTCAGTATATTCATCGACGATATGCCAGCCTTTTTCTTTAGCGTATTTTATGCAAGCTTCTCTTTGGGCTGGAATTGAATATCCCTCTTCGCCATGGCCCTTCTCCGCTTGCTCTTTGGTCGATACCCTTAGGTAGATTAGACAATTCATACGGCCCTCCTATGCTCGAAGGCTGTGGCAAGCTTTAAGCGATAAGCAGCAAATTTCTCAGTTATATTGTTCTTTTCTGCCATCTTGAACGCTTTGTCGGTTTGTATTTTAGGGATAAGCAAGTAAGCCGCAAAAACATCAGCTTGCCGTTCTTGGAACTTATCCCAGGAGTAAGCGCCCTTTGAGGCGGCAAGATGATTGCCTGCATGGAGGAAGTGATGCCCGAGGGCGTGGGCGATCAGTTCGCGTCTTTCTGCCTCGCTCAGCCCTTCTTTTAGGACGATCACATCACCGAAATAAAGCTCTTTCAGCCTCCCGGCGAGTGGAGCATCAACGGCTTGGATACCAAGTTTATCGAGCACTTTATCTAAGTCGTTGCCATACAATCCGAATACTTCTTTAGCTTTTGCTATTGCGACGTTCATTTACTAATCCTTTTGCGATCTCTCGCTTTTACTACAGCTTCGTAAGCCCTAATGATTGACTGCTTCTCTTCATAGGTCATTCTCGGAATGTCCTTGAACATCATAGTGAAGGCCGGGTCCTGAATGCCTAGCTCCTCGAGTTCTGCTTCAAGGACCAAATCTTTCATCTCTTCCCAGCTGATCCTTAAAGCTTCAGCCCATTTCTGAAGCTTTTCGTCGGCGGGGATGAATTTGTTGTTCTCGGCGTCGCTTACGTAGCTAGTACTCGAATAACCTAGCTTTTCAGCGATCTGCTCTTGTTTTAAGCCCTTTTGTATTCTTAGGGCTTGTAATTTATTGCCTAGAGCCATTGTTTACTCCCCGTTAATTTACGAAATAATAGCTCTATTATACCACATAGGATCGCTTTACTTGAGAGGGTAAGAGGTATTTGCTGTGGATAACATTGCTATTGACCATCACGTATTATTACGATAATATATTAATACAAACCCTCAGTCAATGGGCAACTATTAACCAAGAGGTAGATGCAACAGCCAATCGCACAACCGAATAGCGGTTATTTTTTTAAGATAACATTCCGTATTTATACGGGATGGAGCATTTTATCAATTAACGCAAGAGGGCCTTAAGATGGGATACTTCGACGGAATGAAAAATCAAAAAGAGTTGGAGATCTACTTTAAAAAGTTGGTCTCCGCTTTTATTTCTCTCGCCGAAGACCTTGACCGAGAGCCGGACGAAGACGAAGAGACCCTTATTATGTCTCCTGTAATTCCTCTTGTTATCAGTAGCAAGACCCCATAACAAGACCCTGAAAGATGAGTGAGGGAAAGTGATGAAAGTATTCGGGGGAGGAAAGCTGCTCGTACGGGGTATCGAACCCGCTGCCGAGCAGGCATCGTCGGGTCTCAAAGCCACGGGTAAGACGTCCGTCGCTTTGAACCCCGACTCCCCGCCCTTTGGTCTTCGACCTCGCTCTGTCGCTCACCCCTCGTTTCACTTCAGGGCAAAGCGCGGGGAGTCGGGCTTACGCCCGACGATGCAAATTGACGGAATTCCTCCCCCGACCCCTCCTTCCGTCAATTTAAAGAATGAGTTAACTATTAACCGGCCTTACGGCTTTAGAAGAAAGGAGGCGTCCATGGAGAGAGCGCCAAGAAACAAAAGAATACCGGGCATTTCTAGGATATTGATCCAGAAGAGAGACAAGGAGATTATCCTCGCCGTCCATGAAAACCGCTTCCTTCGAAGAGACCAGATAGAAAAGCTCTTCTTTGCCGGGAGCTCGACTTCGGCCTGCAACCAAAGGCTCATGAAGCTTTATCAGCACAAGTTCCTCGATCGGCTCTTTCTCCCTATCGGCTTCGGCTCCAATCAGGCTGTTTATGCTTTGGATCGTCTCGGGGCAGAGGTAGTCGCCGCCAATCTAGGCATCAGCCCCTCACAGGTCAACTGGAAAAGGAAGCATAACAAGGTCGAATACTTCTTCCTTGAGCATACCGTCGGCGTTTCCGAGGTTCACGTTTCTCTCCAGATAGCCTTAAGAGAGAGGGCGAATGTCGATCTCCTCTTCTGGAAGCGGGAGGCCTTTTTACCCAAGGACAAAGTCCAAGACCCCGAGCATCCAGAGAACAGGCTGCCGGTCTACCCCGATGCTTTCTTCGGCCTTCAGCTCGAAGACGGCAAGTCCTTCTTCTTCATCGAGGTCGATATGGCGACGGAACCCTTGGGCAGGTTCAGGAAGAAGCTCGTCGCCTACCAGCAGTATTGGAAGAGCGGCCAGTACCGGGAGAGATACAACTATCGGAACTTCCGGGTGCTTACCGTCACCACCGGACCAGAGAGGATGAACAACCTCCTGAAGGTTGCAGATAGCGTCGGCGCAAGGAACATGTTCGTTTTCACGGTCGCCGAGCTAATTCCCAAAGACATTCTCGGCCCTATCTGGTTCAAACCCAATTCATTGAATCCAACCACAATATTGGATTAGCTCTCGCGGGAGACCCACAAAGTCACCCGTAATCCGCTTGTCCTTGCCAACAGCGGATACAGCGCCGAAGAGCCGGCAAGGGCTCGAGGCGCTGTAAGCAGAGCTTCTACCCACCTTAACAACTTAAATAAGCCCTTAATTCCATAGCCATCAAACAAGAGCCCTAAGCGAGGCTGTTTCGTTTGGGGCTTCTTGCTTTTCTAAAGAAAGGAAAAGCCATGAGCAAGCAGTTGAGAATCGACGAGACCGAGAAGAAAGGAGGGACGATCTATGTGGCAAAGGTAAAGATTATAACCGTCAAGGAGACCACCGATACCGAGAGAATGACGGTTAATGCTCCCGCCGAAGTTGCCAGCTTAAAGCTCGTTAAAGACGAGCTCCTGCAAAGCGATCGAGAAAAGTTCATCTGCCTGCACTTGAACACAAAGAATTCCGTTCTCTCCTATGAGGTGGTTTCAATCGGCACCCTAAGCTCTTCCTTGGTTCACCCGCGAGAACTCTTTAAAGCGGCGATCCTCTCCAATTCGGCCGCATTGATCCTGTGCCACAACCACCCGTCCGGCGACTCGACGCCATCGGCAGAAGATATCGCTTTGACCAAGAGACTGGTCAAGGCCGGGAATCTGCTCGGGATCGACGTTCTCGACCATGTGATCGTTGGAGAAACTAGCTTTGTCAGCCTGAAGGAGAGAGATACTCTATGTCAATTCAATCCCAAGATATGGTAACGCTCTTTAGTCCACAGCTACTGCTTGAAGGTTAAGGATAATAGGGCCTTTGTTCTTTCAGCATCGACCAGACGATGTCAAT
>JAMCWL010000018.1 GCA_023481285.1 Actinomycetota bacterium | reverse complement strand
CTGTTTGGTGTAGACGTCGTCCTTGAGGAGATAAACCTTCATGAAGACAGTCCCGACGAGCGAATTCACGATATCTTCGCGACGGCTCTCTTCGAGGGGCATCCGCTTGGGAAGACCATCCTGGGGCGGGCGGAAACGGTCGACGGCTTCACAGGCGAGGACGTAAGGCGGTTCTACAAGGAGCAGTACCGCCCGGAGAACATTGCGGTCGTTGCCGCTGGAAACATTGAACACCTTGATCTGGTGGAGCTTGTCGAGAAATACATCGGCAAAGGCGAAAAGGGAAGGCCTATTCGCAAGGAGTACAGACCGAAAGTTGAAAAAAAGGTCGACGTCTACACCAAACAGACGGAACAAGCCCACATCGTCTATGGTACGGAGGCCTACTCGGTAAGCGATGAGAGGCGGTTCGCCCTCAATATTCTCGATACATTACTGGGCGGCGGCATGAGCTCACGCCTGTTCCAAGAGATCCGTGAGAAACGGGGGCTCGTCTACTCCGTATACTCATACCATTCGGCTTATGCTGAAACCGGCATGATGGCCGTGTACGCGGGAACCGCGCCGGGACACGCCGAGCAGGTCGTGGAGCTCATCCAGAAAGAGGTGAAGAGCATCCTCGAGGAGGGCGTCACCGAGAGCGAGTATGCCCGGGCCAAGGAGCACATGAAAGGGCAGCTCGTTCTGGGGTTGGAGAGCACCAGCCGGCGAATGACCAGGCTCGGCAGGACCGAAATGACGCATGGGGAGTTCCTCTCGATCGACGAGGTGATTGAGCGCATCGACCGCGTGACGCAAGATGAGGTGGTCGAGATAGCGCACGACCTGTTTGTACCTGAGAAGATGGTTCTCACGGCGGTCGGCCCTTTCGAGATGGAAGCCCTGGCCCATCTAGTATCTTAGTATCTTAGTATCTTAGTATCTTAGTATCTTTAAGCTCCATTGCTACTCCCACCTGCTGATTTGTCGGGAAATCGATTTCCTTTTTGCCGATAATCTACGTGTCGGTTTAGGTTTAACCCCACAAAATTCACGAGAAATAGTCGGCGAGTTGACAATTGGCCGTAATGTACTCGCGTAATCTTGCCGAAAATAAAAAATATAATGCATAAAGCTTGACATTTATGCATCTTTATAATAACCTGCTCTCAGTAGAAGGGGCGAATTGTGATTAAGGCGGGCATAGTCGGGGCGTCCGGGTTTGCGGGCGCCGAGTTGATGAGAATAATTACGGGCCATCCGGAAGTCGAGATCGCCTTTGTAACGGCGAATCAGCATAAAGGAACGGCTGTCAGCGATCTCTACCCGAACCTGACCGGCGTAGTGGAGAAGAACTTTACCATCTACGACCCGTCGCTTCTCAAAAGTGCGGAAGTGGTTTTTGTCGGATTACCCCATGGCGCTTCCATGCAGGTTGTCCCGGAGATTGCCGCAAAGGGGGTTAAGGTAATAGATCTGAGCGGTGACTTTCGCTTCAGCGACGCCGCCGTCTATGAAAGCTGGTACGGCGTCGAACATGCCGCAAGGGGCATGCTTGGCCGGGCGGCTTACGGACTGAGTGAAATATACGCGGACGGAATCAAGAAAGCCGCGTTTGTATCAAACCCCGGCTGCTATGCAACTGGTGCGCTTCTAGCATTAGCACCCCTCATAAAAGGCGATATGATCCATAGTAATACTATCGTCATAGACTCGAAGAGCGGCGCTAGCGGCGCGGGTCGGTCCCCAAAGCAAGAGACGCTCTACTGCACAATAGATGAAAACCTCTCCGGTTATAAGGTCGGTGGCAAGCACCAACATATCCCGGAGATCGAGATGGTCCTTTCCGATCTGGCGAAAGAGGAGATCGCGGTGACTTTTACACCCCATCTCGTCCCGATGGGCCGTGGAATACTAACGACTGCCTATGCCACCCTATCAAAGCGCTTGACAACCGTACAGGTCATTGAGCTCTTTTCTAAATACTACGAAGGAAAGCCGTTCGTAAAAGTACTACCGGAAGAGAAAATGCCGCAGACCAAGGCGGTCGCCGGTTCGAATTACTGCCACATCGGCCTGGCGGTCGATGCCAGGACGAATCGAGCGGTCGTTCTGTCGGCCATCGATAATCTCGTTAAGGGAGCGTCAGGGCAGGCGGTTCAGAACATGAACCTGATGCTCGGATTACCGGAGGATATGGGTCTAGAAATGATCGGGCTCTATCCGTGATATACGAAAAGCCTCTAGCTGCAAGCTGCCAGCTAAAGGCATAAGTTAGCAGCTTGCAGCTAGAGAGAAAGGTGTTAAATGGCATTCAAAGTTGTTCCAGGCGGCATCACGACTCCTCAAGGATTTCAAGCTTCCGGTGTCGCTTGCGGGGTTAAGCTGAGCGGTAAGCCCGATCTGGCCCTCATCTACTCGAAGAGCGATGCGAGTGCGGCCGGGGTCTTTACGAAAAACCGGCTAACGGCGCCGCCGGTCATTCTCTCGAAGAACAACCTGGGGAGCGGAAGTGCGAGGGCAATCGTTGTTAACAGCGGGAACGCCAATGCCTGTACCGGAAAGCAGGGTTACGCTGACGCGGTGCTTATGGCTGAAACAACGGCGCGCTCTCTGGGCATCTGCGCCGATGATGTAGTCGTTGCGTCGACCGGCGTTATCGGGGTGCCGCTGCCGGTAAAGAAGATAGAGAAGGGCATCGTGAAGGCAGCCTCGCTCCTGTCCGACGTGGGCTCTCCTGACGCCGCAACCGCGATCCTGACGACCGACACATTTACCAAGGAGTACGCGGTCGAGGTCGAGCTGTCCGGCGGGAGCGCGAGGATCGGAGGCATAGCCAAAGGCTCCGGGATGGTGGCGCCGAATATGGCGACGATGCTCGCTTTTATCGCCACGGACGCCGCGATTCACCAGGTTGATCTTAAGAAGTTGCTGAGCAGCGTTACGGAGCGAACATTTAACTCGATAACGGTCGACGGAGATACGAGCACCAACGATATGGTTGTGGCCATGGCAAACGGAGCTTCCGGCGTCGCAGTCGACCATGGTGAGCTTCCGCTTTTCAGGGAGGCTTTCGAAGCTGTCGCCGCCGAGCTGGCGAGAATGATCGTGAGGGACGGCGAGGGGGCGACGAAACTCATAGAGGTGAAGGTGACGGGCGCCAAAGATGAGCGTGACGCTAAGGTTGCGGCGCTGGCCGTCGCCAACTCTAATCTGGTGAAGACGGCCATGTTCGGGGGCGACCCCAATTGGGGCAGGATCGCGGCGGCGGCCGGGTACTCGGGAGCGTCCCTCGACCCCAACGCCCTTGAGATAACGATCGGGGGCGTCGAGACGGTTGAGAGGGGGATGCCGTTGCCCTTTGACGAGCGGACGGCATTGGAAGCATTGAGTAAGAGCGAGGTAAGCGTCTTCGTCGATCTGGGGGTAGGAAGCGCGAGCGCGACCGTCTGGACCTGCGACTTCTCGTACGATTACGTCCGCATAAATTCGGAGTACCGAACGTAAATTGAAGATATCTCGTCTCGAATTTCGACAATACGTCTTTATCGGCGTCCGGTATTAGTGTCTAGACTCCGCTTTAATGCTATCCTTGGAGCATCTTTTTCCAGGGAGCATCCGGATGAATGAGAGGATGGACGGCAAGTCGGCCGTGCACGACGAGAGCGAGCTGCACTGCGCGAATCACCCGAAGCGTTCTACGAAAGTGAGCTGTAGTTCCTGCGGGAAGCCGATCTGCCCTGAGTGCATGGTCTTTGGCCCGGTTGGCGTCAAGTGCCGTGAGTGTGCGTCTCATGCGAGATCCGCGACGCGGGCGGGAAAGCCGTCGCAGTTCGCCGGGTCCGTTCTCTACGGTTTGGGGGCGTCGGTTCTGGGATCGATGGCGATCATCGCCATAATGTCGGCCATGCCATACGCGGGGTTCTTGAGCTTCTTCATATACATCGGCTATGGGTATGCGGTCGGAGAAGCGGTGGCCAGGGGAGCGAAGGGCAATCGCGGGCCGGCGTTCATGGCGATCGCCGGAGGGTGCGCCGCCCTGGGGCTTATACCGATGTTAGGCGGTGGGCTCTTCGGGTTGTTATTTATCGGTCTGGCCGTCTGGGTCGCGGCATCACGACTAAGCGGCTAGGCAAGAAACCCGCAACCGGAAAACCGGGAACCGAAAGTCGAAACCTAGAGTAGGAAGTATCCAGGAAGGTGAAGAATGATCGAGACGCTTCATAAAGCAGAGGTTCTTACCCAGGCTCTCCCTTACATCAAGGAGTATCATGGTAAGACCGTCGTTATCAAGTATGGCGGCAGCGCCATGCAGGAAGACGCGCTGAAGAGAATGATCATCACCGACCTTGTTCTCATGCGCTTCGTCGGCATCAATCCCGTCGTCGTCCATGGAGGCGGTCCCGAAATATCCAGATTCATGGAGGCTATGGGCAAGCAGGTCGAGTTCGTAGACGGCTTGCGCGTGACAGACGAGGAGACGATGGAGCTCGTTGAGATGGTCCTCGTCGGCAAGATCAACAAGGAGATTGTCTCGCTCCTCAATTCACATGGCAATCTGGCGGTTGGTCTGTCGGGGGCGGACGCCCAGCTCCTGGTCGCCAGAAAGATCGGCGATCCGGACCTCGGCTATGTCGGTGAGGTCGAAAAAGTGAACACCAAGATACTGATCGACCTTATAAGTGAGGGATTTATCCCGGTCATCGCCACCGTGGGCGTCGGCACGGATAATAAGAGCTACAACATCAACGCGGACAAGGCGGCTGGAGAAATTGCGGCGGCGCTCGATGCGGACAAGATAATCTTCTTAACGGATGTCGACGGCCTTTACCGCGACTTTGGCGAGACCAGCCGCCAGCTAATCCCGGAGTTGACCCTGCGAGATGCCGATAAGATGCTTGCCGATAAAATGATCGGCGAGGGCATGATCCCAAAGGTGGAAGGGTGCGTAACAGCCATCCGGAGCGGCGTCAAAAGGGCCCACATACTGAACGGAACTATCAACCACGCATTGTTACTGGAGATATTCACAGACGAAGGCGTGGGAACGATGATCGGAGCATAATGAACTTCAATAAAATCGTGGATCTTGATCACTCATACGTCATGCAAACCTACGCCAGGCTGCCGGTCTCCTTTGTTAAGGGAAAGGGGACCCGGCTCTGGGATGATGAGGGCCGGGAGTACCTCGACTTCGTAGCGGGCCTGGGGGTCGTCAACGTGGGCCACTGCCATCCCCGCGTCGTTAAAGCCATTCACGAGCAGGCGTCAAGATTGATCCACGTGTCCAATCTTTACTTCATGGAGAACCAGGTGATTCTCGCGAAGACGCTCTCCGCCTTGGCTTTCGGCGGCCGCGCTTTCTTTGGAAACTCGGGCGCGGAGGCGAACGAGGGGGCCATCAAGTTGACCAGGAAGTATGCGAAATCGGCCGATTCCGGACGGCATGAAATCATTACGGCTTACAGGTCGTTTCACGGTCGAACGATGAAGACGCTCGCGGCGACCGGCCAGCCCGAGAAGCAGCGCCCTTTCGAGCCGCTCCCTCCCGGCTTCGTGCACGTGCCGCTCAACAACCTGACCGCCTTGGAAGCGGCGATAAGCGATAAGACCAGCGCCATACTTCTCGAACCGATCCAGGGGGAGGGCGGCGTGCACCAGTGCGATTTCGACTACCTCCGGGCGGTCAGGCGCATCTGCGATGAGCGGGATATCTTGCTCATCCTCGACGAGGTGCAGACGGGTATCGGTCGAACGGGTCGCTTCTTCGCTTACCAGCACTATGGGATCGAACCGGATATACTCACCATGGCGAAGGGGTTGGCAAGCGGTATGCCGATAGGCGCGGTTGTCGCGAAGGAGCGAGTGGCAAGTAGCTTCACCGCCGGCGACCACGGATCGACCTTTGGTGGCGGACCGGTAGTGACGGCCGCGGCGATCGCCACGTTAAACGTCATCCAGGACGAGGGATTGGTTGAAAATGCAGCGAAAGTCGGCGATTATTTTAAGAGCGGTCTTGAGGCGCTCGCCGAGAGAAAAGGCTTTAAAGAAGTGCGGGGTCGGGGATTGATGCTCGCCATCGAGCTCGGCGAGGCGAGAGCGAAGGCGGGAGATATAGTAAGAAGCCTTCTCGTGAAGCGCAGGATTATCGTCAACGCCATAGGCGAGACGACCTTGCGCTTCCTGCCGCCATTGGCCGTTACGGAGTCCGAGGTCGATGAGGTTCTGGCCGCCTTGGAGTCGGAGGTTTAGTTTGGGGAGTTTAATGGGGCGAGATTTTCTTAAGATAGAAGGGCTATCTCAAGATGAGATATATCACCTGATCTCCAAATCACTCGAGTTCAAAAGGTCGCCTTTGAAGTGGGGCATGCGTCTGAAGGGTAGGTCGGTGGCACTCATATTTCATAAGCCGTCGATGAGAACGCGCATTTCTTTCGAGGCGGCCGCGGTCTCGCTCGGCGCTCACCCGATCTTCTTGCGCGAAGACGAGATCGGGCTGGGCGAGAGGGAGCCGATAGCCGACGTCGGACGGGTCCTCTCGCGCTACGTGGAGGCCATCATCATCAGAACGTTCGCTCAAAGAATCGCCGAGGAGATGGCTGAAAGCTCGAGCGTACCGGTGATAAACGCCCTGACGGATGAGGAGCATCCTTGCCAGGCGATCGCCGACCTCGTGACGATCGTCGAGAAGAAAGGGAGGTTGGCCGGTCTCAAGCTGGCCTTCGTTGGCGACGGAGCAAACAACGTAGCGCGTTCGCTATTGATGGCGGCGGCCACGACGAGGATGAAGATCGCCATCGCTTCGCCATCTGGATATGAGCCGGAACCGGCGGTTATCGAGAGGGCGCGCTCGCTTTCCGGCTCCGTTGACCAGATGATAGAGGTATTTGACGACCCGGCGCAGGCCGTCGATAAGGCCGACGTCGTCTACACGGACGTTTGGATCAGCATGGGACAGGAGAAGGAGAGAGAAAGCAAGGTCAGGGCGTTCGCCGGATTTCAGGTAAATTCGGAGCTCCTCTCCCGGGCCAAAGACGGGGCCATAGTCATGCACTGTCTCCCGGCCCATCGGGACGAAGAGATCTCGGACGAAGTGCTTGAAGCACAGGCCGGCGTCATCTTTGACCAGGCGGAAAACCGCCTGCATACCGCCAAAGCCATTCTCTCTGCGGTGGTGGGTGAGTGAAATGCAAGGCAGGCCGGAAAGGTTAAAAGCCATTAAGAACCTCGTCTCGGAAAAGCGCATTTCGACCCAGGAAGAGCTGACGAAGGAGCTTGAGAGGATCGGCTATGATGTCGCCCAGGCGACGGTCTCAAGGGACATGGCCGATCTCGGGTTGGTCAAGGTGAAGCGAGGGCAAGGTAGCTTTTACTCCTTCCCCGACATCGAGAGATTGCGTGCCATGCTCAAGACCTTTTGGCAGAAGGTGGATTGGAGCAGCAACCTTGTCGTGCTCAAGACGGCGCCCGGGACTGCGCAGGGAGTGGCAGCCGCGGTGGATGCGCTGGGCTGGACGGGAGTCGTCGGTACGGTTGGAGGCGACGATACCACGCTTATTGTCGCCAGGGACGAGGCGGCTCGAGAGGCGATAATAAGCAGGTTAAAAGCTTTGTATGAAGAATAAACGGCAAAAGGCCGAGCGGGAGGGGAGATATGGTTGGCCCGGTAAGGGAAGTTAAGGACCGCGTCGTTCTGGCCTATTCGGGCGGGCTGGACACTTCGGTCGCGATAAAGTGGCTCCAAGAGAATTACGATCTCGAGGTGGTGGCGGTCGCGGTAGACGTCGGCCAGAATGCCGATTTCGACGCCATCATTGATAAGGCGTTCAAGGCCGGCGCCATCCACGCCGAAGTGGTCGACGCGAAGAGGAACTTCATCGAGCACTTCATTCTACCATCCCTCAAAGCGAACGCTCTATATGAAGGGAAGTATCCGCTCGTCGCGTCGCTTTCGAGGCCGCTGATCGCCAAAGTCCTCGTCGAGGTGGCCGAAGGGACGGGAGCCGCTTTCTTGGCGCATGGCTGCACCGGCAAGGGGAACGACCAGGTAAGGTTCGAGGTTTCGTTCAGGGCCTTAAACCCCAACCTGGGTGTTATCGCGCCGATCCGGGAGTGGAAGATGAGCCGCGAGCAGGCGATAGATTACGCAAAAAAACATGGCATCCCGGTGCCTGTGACCAAGGAGTCGCCCTACTCGGTCGATGAAAACCTCTGGGGCAGGACGATAGAGTGCGGAGCTCTTGAGGATCCCTGGGTGGAGCCGCCCGAAGACGCCTTTGCTTTAACAACGGATCCAAAGAGAGCGCCCGACGAGCCGATCTATATAGGGATCGGCTTTGAAAAGGGCGTACCCGTCGAGCTTGATGGAGAGCGTATGGAAGCGTACGACCTCATCAAGAGGGTGGAAGGGCTCGGCGGGGAGCACGGCTTCGGGCGGGTCGATATGATGGAGAATCGCCTGGTCGGCATTAAATCCCGCGAGGTCTACGAGGTGCCTGCGGCGCTCGCCCTCATCATGGGCCACCGCGACCTCGAGGATCTCACGCTCGACAGGGAGCTGCTCCACTACAAATCCCTGGTCGAGAAGGAGTACGCCGAGATGGTCTACTACGGGCTCTGGTACTCGCCGCTCAAGGAAGCGCTGGATGCCTTTGTAGAGAAGACCCAAGAGAGCGTGACGGGCACCGTGCGGCTAAAGCTATATAAGGGAAGTTGCTCGGTTGTCGGGCGGCAATCCCCCAATGCCCTCTACTCGTACGAGCTCGCCACATACCAGCCGGGCGACATCTTCTCCCATGAATCGGCGGAGGGCTTCATAAAGCTTTGGGGCCTGCCCGTAGAGACATGGGCAAGGGTGAGGCGGAGATAATTATGAAATTGTGGGGCGGTAGGTTCGAAGAGCGGACCGACAAGTTCGTAGAAGAATTCACGGCCTCTCTCCCTTTCGATAAGCGGCTTTTCCGCCACGATATCAGGGGGAGCGTGGCCCACGTCACGATGCTCTGCAAGTGCGGGCTGATCACGGACGATGAAGCGAACACGATCAAAGATGCGTTAGGTGAAATATACAGGGAGATGGAGAGCGGCGAGTTCCCGTTCGACCTGGCTGATGAGGATATCCATATGGCCATCGAAAGGACCCTTATCGATAGGGTTGGAGTGGTTGGTGGTAAGTTGCATACCGCCAGGAGCCGAAATGACCAGGTGGCTTTAGACCTCCGGCTTTTCCTGAGGGAAGAGATCGCCGAGATCGCCGCCCTTATCGTGGCTTTTCAGAAAGCCCTCGTAGAGACGGCTCTAAACAATCTGGACGTTATAATGCCCGGCTACACGCATCTACAGCGCGCTCAACCCGTGCTCTTCTCCCACCACATCATGGCCTATTTCTGGATGCTCGGACGCGACATCGAACGGATGCACTTCTGCCGGGAGCAGACCGACCGTCTCCCCCTGGGCTCAGCCGCGCTGGCGGGGACGACCCATCCGATCGACCGGGAGTACGTCGCCGGACTTCTCGGCTTTTCGAAAATTTGCGAAAACTCGATAGACGGCGTCTCGGATCGTGACTTTATCGTCGAGTTCTTATCGGCGGCGACGCTGATCGCCGTGCATCTAAGCAGGTTGGCGGAGGAGATCATCATCTGGAACTCATCCGAGTTCGGCTTCGTCGAGCTGTCCGAAAAGTATACGACCGGCAGCAGCATCATGCCGCAGAAGAAGAATCCCGATGTTGCCGAGCTGATCAGGGGAAAGAGCGGCAGGGTCTTTGGCGACCTGATCGGAATGCTCACCGTTCTGAAAGGACTGCCGTTAGCTTACAACCGGGACATGCAGGAGGACAAGGAGACCCTCTTCGACGCGGTCGATACGGTCAAAGCATGCCTTGTCGCTGCTAGAGGCCTGATCGGGACGATGACCGTAAACGACAAAGCCATGGTGCAGGCGGCCGAGGAGGGGTTTGCCAACGCAACCGACCTGGCGGATTACCTGGTTGGGAAGGGAGTACCCTTCAGGGACGCCCACAGAACGGCCGGTGAAGCGGTAAAGAAGTGCCTTGTTGAGTGTAAGGCGCTGGCCGATCTGACGCTCGGCGAATTCAAGGCGCTTAATAAGGCCATCTCGGAGGATGTCTACGGTGTGCTTTCAGTCAAGGAGAGCGTCAAGAAGAGGGTTAGTTCCGGCGGCACGTCGCCAAAACGAGTGGCCGAGCAGCTTGAGACGGCAAAACAGGTGATCGAGAGAGAAAAAGACTGGTTTTGAATTCCCTCCCGATAGAGAGATAATTCCATTGAGCTGTAGGGGCACGCGGTGGCGTGCCATCTCTGGTGGCGTGCGCGTTTCTTAACTGTGAGCGCTTATATACTTGAGCGACAGTTAAGCGGCAGAAGTATTGATTCCGAAATGGCGATGGACAAACCAAGAGAGCAAACATTCAAAGAGACTTTAAGGGAGCTCTCCAAAAAAAAGTGGGGCAGGGCTCTCATAGCTTTGGCCCTCGGTCTATTCCTCATATGGATACGTTACATCCTCGTCGACATCTACAGTAGAGCCCAGATTCGTTATGAGATAGAGAGGAAGGGCAATGACTACCGGTCGGTTGAGAGCTTTGACGTCTGGGGCGGTCGGGCGAAGATCAGGTACCCTTTCTATTGGAAGAAATCGTCAAACAGGAGCACGCTCACCTTTACTTCCGTCCGCTACACGGGTTCGATAAACGAGATGATCTTCGAATCTCTGCCCAACGGTTTGGACAAGGACCGGCAAGCGATGAGGCGAAGCATTGAGAGCATCCCGCGCGTTACGGTCATATCATTCAAGGAAGACGCGACGATAAGAGGTGAGCCGATACGGATCTACCGGTATGGGGTGGGCAATATGGAAGCCGACGGGTATCAGATGAATATCGTTGCCGTATTTCCGGTTCGGGCGCTCAAAGTCACGCTCGTTCAGTATTACGAGAAAGGGCCTTTTATCGAAGATGATATTGCCACGCAAAGAATGTTGAACGTGCTTTACGGGCTCGAATTCACAAGTACGTAGCGAGGACCGAGATGGCCAAGCGGCGTGAAGAGGAACATAGGATTGACAACGAGGAGGTCGCCAGAGTCCTGGACGAGATTGGCGACCTCCTCGAAATTCTCGGTGAGAGCTCCTTCAGGGTTGGGGCCTATCACAAGGCCGCGATGAACATAAGAAGCATGCCAAGGTCGATAAGGGACGTCTATGAAAGTGGCGAGCTGCAAAAAATCCCGGGGGTGGGAGCGCACCTCGCCGAGCGCATCGGGATACTCATAACCACCGGAAAGCTTCCCTACCTGGAGGATCTAAAGAAGAAGGTACCGCCAAGCCTTACGGAGCTCATGAGCATTCCGGGGCTCGGTGGCAAGAAGGCAAAGAAGCTGTATGACGAGTTGAACGTAACGTCGATCGCTGAACTTAAGCGGGCAATCGAAAAGCATGAGCTGCGGGACCTCCCGGGTATGGGCGCAAAGACGGAGGAGAACATCATCAGGGGCATACGGCAGCTCGAGCAGTTAAGCGCCAGAACGCTTCTCTTCCAGGCGCTCCCTATCTCCGAGGAGATCGTCAATCAGCTACGGGCTCGGCCTTTCGTCAAGAGAGTCGATGCCGCCGGCAGCCTTCGACGCCTGAAAGAGACGGTCGGGGATATCGACCTGCTCTGTTCAAGCGCGGAGCCAAGAAAAGTTATGGATTACTTTACATCATTGCCCCAGGTCGCATATACGATAGCCCGAGGGGACAAGAAATCAACCATTGTGGTAACGAGCGGATACCAGATAGATTTGCGGGTGGTCGCGCCCGAAGAGTTCGGGGCGGCTCTCCAGTACTTTACCGGTTCCAAATCGCATAATATTCACGTTAGAGAGATCGCCAAGAAGCACGGCCTCAAGATAAACGAGTACGGCGTCTTTAAGGTCGATACGAACGAGCGCGTCGCGGGAGCGACTGAAGATGAGGTCTACGGCTATCTGGGCCTGGATACGCCCCCACCCGTCCTGCGAGAGGACCGGGGCGAGATCGAGGCGGCAGCCGAACACCGGCTGCCCAGGCTTATCGAGCTCTCGGATGTCAAGGGCGACCTTCAGATGCATACCAACGCTACTGATGGCGTCGACAAGCTGGAGGCGATGATCGAGATGGCCAGGTCGCTTGGGTACTCCTATATCTGCATCACCGATCATGCCGAGCGCTTGTACGTTGCCGGAGGCCTTACCGAAAAAGAGCTGCGTGAAGAGTACGAGAGGATCGACCGGTTAAACGAGAGCTATGACGGCTTTACAATCCTCAAAGGAATCGAGCTTAACATCGACAACGACGGAGACGTTGACTATCCGGATTCCTTTCTGGCGGAAATGGACGTGGTGATCGGCTCCATCCACGCCGGTTTCAACCAGCCGAAATCGCAACTGACGGGGCGTATGGTTAAGGCGATGGAGAACCCGCACATCGATATTATCGCTCACCCGACTGGACGAGTGTTGGGGAAGCGGCCTGCCTATGATATCGACCTACCGACGGTTTTTAAGGTGGCTGCCGAAACTGGAACGGTCTTGGAGCTGAACTCCTTCCCCGACCGGCTTGATCTCAGGGATGATTACCTCATGGATGCTAAATTCAACTATGGCTGCCGATTCGCCATTAATACCGACGCCCACAACGTCAACCACCTCCGTTATATGAGATACGGCGTCGCCACCGCCCAACGCGGCTGGCTTGAGCGGAAAGACGTCGTAAACACCCATCCCTTGAAGCAGATGCTCATGATGCTAAAGTAACCGACCACCGGTCGTATTAGCAATCAAACTGTTTATCTTAGACTGAAAAGCAGGGCGAATAAAAACCATAGGGTCGCCAAGCCGACGATCGCATAGATGACGCGAGGGAAGGTGGCGCGCTGATCGCCGCCCCCGAAAATGGCCGCGATCAGGTCGAAATTGAAGAAGCCTATCAGGCCCCAATTAAGGCCGCCGACTACGATGAAGAGGAAGACAAGTACGCCGAATAATCTGGCCAACATTAGCGCCTCCAGTAACCCGGATTTTTCTCTCCAATTACCCATGGGCGTTTGCATCAAACGCAAATTGTGCGCTAAGCGAGCTTAAGCTGAAGTCCAAACAAGGGTCATCAGATCGTCATGAAGTCCACCACCAAGGAACCCGCGGTCAAAAGCTCCGAAGTCGGTTGGAGCTGAATATACGAGGACTTGACTAATATATAACATTATATATAATCATCAACTAAGAGGTGATTCCCTTGTCCGTACGCTACGGCATTCTCGGATTGCTCGCCAGGGAGCCCCAGCATGGATACGAGTTGAAGAACTCGTTCGAGGAGGCTGCGGGCGGCTTCTGGAACATCAACTACGGCCAGATATATATAACGCTCGACAGCCTAGTTAAAGAAGGGCTCGTGGAGGGTAAAGTGAAAGCGGGGGGAGAGGGGAGAGGGCACAACCGTAAAGTCTTTTCGATAACCCCCGATGGGCTCGACGAGCTTAAGCGGTGGCTTAAGGCGCCGGTGGACAAGGTACGCCCATTGAGGGACGAGGTCTTCGTCAAGCTGGCCTTCATGGATCCATCGAACCCGGAGATGATTCACGACTTGCTGGATGAGCAGCGCCGGCTTTACCTCATAAAGATGGCGGAGCTCACTCGCAGGAAGCAGAGGCTGAGGAAGTCAAGGGCCAAGGATAAGCTCATCGCCGATCTCCTGATGGACGCGGGGCTCTTCCACGCCGAAGCGGACCTAAGATGGCTGGAGCACTGCAAAGCGAAGATCGATTCGGCGCAGAGATCGCGGATGAACGTCGCCGTGAGAAATGACGGATAGCCGGGATCGGTTCGACCTCCGGCTCGAAAAGGCGGTTGATCATGAAAGCTCAGGTAACCCTCGAGAACGTGGCTAAATGCTACACCAAAGGCACGATGGAGATCAGGGCGCTCGATGGCGTTTCTATCGACGTAAAGAGGGGCGAGTTCGTCTCGATCATGGGGGCGTCCGGCTCCGGGAAATCGACGCTTCTTCATCTGATCGGGGCGCTGGACAGATCGACCGCCGGCGAGATCTACCTGGAAGGCAAAGCCCTCTCCTCGCTCTCCGACGACGCCCTATCCGACATCAGGCGGGAGCGGATCGGCTTCATATTTCAGCAGTTCAACCTCCTTCCGACGCTCACCTCGTTCGAGAACGCCGCCCTCCCGACGCTTCTCGCCGGGCGCGCAAGGAGGGAGGACCGGGAAAGGGTTCGCGAGATGCTCGCCGCCGTCGGCATGGGCGACCGCCTCGACCATAAGCCGGAAGAGCTTTCCGGAGGGCAGATGCAGAGGGTCGCGATCGCTCGCGCCCTTTCCATGCAGCCGGCGATAATCCTCGCCGACGAGCCGACGGGGAACCTCGACTCGAAGATGGGCGAGGAGACCCTCGCCATCCTTAAAGAGTGTCAGGAATCCTACGGCCAGACGATTATAATGGTCACCCATGACGCCAAAGCGGCCGCCTACGGGGACAGAATCATAACGCTGAAAGACGGCAAGGTCGTCGAGGAGTTGGAGGCGATCTAATATGCTCTCGGTCTTCGGGCAATTCAGCTTGAGGTTCATCAAGGAGCGCAAAGGCAGGGCGGCGGCGACCGTCTTCGGCATCACGCTCGGCATCGTCGTGATCGTCGCCACAGCCATCGTCAACCGCTCGACCCTCGCCTCCTTCAAGCAGATGGTGACGACTTCGGCAGGAAAGGCCGAGCTCCAGGTTCTGCCGAGCGTCCGCAGCGGCTTTGACGCGAAATACGTGAACGTCATCTCAGGGGTGAGGGGCGTCAAAGGCGCCTATCCGGTCGTCACCGGAAACACCCGCGTCGTAAAGGATGCCCGGGACGTCGATACCCTGATGATCTACGGCGTTGACGCCTCCGTCGACCGGAAGGTGAGAGAATACGACCTCTCCAAGGGCCGCTTCATCGGGGGGAGGGGAAGAGAGATCGTCCTGACGAGCCAGTGGGCGTCAGATTACGGGGTGAAGGCGGAAAACGACGTAACCCTGCTCACGGCGGCCGGGCTCAAGTCGTTCAGGGTCGTGGGCCTAATCTCCGACAAAGGGGCCGGGAATACGAACGGGGGCAAGTTCGCCGTCACCGACATCGAGACCGCCAGGGAGATGTTCACCCGCGCCGGCCGGGTCGACCAGGTGGACGTCACCTTGGAAGACGGTTTTAAGGAGGATGCCGTGAAGGCGTCGCTCGAGAGCGAGCTCGGGAAGACCTTCGTCGTCGAGCGCCCGGCCGGCCGGGGTAAAGACGTCGAGGACTCCATGGCCGGCTACCAGTTCATGCTATCGCTCACCGGATCGATCTCCCTGCTGGTCGGCCTCTTCATCATCTACAACAACATGGAGATCAGCGTCGAGGAGAGGCGCTTCTCGATAGCAATGATGAGAGCCCTCGGCCTTAGAAGGAAGAAGATACTCCTGTTTGTCCTGGGAGAGGCGGCGATCCTCGGCTCGGTGGGCGGATTCATCGGCGTGATACTCGGCGCCGGGCTGGCGCGATCGATGGCGATGGCGTTCGCCGGCATTTCGTCCGCTCTGAACAGGGTGAACCTGACGGAGCTGGGCCTGACCCCCGGCATCTTTCTGACCGGGCTGGCCGCAGGTCCCGCCGCCGCGATGGCCGCCGCGCTCGGTCCGGCATACAGGATGGTCAAGGTCAGCCCGATGGAGGCGCTCGTCCCGGTGGAGACCTCCTGGGGGAAGAGAAATCGCCGGACGATCGCCCTGGGCATGCTCCTCCTCATCGTCGGCGCGGCCGCCTTGATCGCGCTCACGTTTCCCGAGAAATTCCGCGTCGTGAGATTGACGGAAGATCAATTCAAAGCGTTCGGCGTCGGCGGACTCGGGCTTCTCGTAGGGGGAAGCGTCCTTCTCATGCCGGGCGCTCTCCGGGCTTTTCTAAAAAGGGTTGCGCCGCGCAGGATCGTCCCGAGGATGGCCCTCGACAACCTGGGACGCGTATCCGGCCGCACGAGCGCCGCGATCGCCGGCATGATGATCGCCCTCATAATGATGGTGTCCAACGCGGCTCAATCGCTCAGCTACGGGGAGTACACCAGGAATTGGATTGATAAAAGCGTCGGTTGGGACATGCTCGTCTCCTCGAGCTACTTCGGCGCTCAGATGGATGTACCGCTCGACGAGGAGTTCGGGAGGAATCTGCGCGCCATCGAAGGAGTGAAGATCGCCTGCACGCTTAGGTTCACCAGAGCCTCTTATGGCGGGAGCATGGTAAACCTCAGCGCGTTCGACATGAACACATTCTTCCGGTTCGCCAAGTTCGACCTCCAGGATGGGGAAGGCGGAAAGATCGAGGAACGCATGAAGAGCGGCGAGTACGTCGCCGTTTCATCGGGCGCGGCCAGGACGTTCAAGCTCAAAGCCGGCAACGTCATGGAGCTTTCGACGCCGGACGGGAAAGCCCGCTTCAAGGTCGCCGCCGTCGTCAAGGACCTAGGGAGCGATAACGGTAACGTCTATATCGACAGACCGACTTATAAGAGGTTGTGGGGGGACTCCAGGGTCGACGGCTATGACGTCGTCCTGAAGGACGGCTACACGGTCGAGGAAGTGAAGGAGAGGATTGAAAGGGAGATCGGCAAGGGCCGCCACCTCACCATACGAACTCACGAGGATTTTAAAAAAGGCATCATGTCGTTGGTTGACCAATCGTTCGCTCTGACGGACCTCGTCATCTACATAGCCGTCTTCGTCGCCACCGTGGGTATAATGAATGGCGCGCTCATCTCGGTCTGGCAGCGAAAGCGCGAGATATCGACGCTGAGGGCGCTCGGCGCCAGAAGGCGGCAGGTGAGCAGGATCCTATTGACCGAAGCCGTCGCCATCGGCCTCACCGGATCGCTGTTCGGTACGGCGATCGGAATGTTTCTCGGAAAGGCGATGGTCGAATCCGGCAGAGTTCTTACCGGCATCATCCTCGAATACAAAGCGCCCTGGCCGGTAGTGGTCTGGGCGGTCGCCCTGGCCGTGGGGCTCTCATCGGTAGTCTCGGTGATTCCCGGTCGCGCCGCCGCCCGTTCGAGCATCGTCGACGGTATTAGATACGAATAACCTCTAGTCACCTGGTTTCTTGGTTTCTTGGTATCTTGGTAGAAAGTTTCGTGCATAACCCATCTTAGGTGCACCAACTGGACCATTCAGCAGAAGACAAATCTTTTCTGGTACCTTGGTATCCTGGTACCTTAGTATCTTGGTAGAGTATCTTGCGTGCACTTAAAGTTTGATGCACCATCCGACTATCTACTACGGTACTAAGGTACTAAGGTACTAAGGTACTAGAAGCTATTGCAATCGATCCTTCCGGTGATATTATTGCAATACGTAATAATACTGATTACTACATGGTATAGTTTTCAGGCGAGTCTCCATGGAGGTGGGAGAGCAAGATGGACGGCGTCGCCGTTGAGAAGAGGATCGTCATTCCTCGGTTCGTCAAGTTGGCGATCAGCGCCGGTCTCATCGCCCTGATCGCTTACCGGATCGACTGGGCGGAGTACGCCGATCTTGTGGAGAGCTCGACGCCCTCGTTTTTATCCGGCGCATTCGTCGTCGCCGTCCTCGCGATCGTGCTGAGCGCTTACAAGTGGCGGCTGCTGGTGGTCTCGCTTGGCATGGAAGCGCCCTTCCGCTTTCTGGTCTCCTCCTACTTCGTCGGCCTATTCTTCAACAACTTCATGCCCTCGAACATCGGCGGTGACGTCGTCCGGGTTATGCAACTCGCCGGGCGAACGCGAAACGGGCCGGCGTCGACGGCATCGGTCGTCGCCGAGAGAGTCATAGCCGCGTCTTCCCTGGGCGCCATCGCGCTGCTCGCCCTCGCGCTAAACTACACGGCCGTCCGCCGCTTTGCACTCTTGATCGTCGCCTTTGGCGTCGTTTGCATCGCGGTCACGGCGTTCTGTCTGGCTGGAAGACAGCTCGAGCGGATCGTCTCGCGCTTTCCCTCGAAGCTCGCGGCAAAGCTGGAGGAGTTCTTCAGAGCTCTGGCGGGAACGCTCGACGATAGGACGACGCTATGGCGTGTGCTCGTCCTCTCCATCGCTTTTCACGCCATGGTCGTGCTGATGAACGTCCTTATATTCAAGGCGATGGGCCTCTCCGTTCCGCTCGCCCGGTGCCTGGCCTTCATACCGGTGATCTCTGCGCTTTCCATGCTTCCGGTATCCATAAACGGCCTCGGCATACGCGAGATATCCTACGTCTACTTCTTCGGACAGGCGGGTGTCTCGACGACTCAGGCCGTCGCCGCGTCGCTCTACTTCTATATAATGGTGACTTTGACGAGCCTCATCGGAGGGATCATCTTTGCGCTCAAACGGCGGGTGTAAGGCGACGGCAAGCGCCGGGGAGATCGCCGCCGGTTACTTCGACCGCGATTACAACTGCGCCCAATCGGTGCTTCTAGCCATCTCCGAGAAGCGGCGAATCAGGTTGCCGATGGAAATGGTGGACGCGTGTGCAGCCCTGACCGGCGGCCTCGGAAAGAGCGGTTGCACCTGCGGCGCCCTCGTCGGCGCTTCCCTTGCAATCGGCCTGGTTGAGAAGGAACGGCGCATCCTCTACCGCAAGCGGCGAATCGTCGATGCGACCGCCGGCTTTCACGATCTCTTTCAGCGGAGATTCCGGTCGACCTGTTGCCGCGTCATCCGCGGCGGCCTGGACTACGACGATCCCGGGCTGAAGGACCACTGCGGCAGGGTAACCTCCTCGACGGCCCAGATGCTCGACGACTACCTCTTCGGCGGTCAAATTTGATATCGATCATCATCCCGGTACTCAATGAGGCGGAAAGCTTGCCGGACCTGCTCGAACACCTGGGGGCCGTCGGAGCGCACGAGGTCATCGTCGCCGACGGCGGAAGCACCGACGGGAGCATCGAGATCGCCGGAAGCGGGGCCAGGACGATATCGTCGCTTCCCGGAGGACGCGCTCGACAGATGAATGCGGGGGCCGCCGCCGCCTCCGGCGACATACTGCTCTTCTTGCACGCCGACTCGACGCTGCCCGAGCGGGCCGTCGAGATGATCGAGACCGCCATGGAAGATAAGAGGGTGGTCGGCGGCAGGTTCAGGGTGGAGCTCGACGACCCCGGAGCGATCTTCCGGGTCATCGGCCGGTTGATCAACGCGCGCGACGCGGCCTTCGGCGGCTTCACGGGTGACCAGGCGATATTCGTCCGAAGGCGGGTTTTCGAGGAGATGGGAGGCTACGCCGAAATCCCACTAATGGAGGATCTCGACCTGGCGCGGCGCCTCAAACGCCTGGGTACGCTCGTTCGCCTCCCCGCCAAGGTAGTGACGTCGGCCCGCCGGTGGAAGAAGAGAGGCGTCGTCAGGACGATCCTCCTGATGTGGTGCCTGCGGGCGCTTTACTTGATGGGGGCGTCTCCCTCGACGCTTAAAAGATTTTACGAGGATGTAAGGTAGGGGCTTCATGAATAGAATCGATTCGGAGCTCATTCCATCAGAGCTCGACCGCATCTCGCTTGAGACCCTCCAGCTCAACTTGGGACGGGTCTGCAACCTCTCTTGCTGGCACTGTCACCACGAATCCGGACCGGAACGCCGGGAGGCTATGTCGCGGGAGACGGCCGTGCGGATAGCCGGCGCCCTGGACGAACTGCCGGTCAAGCGCCTCGAGCTGACCGGAGGATCGCCCGAGCTCAATCCAAACTTCGAGCACCTCGTGCGGAGCGCCAAAGAACTGGGCGTGAGCGTGGCGGTGAGAACGAACCTGGTCGTCATCTTCGAGCCGGGGTGTGACTTCCTGCCCGGTTTTTACCGGGAGAATTCGGTAGAGATAATCGGCTCCTTGCCCTGCTATATAGAGGCCAACGTGGATGCCCAGAGAGGGAGGGGGACTTTCAAACACTCGATCGAGGCCCTCGAGGTTCTCAATCGCATGGGGTACGGCGTCCCGGGCAGCGGCCTCGTCTTAAACCTCGTCTACAACCCCGGCGGGGACGCGCTCCCGGGCGATCAGGGCGCGCTCGAGCTGGAGTATCGCAAGCACTTGGGCGCATACGGAGTGCGGTTCGACTCGCTCTACGCGCTGGCCAACATGCCGATCGGCCGCTTTAAGCGACTGCTGCTGAGCCGCGACCGCTATGAGGGCTACCTATCCATGCTCAAATCGAGCTGCAACTCGAGGAACTGGAAGTCCGTCATGTGCCGGCGGATGGCGACCGTCGACTGGAGCGGCTCCGTTTACGATTGCGACTTCAACCTCGCCCTGGGGCTGGACGTGCCCGGGGGGCCGGTCAAGATATGGGATATCGAAGCTGGCGATCTCGCGGGGCGACCGATAGCCCTTGGAGAGCATTGCCACGGATGCTCGGCCGGGAAGGGCAGCGGCTGCCTTGGGGCGTTGGCTTAGGCATGGTATGGCTGAATCGGATGGGACCATGGATCGCTTGGGGATAATCACCGGGTCGGGCCTCTACCGGCTCGATGCGCTGGAGAACGGCGCGGTCGAGAGGGTTTCTACGGCCTTCGGGGACTCGTCGGTCGAGCTCGGAAAGCTGGGCGGGACCGAGGTGGCGGCGATTGCCCGCCACGGTGAGGGGCACCGTCTTCTCTCGAACATGATAAACCACAGAGCGAACCTCCTGGCCCTCAAGGAGTTGGGAGTCCGCGCCGTCATAGCCACCAGCGTGGTCGGCGTTCTTGAGCCGACCATCCCTCTCACGAGCGTTATTCTCTTCGATGACCTCTTCTTTCCAGAGAATCGCTTGCCCGGAGGAGAGCTGTGCTCGTTATTCTCGAAGCCCGGCGAAGGGAATCGCGGTCATTTAATCTTCGACCAGCCATTTTCGGCCGTCATGCGCAACGAGCTCCTTAAGGCGGCCGGGCAACTTGGCATTACCGCCATCGGTAAAGGCGTTTATGGACATGTAAATGGTCCCCGTTTTAACAGTCGGTCTGAGATTTCCTACCTGAGAGGCGCCGGAGTCACCGCCATAAGCCAGACGTGCGGGCCTGAAGCTATTCTAGCTGGCGAGCTGGAGATCCCATATCAACTCATGGGCTTTACCGTGGATTACGCAAACGGGGTTATGGACGCGCCGACGCCCGTGGATGAGCTCTCCAAAAACCTCGAGATCTCCTCCGAAGTGCTGCCCGAGCTCATCCGCGCGGCCGTCCGCGGGCTTGATGTCGACTCGATTCCGCCATCCGGGTTTGTCTATAGGTTTTAGCCAGCCTCTAGCTACCAGCTCCCGGCTAAAAGCCTCACGCGTGGTTCTGGTTTCCTGGCTTCTTGGTACCTTGGTAGAAAGTTTCGTGCATGACCCATCTTGCGTGCACCAACTTAACCATTCAGCAGAAGACAGATATTTATTCCAAGGCTAAAGGCACCTGTGCTGATCAAGCGGAGACGTAAGAGGTAAAGCACATGTTACCAAACGTCCTTGTCATTA
>JAMCWL010000055.1:1710-4603 GCA_023481285.1 Actinomycetota bacterium | reverse complement strand
GCGAGAGAGCAAGGCCTCGATTACACGGCGCAGAAATGCCCCCTCGCCGGTCTCGGGCGGGCGCTTGCGGATAGCGAACGCCAGGGTTTCGTTAAGGTCATCGCCTCGAACGATACGGGCGAAGTGCTCGGCTTTCATGTCATCGGCAATCATGCGGACGAGCTCGTTCACGAAAGGAGAAAACATGGAATTCGGCGTTGTCGGTCTCGGCAAGATGGGCGGCGGCCTTGCCACGCAAGCCGTTGAAAAGGGGTTTCGCGTGGTCGGGGTCGATACGAAAGAGCGACCGGAACTCGCCAGCCACGGGATCGGAGTGGGCAAGGACGTATCGTATCTCACCGAGCGGCTTAAGGCTCCGCGAGCGATCTTCCTTTATATCCCGGCAGGGCCGGGCGTGGATGCCATGGTTGAGGAGCTTCTCGATCATCTCGACAACGGAGATGTGATCGTCGACGGGGGCAACTCTCACTACGGGGATTCCATCCGACGCCACCGGCGCTGCAAAGAGGCGGGAATTCACTTCGTCGATTGCGGCACTTCCGGCGGGCTTTCGGGCGCTCGCAATGGGGCCTGCTTCATGGTAGGAGGCGACGAGGAGCCGGTTAAGATGGTCGAGCCCATCCTTGAGGCGCTCGCCGTTCCCGAAGGCTACATACATGCCGGCCCGTCGGGGGCCGGGCACTTCGTCAAGCTCGTCCACAACGCGATCGAGTTCGGAATGCTGCAATCGATCGGAGAAGGAATTGCGTTGCTCGAGAAATCCCCATACGAGCTCGATCTCGCCGCCCTCTTTCATAATTGGGCGAACGGATCGGTGATCCGAGGGTGGCTTGTCGAGCTCATGGAAACGCAGCTGATAGAGCGTTCAATCGACGAGGTGTCCGCCTACGTCGAGGATACCGGCGAGGTCAATTGGATCGTCGAAGAGGCGCTCAAGATGGAGGTGGCGATTCCGGCAGTCTCGACCGCCGTCATGCAGCTCTTCTCCTCGAGAGACGATCGCAATGTAGCCTGGCGGGCCATCGCCATGATGCGTCACGGCTTCGGCGGGCATCCGTTCGGCTCAAGCGAGGCGACCAGTCGCGAGCGTCAGGTAGGAGAGGTAAATCCTAGCGACCGGCGGCCTAGAAAACGCGCTCTTAGGCGTTCAATCTACTTTGCTCTTATGCCACTCAGTTTTCTTGACTAGCATTCCATGTATATTGGAGCAACGCTCGCGCACTTTATCATCAATGCCTTCTTCATGTATAGGCTGTTCAGCGACAGCGACTGGATCGGCGTTAAGATCGACAGTGGAAGGCGATTTTTGTTATCAGGGCCTCCTACGCCGCTTCCCCTGGCCCTTCCACCCTCTTCTCGAATCCCGATACCTCGAAAACCGCCTTCACGCTCTCTTTATCGGGGGCCTCAAAGGCCTTCTTATACTCGGTAATTGGATACCGGTCGGTGATGAACTTGCTGAAGATCGGTCCAAAGCTCTCTAACAGGGATGGGAGATGCTCGAGGGCCATCTCGAAGTGACGGCGGTTCGAGTTGACACTGCCGAAAACAACCTGGTTTTCACTGACGACATCTCTCAGCATTTTGGACCCGTCCAGGCAAACTTCCTGCTCTTTTTGGGGAATACCGGTCAACACGTACACCCCGTTCTTGCCCAGTGCTGGAATGAGCTCTAGTGCCAGCCTAGTAGCGCCCGCGGCCTCAAGGATTATGTCCAGATTGCCAGTGATCTCGACGATCTCGGCCGAAGACTCCACTTTGCTATTGATATAGCGTGCCCCCATGTCTTTGGCGAGCTTGACCCGAAGTGACTCTTCCGGAGCCACTTCGGCGACGTACGCATGCATGCCGTCGAGCCGCAAAAGGGAAAGCCCGAGAAGACCCAGAGACCCAGCGCCGATGACAAGGGCGCTCTTACATCCCGTCCAGCCGGGCTTGTCATAACGGTGCTCGTGATGGGCGCAAGCCCAAGGGAGCCGCTCCTGGATATGCCGGATCTCCGCGATCGCTTTCTCATTGATGCTGATTGGCTCGGTGAGAACGGCCAGACGCTCAACCCCCTCCGGGACTTTGACAATATAATCTTCCTCGTCGGCGAAGTACTCGGTGAAGTAGCCGTGATGACGATCGATACCCCGCTCCGTGAATAAACCCGTCTCGCAGTAGTCGCTCATATTGTGAAGACAAGGAGCGCAGAGGCCGCAGCCCCGCCGCACGGTCGGCACGACGATATCGCCGACTTTCAGGTTCCTGACCGCTGGCCCCACTTCTTCGACCTGACCGACTGCCTCATGACCGAGGATAAAGAAGTCTTCGCCACCCGGAGGTTCGAACCGGTTAGCGCCGACGACATGGCGGTCGGTGCCGTCAATGCCGGTCTCGATAACTCTAACGAGAACCTGTTTCTCCTGCTGAATCGAGGGTTTTTCGACCTCGAATCTCTGGATGCCTTCTAGTCCGCGTTTTAGTCCTATAGCGAACATAACTGTCTCCTCTATCGTCGAGTAACCCGCTAGACCGTTTTTTGATATCGTTTTCCATGCCCAAAATTTCTATTAATAAATACTTGCTAAGAGCCTGTTGCATGAACGCACGTGTCAAAAGGAGCTGATCCTCGGCTTTTCCCCCATATTTGCGGGGTTGGGCATCTTCACACCAAAACATACAATAGGAAAGCCCTTAAACCATAGCCATAGCTCCTGTCCCGATTGCGCTGTCTCCGTGTGATCAATGATCTGCTCCTCGGTTACCACGGCCTGGGCGTTGCCACCAGGCCGAGCCTCACAAGCCCTGACGCCTGGCAGAGCCTGAGCGCCTCGGTGAAGAGCTTCTCCAGGTTCTTCGCGTTGTCCTTTCTAGATCTGGCGATCGTGGTGTGGTCGGGAGCGTTGTT
>JAMCWL010000055.1:0-1700 GCA_023481285.1 Actinomycetota bacterium | reverse complement strand
TCTTCGCCTTGGCCCTTCTAGATCTGGCGATCGTGCTGTGGTCGGGTTCGTTGTTGGCGGCGACCACCCGGAAACCTACATCTCGCTCGCAAAGATGCTCGATCTTCCTGGATGATCTTGTGCCTAGGCAGTAGGCGTAAAGAGAAGAAGGCTTACCATCATAGAGGGTTCGAGAGCCGCTCCACCGTGACCGTCGGGGCGGTATTTCTTGTAGAACTGTCGAGCGTCAACTATTTTTACCGGGCGGGAGTTTAATTGTCGCTGATCAATTAGCATTTATTCGGATATAGGGATATTGGCTTAGCCTTAAACACAAGGCCTTATTCAACCGGCAGCCTCTTTAATACTATTTCTGGTCCTTGAGGAGCAAACACGACTACTTGGACGAGCTTCGTATCTCCAATGTTCTCATGATGATGCTCGATGCCAGGGGCAATGTATATTGCATCGCCTTGACCGAGCTCATATCTCTTTTGTCCGATAATAATTGCAGTCCTCCCCTTTACTATATAGACTATCTCCTCGACATCCCTGGTATGGAGAGCAGTCTTACCACCAACAGGAAATATAATCTGGCTGAGACTTGAGTTACTGGCACCTGATTCAGCATCTATTAATACCTTTGTGCTTCCATCCTCAGGGCCTTTATAAACTGGCATAGCATCTGCCCTAGATATACTAATCATGTTACCCCTTTCATAGGCTAGGGCTTAAGCAACCTCAAGGTCAAAGAGACCATCGTCGTCGGAGACGGCGCGAGGCAAAAGCGCTACGTCCTCTGCCTCAACCCGGCCGAGGCCGAGCGCGACCGCGAGCAGAGAGACAAAGCGATAGGGCTCCTCGAGACCGAGCTTACAACCTTAGGCAGCTCAAGGCAAGCCCCATAAGAAGGCGGCTTGCGTCCTTAGCGCCCATCAAAGGTATGGGGCGCTACCTCAAGCAGAGATCCGACGGGACGCTAGCCATCGACAAGGCCAAGATCAAGTCCGAAGAAAGGCTAGACGGCAAGTTTCTGCTTTCGACATCGGACGAGAACCTGTCAGTCGAAGATGTCGCCCTCGGCTACAAACAGCTATCGGAAGTCGAGCGGGGATTTAGGAACCTAAAGCACACGCTCGAGCTTCGACCCATCTACCATCGGAAAGAAGAGCCAATTCGCTCCCATATTACCCTTTGCTTTCTCGCATTACTTCTCATCCGAATTGTGGAGGTAGAAACCGGCTTGACCTGGTGCAATGTGAAGCGAGAGCTCAATAGGTTGCATTTAGGCACATTCACCGGTCCGGCTGGCAAAGTGCTTCAGAGAACCGAGATAACCCCTGCTCAAAAGACAATTATTGCCGCGCTTATGGCCAAGGAACCACCCGTCTTTACGGACATAACTCTGTAGGCACTACACGCTTTTCCAACCCTCTTTGTCTCCCTGCTAAAGACCCATTTATGGACGGCGTTTACCTACGAACTCCGGTTATGGTGGGCCTAAGTGGACTCGAACCACTGACCTCGCCCTTATCAGGGGCGCGCTCTAACCAACTGAGCTATAGGCCCGAACGTTGATATTTTACACGCGGTTCGATTCTAGCGCAACACGGCGCGTTGCCTCACGAAAAAAGTACTCGAAATGATCCCAGCCTTTCTGGCTATCTCTTAATAAAAGAGGTAGCGAAAGGAGACCGGGGATGCCGCTTAGCGCGATGGAA
>JAMCWL010000032.1 GCA_023481285.1 Actinomycetota bacterium | reverse complement strand
AGATTGCACCGGCGGCGGGCATCTTGATTACCAAGCCGGACTTCAAGTGGACGTTTCGCACGGCTCAGAGCGACTCGCTGGCCGTTCGCAAGGTCATCGAGTACCTTGGTAAGACGTTGAAGATAAAGAAGTTCGCGATCATCAACGTCGACAGCTCGTTCGGTAACAGCGGAGCGACCGTGCTGAAAGAGCTTGCTCCCGGTGCCGGGCTGGAAGTTGTCGGCCAGGAGATTTACGCTCCGGGCTCCACGGACGTGACCGCTCAGTTGACGAAGTTGCGCTCGACAGACGCCGAAGCTCTGGTGATCTGGGATACGAGCGCCGGCTCGGCGACGGTCGTCAAGAACGCCGCGCAACTCGGCTTTACCGTCCCGAGAGTGGGAAGCCACGGCATTGCAAGTAAGGTCTTTATCAAGCTGGCGGGCGCTGATGCCGAGGGCGTCACGTTCCCCGCCGGAAAGATCCTCGATCCGACCGTGGCGACTGGAGATCAGAAAACGGTCATCGAGAAATTCGTCACCGATTACAAGGCGAAGTTTGGAAGCAACCCGGATACTTTCGCGGGTCACGCGTTTGACGCAATCAAAATCGTCGAGAACGCCGCCAAGGTGGCGGGAGACGATCCCGCCAAGCTTCGTGACGAGATAGAGAAGACAAACAAATTGGTAGGCATAAGCGGCATCTTCACTTACTCGGCGACCGAGCACGATGGTCTGAAGACCGGCGACCTTGAGATGTGGACAATCAAAGACGGAAACTGGACGGTCGCTAAAACATCCAAGTAGGCTCTCTTAATCAAAAATGGGGGCGGTCGACTTGACCGCCCCCATTTTCTTGGCACCTTAGTGCCTCGGAAGAGCGTCTTGCGTGCACCTTAAACCTTATACACCGCTTGATTACCTACCATGGTACCATGGTACTAAATACCAAGCGCTTATCTACGCTTTGGCTGGTAAGCCTAGCTAAAAACGTGTATTCTACAATAGCACCGAATCAGCCTTTAAGGATCGACTTAGCTTAAGAACGAACGTTCAAGGACAGGGGAATGAGGTCTCAGCAACTTCTACAGTTTGTCTTAAGCGGTATTACGAGCGGCAGCATCTACGCGCTAATCGCGCTCGGTTTTACCCTGATATACAACTCGACTCAGGTCATAAACTTTGCACAGGGAGAGTTTGTGATGTTCGGAGGGCTATTCGCGGTCACATTCCATCAGCTTGGGTTGCCCACCCCTCTCGTCTTCCTTCTGTCGGTTCTGGCGGTGACGGTCATCGGGATTGTATTCGAGCGCCTGGCTATAAATCCGATCAAGAACTCGTCTGTTGTAACCCTGATCATCGTTACGATAGGCGCGTCGATTCTGTTTAAGAGCGTAGCGATGATCCTCTGGGGCAGGGACCCGCTGACCACCCCCGCATTTTCCGGAGAGAAACCGATCCATATTTTTAACGCGACGATGACGCCGCAAGCCATCTGGGTTGTCGGAATAACGCTCGCCGTCGTCCTACTTATGCAGGTGTTTTACAAATTTTCGATGGCGGGAAAAGCGATGAAGGCCTGCTCGGTCAATCGAACGGCGGCCAGGCTTCTTGGCATCAACGCCTCGACCACCGTCATGTACTCATTTGCGCTATCGGCTGCACTGGGGGCGGTCGCCGGCGTAATCATCACACCGATCGCCATGACAAGCTTCACATCCGGGGGCGTACTGGGCCTTAAGGGATTCGCGGGAGCCGTTCTCGGGGGACTGGGAAATCCGGTCGGGGCGGTCGCCGGCGGCCTGCTTCTGGGGCTCCTGGAATCCCTCTCCATCGGTTTCATCTCGTCGGGATATAAGGATGCGATTGCTTTTCTTGTACTGCTTCTTGTCCTCTTTGTGAGGCCGAACGGTATCTTCAGCCGCCTAGAGAAAGAGAAGGTTTAAAAAACAGACGCTAGATTCTAGATGCTGGACGCTGGACGTTGAACGCTGGATGGTGGACGCCACGCGGACACTGGATGCTGGCAAAGTGACCGGGAGACCGAGGACCAGGTGACTACATTCATAACATCGTTAAAGATACGGTGGACAAGCAGGGCGCGCGATGATTAACGTGGGAAGATGGTAATAGTATCGAAGAAACTTTTGGAGATGCTCAAGACAAGCGCCGGTCAAGCGCTGCTTCTGGTGGCGATTTCGCTGGCGGCCGGCGTCGTCCTGGCGGACCGCCTGCCAACGCTGATTCTACTGGGCATCAACGCCATAATAATCCTCGGGCTGACCCTTTTCATGGGGCACGCCGGGCAGATCTCCATCGGCCATGCGGCCTTTTTTGGGATAGGCGCCTATACGGCGGCCATCGTGACGACCAGATACGGATGGTCGCCCTGGTTGGGAATCCTGGCGGCTGCGATCGGTGCGGGAGTCATCGCTTACATGATAGGGAAGCCGAGCCTCCGACTTAGAGGGCATTACCTCGCCATGGCGACCCTGGGCTTCGGCGAGATCATCCACGCGCTGATGAACCAGTTGAAAGGCCTGACGAATGGGACGGACGGGATAGGGAGCATCCCGACGATTTCGATCGGCGGTCTCTCCTTCGACTCCAAGCAGAGCTTTTACTATCTCGTCTGGCTCTTCGTCGCCGTCATCCTCTTCATCTGCCTGAATGTCGTTCGCTCGCGGGTGGGCCGGGCCCTGCGCGCGGTTCATGGCAGCGAGATAGCAGCTCAGGCCATGGGGGTCGACACGGCCAAATACAAGATACAGGTCTTCGTTATGAGCGCCGTCTTCGCCGGTATCGCCGGCTCGCTCTTCGCTTTCTATATGAGCTTTATAAGCCCGGAATCGTTCACCATCACCGAATCCGTCGTTCTTGTGACGATGGTAGTCGTCGGCGGCATGTCGAGCCTCTGGGGAGGAATCCTGGGGGCCGGCCTGCTGACCCTCCTCGAAGAGTATTTGCGCGATTACCTTGAGTACAGCTTTCTTATTTACGGGACGCTGTTGGTGATGATCATGATCTTCATGCCGAACGGCCTAGCCGGCGCGGGCAGGATGGCTTACGGCTACTTGAAGCACAGGTTCGGCCTTGTGGTGAGGGCAAGGAAAGTAGTTAATGCGGCAAGCGGAACCATCGGCGAAAGAGAATAGAATTTGCGGTTGATGAGGTTTTTCGCCGCTACCCCTCCGACTTCTATCAGGGCTCGGGCCCTTCGGGCATTTGGCTCACCTGAGGGAGGCCGTCGTCTCGGCCGATGGAAGAATCACTGTTACGGCGGTCGGCGGTCTGGTCTGCGGTCGTATGTTAGGAGAAGAGAGTGCATCTTCTTGAGGTAGAAGCGCTGACCAAGAGATTCGGCGGGCTCATCGCCGTGAACGCGGTTAACTTTCGGGTCGACAGCGGTCAGATAAAGGCGATCATCGGGCCGAACGGGGCCGGCAAGACGACCGTCTTCAATCTACTGACGGGCATCGAGACGCCGACGACCGGAACGATAAAGTTTGAAAGCAAGGAGATCAATCGGAAGAAGCCGCACCAGATTGCCGCGCTTGGCATATCGCGGACCTTCCAGAACACCCGCTTGTTTCCTAATATGACCGCCGTCGAGAACGTTATGCTCGGTCGACATACGAGAACTAGAACGGAGATGCTCGCGGCGATGCTCGGCATGCCGGCCGTGAGGCGGGAGGATGAGGAGACAACCGAGAGGGCCGAATATCTTTTGCGATTTGTCGGCCTGGATAAAAAGGCGAACGTACTCGGTGACGACCTGCCGCAAGGGGAGAGGAGGCTGCTCGAAATAGCGCGGGCGCTGGCCACGGAGCCGAAGCTGATCCTGCTGGATGAGCCCGCGGCGGGGCTAAACAACTCGGAGACCGCGAAACTCGCCGAGATGATCTACAAGATCAGGGATCTGGGGATGACCATCCTCCTCGTCGAACACGATATGGGTCTGGTTATGGAGGTCTCCGACGATGTGGTCGTTCTGAACTACGGCAAAAAGATCGCCGAAGGGCCGCCCCTCCTGATTCGAGAGGACGAGCAAGTTGTGCAGGCATATCTAGGCCAGGAGATAGCGAATGCTTGAGCTGGAGAACGTGTCAACAGCCTACGGCCATGTCAAGGTGCTCCATAACGTCTCCCTGAAGGTGGAGGAGGGCGAGATCGTCACCATCATCGGCGCGAACGGCTCGGGCAAGACGACTCTTCTGGCGACCGTCTCCAGGCTCATCGGGCCAAACGGCGGGCGTGTAGCCTTCGAAGGTAGAGATATAACCCGCTGCTTTCCTGAGCAGGTGGTCAGGTTGGGCATCGGCCATGTTCCGTCCGGGCGGCAGCTCTTTCCAAACATGTCGGTCCTCGATAACCTGAGGCTCGGGGCCTACGCTCGCTTGCGGAGAGACGGCAGGGCAAAAGCCGAGCGTGACCTCGGGAGAATCTTTGACGTCTTCCCCGTCCTCGTTGAACGAAAAGATCAGCTCGCGGGGAGACTATCGGGAGGGGAACAGCAGATGCTGGCGATCGGCCGGGCTCTCATGTCAAAGCCGAGGCTCATGCTTCTCGACGAGCCGTCGATGGGTCTGGCCCCGCTCGTCATCAAGAGTATTTTCGGCGCTCTTCTCGACCTCCATCGCGAGGGTTTGACCATCTTACTCGTTGAGCAGGACGCAAGGCTGGCGCTGTCCATGGCTGACAGGGGCTATGTGTTGCAAAACGGCGAAATAGTGCTCAGCGATACGGGCGAGAGGTTGCTCGCTAATGATGAGGTCCAGGAGATCTATTTTGGAAAAAAAAGTGGGTCAGAGTAAGGGCTTTAGCCATTAGCTTTCAGGGGAGGAGTCTTACAACATGATCTGGAATCCTGAATACGAGTGCATGCCAAGGGGGAGACTTAGGGAGCTTCAATTGAGAAGGCTGCAATCCACCGTCAAGTGGGTGTACGAGCAGAGCCCTTTCTACAGGATACGCTTTGACTCGGCCGGCGTCAGGCCACATGATGTCAGGTGCCTCGATGATCTCGCAGGATTGCCCTTCACCACAAAGGGCGACCTCAGGGAGACCTATCCGTTCGGGATGTTGACCGTGCCGCTGGAGGATGTCGTTCGCGTTCACTCGTCATCGGGGACGACCGGCAAGCCGATCGTTGTCGGGTATACGAGGGGTGACATGAACATCTGGGGCGAACTGACGGCACGGGTCGCGACGGCCGCCGGCGCGCACGCGAAGGATATCGCACAGATGGCTTTCGGCTACGGTCTATTCACCGGTGGATTCGGCATGCACGCCGGACTGGAGCGTATAGGCGCGACGGTCATTCCGGTGTCAGCGGGCAACACCGAACGGCAGATAATGCTCATGAAGGATTTTGGGACGACGGTTTTGATCTCGACCGCTTCATACGCTCTCTACATCTCCGAAGTGGGGAAGGAGATGGGGGTTGATTTCTCGACGCTGCCTCTGAGGCTCGGTCTCTTTGGAGCCGAGCGCATGAGCGATTCGATGCGCCGTGAGATAGAAGATCGCCTGGCCATTAGTGCAACCGACAATTATGGACTGACGGAAGTTCTCGGCCCGGGCGTCTCCGGCGAGTGCGAGGAGAAGAACGGGCTACACGTGAACGAGGACCACTTCCTCGTTGAGGTCATCGATCCGGAGACGGGCGAGCGGTTGCCGAAGGAAGCCGATGGGGAGCTCGTCTTTACCTCGCTGACGAAGGAAGCTTTTCCCATCATCCGCTATCGCACGAGGGACCTCTCCCGCCTCGTGGCCGAGCCCTGCCCATGCGGCCGGACGAACGTGCGAATGGAGAAGGTCCGTGCCAGGACGGACGATATGCTCATCATCCGCGGGGTAAACGTCTTCCCGAGCCAGATAGAGAGCGTCCTCATGGAGATAGAAGGAGTAGAGCCCCACTTCCAGATAATCGTCGACAGGGTGGGCGCGATGGACCAGCTCAAAGTGTTGGTCGAAGTCACCGAGGAGATATTCCCGGACAAGATGAGGCAGATCGTCGAATTCCAGAACCACGTCGCCTCACGACTTCAAACTGTTCTGGACCTGAAAGCCAAGGTCCAACTGGTCGAGCCAAAAACAATCGAGAGGACGACCGGAAAAGCCAGGCGGGTCATCGACAAGAGGCAGATTGAAGAGGAGATCACCCCGACGCCAACCGGTTGACGTGTGGATGAACGTCATTTTCCGGCGTCTCGGGCCGGACGTTTTTGCTCTCCGGCAACGTCTTCAACTTTAATAAGTCTCACCAGCGCCCATCCGAGGCCCATCCCGAGAAGCGCGCCGAAAATCACATCGGTTGGAAAGTGGACGCCGAGCACTATCCTAGAGAGCGCTATGGAAATTGCTATCGCGTACCAGAGGGGGCGCCAGCGTTTCAGACCCGCCGAGAGAACGGCTGCTGACGCAAACGAACGGCTTGCATGGGCCGAAGGGAATGAGAACGTGGGTTCCAAGCGACCGTATCTGATTATATCGGACATGACCAGGTAGGGCCTTGGCCTGGCCACTAGAATCTTGAGAAGGTCGGTTGCGAGCTGCGCCGCGAGAACGGTAGCCAAGACGGCGATAACTAACCGAGCAGTACCCCTGCGCCTTGTCGCCAAAACGAAAAGTAAGATGGCTATCCAGATATACGCATTCTCACCGATCGCGCTTACAGCCCGGAAAGCGGTGGATAAGGCGGAGACGGAGCCCATCCCATTGATGCTCCTTAACCACCACTTATCGAGTGCATAGATTAGCTCCAAATCTCTTCCAAACGCCTTTCGCTAACAAAATCCACTTATCTTCTAGGCGGTATTCCGCATAGAAGATATCAATTGTCAATGATAGGGGAGAGGGGCATGGTCGTCCAGCCATGTTGATCAACCCCTGTAGATAGTAGGGGCGCGCCGGTGGCATGCCTTTGGGGTCCGCGATAACGTGCTCTAAATACATAAGCACGCCTGTGGCGTGTCCTTCTTTCGTATGGTCGGAGTTGCATCGCGGGCTGCCCTAATGTCCTAATGCATGGAAAACGGTTGAGATGGGATAAATTACTCCTTTTGCGCTTCAAATATCCTAGCAATCGGGTAGAATCTAGATGGTGGTCTATGAAGGATTACGGCTTGAAACCGGGCTATCGAGAAAGCTTCAAGAGTGCAACCGGTTTTGGGAAAGAAAGACGGTTCCGCCGGCGGCGCGATGTTGTCGCTTGGAGTGTGCTTGGCCTGCTTGTGCTGGTAATAATCGATATGGGGATCGGCCTTAGCCGGCCGGCCGTAAAATCCAATAAAAAGCCTACAAGCCCGGTGAGTAAAGAGCAGAGCAATAAACAAGCCGGGGCCGTGAATGAAATAAAGATCGGGATTAAGGTAAAGGCGTCAACACTCAATATGCGGTCGACCGCTGAGATAAGGGCCGATAACATAGTGGGCCAGCTTTCCCGGGGAGAAATGCTTCAGGTCGTCAAGAAAGAGGGAGAGTGGTATAAGGTCAAGGAGAAGAATGGCCGCGAAGGTTTTGTGTCAGCGTCTGAGGATTTCGTAGAAGTCATCAAGTAGGGAGGCGACGTGCGAAGAACATTCGGAGCCGCAGCGGACTTCTACCGCGCCAGGGTGATAAAGATCGAAGAGAGCGAGCCCTCGGAGCTTGACTGGCACGATGACGTTCTGTTCAGAGAACCTTCGTATGCGTTAAAGAGCAAGAAAAGCTACCGCGTTGAATCGATATCTCTCGATACCGGCGATATAGCCACCCTAGGTGAATTTGGAACGGAGAGGCAAGCGGAAAGCCTCCTCAGCGCAATCGTAAGCGACCTTGAAGAACTTACCAAGCTACAGTTTGAGAAGAAGTACAACCTTTCGTGACCTGCTTCTGCATATAGATTGAAATTTCTGGGACGATCCCGGGTATACAACGAAGCGTAATTGGCCGTCTTCTTTTGAAGGGCGGTTAATAACGTGAAATTAAAGGCCGTTGATTTAGAGAGAGAGCTCGATCTGACGCTTGGTGCGGAGCCTCACGTCGTCAGATTCGTGCGCGACGTGGTGGATAATTTTTGCCGCGCGATCTCCATCGACGATCAGGACATCGACGATCTTAAAATCGTTGTCTCGGAAGCGTGCACCAACGTGGTAAGACACGCGTATAACGGCCATCATGGCTCGCTGAGGCTGACGCTCAGGGCGTCGCAAGATCAAGTTGTCCTCTCGGTTATCGACTACGGCAAGGGAGTGGTTTGCCCGGTATCGTCGGCTACGATTCGCCGAAGCGGGAAGCTCGCCTCCGGAGGGCTGGGCGTATACATAATCACACAGCTCGTCGATAACATCAATTTTCTCTCCAGAAACAACGGAACCGAGGTGCGCCTCGTCAAGCATATCTGAAGCCTTTAAGATATCGCTTTAAGACAGAAGGGTTTCGGAAAGCTTCGGATTCAAGGAATGCAAAAGAAGAAAGTGTCAAAATTGATTAGTTAACATAAGATATATTATCGGCATTAAGTATACGAGTCTGAACAGGCTAAAAAACAAAGCCCTTTGTGGTTTGCATACAAAGGGCTTTGTTCGGGAATCATCTTAAAATACTACTCACTCAGACAGTCAGGCGGTTAATCACTCATAGATCTTGCAATCTTTAAGAGTGCCTGAGTGTTCATTTCTTCTCCCGTCAAATGGTATTCCGTGCCGCTTACAAACCATCCAAGCGTTCCTGGATTATGAATCGTACCACCACCTATACCCTTAACCTCGGTGGGTTCATGAGCAGCACCAGGTAACCCGTTAACTGTAATATATTTCAATTGATCTCTGCGAACCATCTTCGAGCCGCCATCAGATTGTCTCTTAATGCTGCCATCAGCGTTTTGTTCTGGCGTAAAAACAAGCCCTTCGTCAGCCATTTTCTTGTAATCCGGAGTTTGCTTTTGCGGTATCGCCGAGATTTCCAGATATTTACCGTTTATAGTGTAACGCTGGGCAATCGTTTGCGTCTCATTTGGCACGCGAAAGACGAGCACGAGCTTCGAGCCGTCCGGCAGTTTCTTAGGTGTAAGGAATTTTATTTTGGGGTCTTTTCTTGCCTCTTCCAGCGTGAGTATGTTGGAGTACGGTATAACCCTTTTCTCCTTAGGGTACGCAGCTCCACCCGAAGTTTCACCTAGAACTATTCCCTCCGGAACGGACGGAAGGCTGCTAATGGGCGTTTTAGCTATTTCCTTAGCGACTGGCCCAGAGCTATTACTCTTCCGACGTTCGACCGTTCTGATGGCCGGAGCTGAAACCAGCCCCACCACCAGTACCGCAATAGCAAGCAGTATCAGGCTGAGCGTACTTTGCCTACTGCTCTTGACTGCGATTGCCTTCATAGCCAACTCCTTTCTAATAGCTCAAAAGGTTGTCGTACTAAATATGAGATGCCTGCCATGCTGTGCCATAAGGATAGCACTTTCCAAGCGACTTCATGCCGTCTGCATGATGTGCCCTTCATTTTCAAAGTATCGCCTGCCTTCCGTTCGCTAAAGGTATTCTAGTTGCTGAGACGAGAGCCCTGATGGCGAATAATAGGCCAATTGCCAGGCAAAACGCACTGTAAGGCTTTCTAAGAGGTCATTAAGCGCTTGGTAATGATTTTATACCGCGGAAAATAGATTTTGGCGGCAAACAGGCACTGACAGGTATTAATTCGGAAAGCAAAGACCCCCTACAGACGCCGACTTGTATGGTAGAATCGTCTGGCGATCGCTTAACTTAACAAGCTGGTGAAGAAATGTCGCTTGTTGCGACGGTTAAGAAAATTAAATTCGTGGCGCGCTGGTACTTGATGTACAACGCGAGACTCGTCTGGCTTCAAGCACGCCTGCCGAAGGATGCCGACAAGGTTTGCTTGGTTGAGTCGGATGTGGCAGGCCTGGAAAGAAGGAGGCGCGGCGCTCAGGCGGAGATCTTCGACCGAGTGTTAAAATATGGGAAGCTCTGCGCTGAGTGCGGTGGGCGCTGCTGTCAGGAGCCGGTCGACCGTTATACGATTTTCGATCAGTACATTCACGGTGGCTTGGGACGACCGCTCGAGAACTATAGCGGACGTATCTACAGTCTTCCGTGGCTGCTTGCCAACGGCTTCAGACACGCGGTAAAGAGAGTTACCGGGATCGGAAAGGAGCCTCCCCCCTGCCGTTACCTCTCCCCCGCCGGTTGCCGGCTTAAAAAAGAGATGAGGCCGATGCTTTGCGCTTCATGGTTCTGCCCGAAATACCTGCGATCGATAAGTCCGGAAGATATGCTGCTGCTTGCACGGCCGCTGAAAGAGATCGAAAACATCCACCGTGAGATATACCGGTCATCAAGAAATCCAAATGGTAATCCCCCGCCAGCCTGATCCTTTATCAATTGTGGCCCGTGCACTTAGTGCACTTAGGGGACGTTGGTTGTAATGTTGCATTGCATGCCCGGTACCAGGTACCTACCATAGCAGTTATATATATCGAGTAGTGTATTTGCTCTTCTGCACTACACCGACTCCTTACGCAGGGCGAAAATGCTTGATAAATTAGGCATTCGTTTCCTCGACTGTCGGCACGAGTGGTGACTTGTGGGAGCCGCCCGGGGGCGTCGCTTAGTATGACCGGTGGCGATTTGAAGACAATGGGTCGTTGTATTAATATTTAAGCAACAGCTTGATTGTAGACTTATTTGCGGCATTAACTTTTATGACGTCTGCTATCTTTGCGTCCAGGCGGCAACTCAGGAGACCGAAGTATGCTGTTGGATGGAGAATTCGATCCGCAATACTTCATATTCGTGATCGTTTCCATAGTAATCGGTTTCACGGTGCATGAGTTTGCACACACAGCGGTCGCTTATTTATTAGGGGATACGACCCCGCAGGATCAGGGACGATTGACGTTAAGCCCAATAGTCCACCTGGATATCGTAGGTTTCCTCATGTTCTTATTTGCGGGGTTCGGGTGGGCGAAGCCAGTCGAGGTTAACCCTTCTCGGTTTCGTAACCCCTTACGAGATGACTTACTCGTGAGCCTCGCGGGGCCTTTGTCCAATTTTCTGTTGGCGTTCCTCTTAGCAAGACTTTACATCTTTAATATCCCAGAGGCATACGACCGGCTGTTGGACACCATGATTCTGACCAACGTGATTCTAACCGCTCTAAACTTACTGCCGATTCCTCCGCTTGATGGCTCTCGCATAATCCACTTTTTCTTGCCAGACAATGCAAGGGATTTCTGGGCGACGCTCGAGCGGTTCAGCTTCGTCATAATCATCGCGCTGATAATGTCGGGAGCACTCGACGTTATCCTAGACTACCCGATGAAAATAGTGACCGAATTTACATATCTCGGCATTTCTTGATCCTACATGCAAAAGGTCTTCGCTACGCATAGCGCCCAAATCTGACCAGGAGCCCCGCAATTGCTAGGGACAACTTACTAAATTCTTGCTACACGCTCTTTCTACAAGCTGTTTTGCTATGAAATCGATTTCACTATGCTGTGTATACGGGACGGCCATGATCTCCTGCGCTTCCAATAAGGTTGATGCTCCGGTTTTTTGACCTATTCCGTCTGCTCCGCCAGGAACAGAACAGAGAACCGCTAGACAAAGCGGTTCTCTCATGCGTTATTGAGCAGCTAAGAAGCGCATCCCCGGACCGGACAATTTTCGAACTCTTAGAAGAACTCGTACGAATAGTCGGTTGATATGGCATCTCCTGTCAATCGTCTAATTTCCCAGCTAGAAAAGCTTATTAAGTAATATCAGTCTACTCAACAATCTCAATAAGCCGTTTGAAGACATACAGCTTGTTTCTCTTACGGTCTAAAGCTTCTTCAAGAATGCCCACTTCAACAAACTTTGATAACAGGGTGTGGATCGTCTGAGGGGTTGTGTTAAGGCGACCCTTAATGCTCGCACTAGAGACAATCGGCGTCGCAAATAGAATGTCCAACAAATCATAAGCGTAAATCGACCTGACAGCCGCGACTTCACTCCTGGTTTGCTTGTGAAGATCGAGAATTGCCAAGATCGTGTTCTGTGCCTTCAGTGATTGCGTCTTTACAGCTGTAAGGAAAAACCTAAGCCAGCTATGCCAGTCATCTACCTCACTCACTCTATTTAAAAGGTCATAATAATCGCGTCGGTGCTCCTCAAAGTATTCGCTGATATAAAGAAGCGGATAATCAAGAAGCTGGCGCTGGTAGAGAAAGAGAGGTATCAACAACCGGCCGATTCTGCCGTTGCCGTCCATAAACGGGTGGATTGCTTCGAACTGATAATGTGCCAATCCAATCTGAACCAGAGCATCCGGCTTGCTTTCGGAATTGATGTAGTTCTCCCAGTCGCTCAGTAGCTGAGGAACTTCATTAGCGGGAGGTGGGACAAAGGTCGCTTCTTGCATGGGAGCTCCCGGGAGACCGATATACACTTGCATTCTTCGCAAGTTTCCCCTGTCTTTATGAGCTCCTCTAACTGAATCCAGCAAAGTGAAGTGAACTTTCTTGATCAAGTTCTCGCCGATGGGTTTTTTCTCTAATTCTTGTATCGCCTCACGGATAGCTTGGCGATAATTGATGATCTCTCTAACGTCCGCTTCCTTTGCGGTCGCTTGGGAAACTTTCTCTTCAGCCTCGTATTTGAAGACGTCTTCAATGGTCGCCTGGGTGCCTTCGATCTTCGAGCTCAAGACCGCTTCTTTGGTTAAGAGCGGTGTCGTCAAAAGATCGGGATTAGGAATGCCCACCAAGAGACCATTGAGCTTACCCAAGGCATTATGAGCCTCTCCAACTTCTTTAATTAGAGCGGCGTAATCGATCTCTGGCGGTAATTTGGGTGGAATGAATGGTTGCTTCATAATGGTTCTCGAATAAGCTTCTAATCAAGCCTGCTTAACTAAGATTTACTATAATCAAGTAAAACGCATTATACTTGATTAAGTCAAGGAGATTTCTTAGGGTTGGAGCTGTAATTGTCGCTCCTAAGCTGTATTATATCAGCATTTCCACAGGTAGGAAAGGTAACGCAAGATTCATCCTCTTTGTTTTGATCTAACTAAAGCGGATTAAGAGATTTACTTATCTACCCATGTGGCAAACATAATTCAATCTGACCACTCTCCGCTGTCTGCCCCACTATGGGCTGAATGCCTACATAGGAAAGTGATATTGGTAACAGTCTCTCGTAGTTCAGTGTGCAAATAGTTCCTGGCCAGCCAGTTTGCCAAATACGCTGTGCAAGCTTGACGTAAAGGCTTGAAGTCTTCGGCTGGTAATTGAAGAAAAACGCAGCCATCGCTCGCTGTAAAACGGGCATATCGTGTGAGTCCTTATATACTCTTGTCGCGTACATTGGCTCCCCAGATGGGATTCGAACCGGTCTTTCGGTGCAATAAAAAAGCGCCCGCAGGGAGGGCAAGGCGGGCGCTTTTTTATTATTGATTATCCACACGGGCAAATGCGAATCGCCCCGAGAACCACCTCGTCTAAACGTCGAAGTAAAGATAGAACTCGTAGGGGTGCGGCCGGAGCCTCAGGGCGTCTATCTCGTTCAACCTCTTGTACTCGAGCCATACGTCGATGACGTCGGGCGTGAAGACGCCGCCCTTCAGGAGGTAATCGTGATCCGCCTCGAGGGCGTTCAGGGCCTCCTCCAGGGAGCCCGGCACCTGCGGGATCCCCCTCGCCTCATCGGGCGAGAGGTCGAAGATGTCGATCAGGTCCATCGGCTTGCTTGGATCGATCCTGTTTTGGATGCCGTCGAGACCGGCCATGAGCATCGCCGAGAACGCAAGGTAACCGTTGCAAGAGGCGTCTGGCGGCCTGAACTCGACGCGCTTGGTTTTCGGGCTATCCGAGTACATCGGGATGCGGACGGCAGCAGAGCGGTTCCTCATCGAGTAGACTAGGTTGACCGGGGCTTCGAAGCCCGGGACGAGTCTCTTGTAGGAGTTCGTCGTCGGGGCGCAGAAGGCCATCAGACTGGGCCCGTGCTTCAATAGACCGCCGATGTACCACTTCGCCTCCTGGGAGAGTCCGGCGTAGCCGTTCTTGTCATAGAAGATGTTCGCCCCATCCTTCCAGAGGGACTGGTGGGTGTGCATGCCGCTTCCATTATCGTTGAAGACCGGCTTCGGCATGAACGTTGCGACCAGGTTGTGCTCCCTCGCTACGTTCTTGATGATGTACTTGTAGAGGAGCAGGCTATCCCCCATCGAGACGAGTTTGTCGAAGCGCATGTCAATCTCGCACTGGCCGGCGGTGGCCACCTCGTGATGGTGTACCTCGATGGCGATGCCAGCCTCGATCATCGCCAATATGATCTCGGAGCGTATATCCTGGAGAGAGTCGTGCGGCGGTACCGGGAAGTAGCCTTCCTTGTAACGGGGCTTGTAGCCAAGGTTCGGCTGCTCGTCCTTGCCGGTGTTCCAATCGCCTTCCGTCGAATCTATGAAGTAGTAGCCGGCGTTCTCCGTCTGATCGAAGCGGATGTCGTTGAAGAGGAAGAACTCGGCCTCGGGACCGAAGTAAGCGTCCGTCGCGATTCCCGTTGACTCGAGATAGCCTTCCGCCTTCTTGGCCACGTAGCGGGGATCCCGAGTATATGCCTGCTTCGTGATCGGGTCGTAGATATCACAGATGATCGAAAGCGTCGGTACCTTGCAGACCGGGTCGACGATGGCGGTCTCGGCATCCGGGATGAGGATCATATCGGATTCCTGTATCTTCTGGAAGCCACGAATGCTGGAGCCGTCGAACCCTATGCCGTCGGTAAAAAGTTCCTCTTCAAGCTCGGTCACCGGGATCGAAAAGTGCTGCCAAAGACCGGGAAGATCGTTGAATTTTAAATCGACGATCTTAACGCCGGTCGTTTTGGCCATCTCGATAACTTTCTTGGCGCCCTCGCTGACCTTCTTAGTCGGTGCTGCTGTTTCCGTCGTCATCATCACCATTCCTTTCATATCTTGGTTTACCTAGAGCTCTGCTCTCTCCCGGGCGACGGTCGAACCGGCGTCGCCCCCTTCTATAAAAACGCCCGCACCATTGCGGAAGCGGTAACCTACGCTTCTAACCGTCTCCACCAGATCGCCGTACTTGTTCCCAAGCTTCGCCCTTATCCTGCGGATATGCACGTCAACCGTGCGGTTGCCATCATAGTAGTCGCGACTCCAAAGCTCGCTTAGCAAGAGCGTTCTGGGCACGACCCTTCCCTTTGACTTGATTAAGAAGCGGAGTAGCTCGAATTCTTTAAAAGTAAGATTGACTGGGTCTCCGTCCGCTATGACCTCGTAATTATCCAAGTCGATCCTGAAGCCCGGCTCCACGTCTTCGTAGTGCAGCCGGTCATAGACCAGCCGCACCCTGAACGCAAGATCACCCGCGAGGAAAGGAAAGAGCAAGTAATCGGCGGCTCCGGCGTCACGAACCGGCGGAAAGTCGGTGGCCCTGGACAGGATTGCGATAAACGGCATCCTAAGAAAACGCTCTACCTTGCGGTCTTCCCGGAGGTCGATAATGGCGAGCTCAGCCTCTCCATACCTGCTCGGTTCCATAATGAGCTCGACGTAGAACCGGTTGAGCTCCTTCCTGATCGCTTGAAGAACCTCATCGTCATTGCAGGCGACGGCGATTCTAGTGCCGATCAATTGCCACTCCTATCTGCCGCTGCGATCTTTAGGATTAGCATCGCCGGAAGTTATTATGTTCTTGTTTCGTTCAGGTTAATTCCACGTTAAATCATTGTGGGAGCGGTTTGAAAACTACCCCTGCGAGTGCCTGATGACGGATATTGGTTGGTGCTCGGTTGCCCGGGTTCTAAACCGAGCTCTTCTATCCACAACCAACTTTTCTTACGTTTAGTTTTGGCAGGCCGGCGATTTCGCGACGGGCCAGCTTCCAGCAGGAGTAAATAGCAGAAATACCTCCGTCTCACCTATATAGCGCGACCCGGCAAAAGGAATTATCGGTTCGGGGAGATACTCAAAAAGGGCGCCCTTTCCCACCTTGAACCGGCTCAACTGGCGAGCAAACGACCTGTTCATTCGGTAAATCTTTGTCGACGACTGCGTGGTAAGGAAAGTTCGTGCACCAGGCATAAGCTCGATTTCTTGACGGTAGTCGTCGCCTTGCACGAGGCCTCCGCCCGTGCACATCTGGCACAAGACGACGCCGCCAGTCTCGGGTTCGAGGTAAAAGGGCTTGGTGACTTTTAAGGGTGCGCTGTTGTATGCGTCCAATATTATAGTGCGGTGAGGATAAAGGGCTTCCCCGGTCGCATCCTTTCGGAATCTCGCCGCATGACCTCAAGGCTTGCCCTGACATAAGGCGCCAAGTCGATCTTGTTGATGACCAGGAGATCCGATCTGGTCACGCCAGGCCCGCCCTTCCTGGGAATCTTATCGCCTCCCGAGACGTCGATCACGAAGATGGTGAGATCGGCAAGTTCGGGGCTGAAGGTGGCGGCGAGATTATCCCCACCGCTCTCAATAAGACCGATGGGTATGAGTCTCACCGCGCTGCCGACCATCGCCGCCGCGGTGCTATAGGCAAAGGTTAGGAAGAGCTCCCTTTCGCCAACTCCTATCGCCTGGCCGACCACTCCAAAAACCACGCCGTGATGTCCGTGCGCCTTACCCTGAAAAACAAGCTCATCGAAGTGGTTTAGAACCGGGCTGGGATAGAGTCCGGCGGCCAACCGAAGCATCCGGGCGCCCACTTTAGCGCTTCCCTCGCGGCTCTCCCTGGCCAATTTCTGCGCGGCAAGGATCCGGTCCAACTCTATGATCTCCTCGAGATCACTCTCGCCCGCGGCTCGATAGGCGAGTAGCATGGCCAAGCCATCTGACATAGCGACGACTTCGCGAAGATAAGCGGTGAGAAGCTCCATCAACTCATTCTTGGAAGGTATGACGCCCTCCTGAACATAGGTTTCAAGTGATTTCTCACTCTTCATCAAGCGGCCCTTTTGATTTCCCTGCCGATGAAAAGGTCGACTAACTTTCCTCGCGGGACGTCAACCAATCCCTTGTCGGTTATCTTGAGAGAGGGCACTACCGCCAGGGTCATAAACGAAAGGGCGATAAAAGGATCCTCGAGCTCCGTCCCCAAGTAGGCGGCCGCCTCTCTGAGACCGCGCATGCCCAAAATGACATCGGGATAAGGAGCAAGAGACATCAATCCGGCGATTTCGAGGGGTAGCTCGGCTAGTACGGCGTCATCCAAAGCGGCCGACATTCCGCCGCCGCTCTTGATAACGGCGTTGACGGCGGTGGACATGGACACCGAATCGACCCCGGCCACCGCGATGTTATGGGCGTCGTGAGAGACACTGGATGCGATCGCTCCACGCTTAAGACCAAACCCATTAAGGAGTCCGTTCGATACGTTGACGTCCTTTGCATACCGGTTAATAACGGAGATGTGCAAGATATCGCGATCAAGGTCAGAGGGTATCCTTCCCTTCTCGGCGTGAAAGGGCTCGATCAGCGTATCGGTGAGTATCAGCCCCGGGCGATAGCCGATGACCCGGTAAGCTCCGTCTTCGCCTGCGATTTCGAAATCCGCCGGCTTGACGCCGGAGACGCGGACGGTGTTCAACACCGCCTCAGGTGGGTTGTACGCCTCCACATCGATGATAAGTTTACCCTCATCATAGATGGGCAGACCTCCCTTGAAGACCATACGGATATAGACTGATGTCAGGTCCTCCAGAATAACGAGGTCGGCGATCTTTCCGGGGGAGACCGAACCCCGATCTATGAGCCCGTAATGCTCCGCAGGATTAAGCGTCACCATCTGAACCGCCAGCCGTGGATCTATCTCTCTTTCGATCGCCATTCTAAGGAGCATGTCGATGCCACCCTCGGTTTCCAGATCGATCGCTGTCCGGTCGTCGGTCGCCAAGAGACATCGCCGAGCGGTTATATAGTTTACGAGCGGAACGAGCCTGTCGAAATCCTTCGAGACCGAGCTCTGTCGGAGGATGAGCTCCACCCCTCTGGATATCTTCTCCATGGCCTCCTTAAGTTCCGTCGCTTCATGGTCCGTGCTTGGACCGGCGGCCAGGTATGCGTTCAGGTCGAATCCGGTGAGCCCGGGGCAATGGCCGTCAATCGATCTGCCCTTCGCCGACCTGATCTTGTCAAGGATACCGCTTTCTCCAGCGATGACTTTAGGGTAGTCCATGACCTCGCCGAGACCGATGTATGAAGGCTCGTTGAGGAGCTCTTTTACGGCACCGAGGTCGAGGAGTGCGCCGTTCGTCTCCAGCTCGGGTGAGGTAGATGGGACCGAGGAGGGCGCCATGAAGAAGATGTCGATAGGCAATCCGGCTGATGTCTCGGTCAGGTACTCGAGGCCCGCGCGGCCCGTAACGTTCGCTATTTCGTGGGGTTCGGCTATGAGTGTAGTCGTTCCGTGGGAAACGAGGACCCTCGCCAGCTCTTCCGGCCTAAGGAGCGTCGACTCGATGTGGGTGTGTGAATCGATAAATCCCGGTACGACGACCGACCCTTTAAGATCGATTTCAGAAAGGCCGGAGTATTTCCCAAGGCCGGCGACGACTCCACGGTGTATTGCTACGGACGTCGACTCCAGAGCTCCATTGAAAAGGTTAAGGACTTGCGCGTTCCGCAAGACGAGCTCCGCCGGAGCGACACCGCGCGCAACGCTTATAAGATCGGCCAGATAATCCATGAGCGGGTATTTACCCTTAAGATGAGAAAAAAGGAAGCGTGCAGGCGGTTGTACTTTTAGCAATCAGCAAAGCAATCGGCAATCGGCTATCGACGGGATACTGGCTAAGCTGGCACCATAAAGCCCGGGCTTAGAGGCTGGTAGCTGGAGGCACCCGTACTGATCAAGCACGAATGTAAGGGATGAAGCACGCGGCTGCTAACGTCCGGTTGAGCCGAATCCCCCGGCGCCGCGGACCGTCGCGTCCAACGCCTCGACGAGGCGGTACTCGACCTTTTCCACTTTCTGGATAACGAGCTGCGCGATCTTATCGCCCTTATTGACGATGAAGGGCTCCGCCGGATCCAAGTTTATTAGAACGACGCCGATCTCACCCCTATACTTGCTGTCTATTAGGCCGGGGGTGTTCACGATCGAAATGCCGTACTTGATGGCCAAGCCGCTCCTGGGTTGGACGAAACCCGCGTAGCCCTCGGGAATGGCGACGGCGACCCCGGCGGGTACGAGCGCTCGTTCTCCCGGCCCCAGGACGACATCCTCACGGCTATAGAGGTCACAGCCGGCGTCACCTTCATGGGCGTATCTTGGAACCGGTAGTTCAGGGTCGAGGCGTTTAAGATCGATCTGCACTGCATCCTCCTATCCATACTCTCCGCTCTCGAGAACTTCATTCATCTCTGCAGCTAATGCGCGCAGGCTTCCGGGCCAAACGATGGCCAGATAGTCAAAGCTTATCGGTCTCAAGACATAGACGGGCCTGGGGCTGAGCCTTTCGAATGAGGATTGAAATAGGTTCCCGTCTTTGTCGGCAAAGCATCCTTTAAGAGGGCCCTTGCTCGAGATAGAGACCAACCTGACCAGCATCTTACGGGTATACTGCTTCGAGTTCTCAGAGGCGTCTTCTTCGAGAACCAGTTCCTCGAAAAAAAGCTCTGGCCGGACGGCCATGGACTTGACGGCAAATTCCTTTACCAGGGCTTGCAAATCTTCCGCCTTCTGCTCTAACCTTTGCTGGCTTTTCTCTTTTTGGATGGCGCTCTTTTTAGGTTCGGCGCACCGGGCTTCCTTCTCCTTCTTAGCGCGCAACCTCTTCAGTTCCGGAATCTCCTTGAAATAACCCATGCGCAACCTCAATAAAGACCGGGCATCCAACCCATGGTAGCTTGTTACTTCACCTTCGTCGGGATCATAGTCGAACATTCTAAAGCCAGCTTGTGCAGGTAATCTTTTGGCTGGGGTGAGATATTGCCAGCAACGCTCGGGTTGAGCACTTTCTTCGGGTTGAACTGCTGGATGGAGTATCGTCGTCCCCTCGCCTCGGCCAGGTGGCCTGCGATTTCCAGAATGTCTTCTCTGTCGACGATTCCGGGGACAAACGTCGTCCTGAACTCGACCTCTATCTTCCCTGCTTTTTCAAAATCCACCAGGCGCTCTATGGAATCCTTGACCTTCGCTTCGACTCCCTTTTTCTTCGTAACAAGGTCGTACTTGTCGAAGCTCGTCTTGATATCCATCGCCACGTAATCGATCGATCCTTGATCGATCAATTCCGACACCTTGTTAGGTTTCGTGCCATTGGTATCCAGCTTCACCGGAAAGCCGCACGACTTGATTTTGGATGTAATCTCGCCGATGTTGGGGTTGAGCGTCGGCTCGCCACCGGTTATGCAGACACCATCAAGCCATCTCTTCTTTGTGTTGAGGTGATACTCAATCCGAGCCCAGGGAAAATCTTTGATCTCCTCCGGACTTAAAACGAGGTCCGCGTTGTGGCAGAATGGGCATCGCAAGTTGCAGCCGCCTGTGAAAAGAACCGCCGCCAGCTTCCCCTCCCAATCGAGCATGCTCGACGGGAGCATCCCTTTTATGCCGAGCGACCCCTCGGATACAGCTAAACTCTCATGCAAACCCGTAAGTCCTCCTTCGACGGCACGTCCCCTCGCCAGGAGGCGATCTGCTCGCCGTCCTCGCCGATGACCAGGATGCTCGGCGTGGCCAACACCCCGTAAAAAGCCGCCTCGGCAAGCCCCTCGACCTCATCTACGTTGTAGAACTCAATACCATCAAACCCTGCGACCACGGACTTGGCCACCGGACACTTCGGTCAATTATGCTTCCAAAAGAGCTTGATGGACATTCCGTCCTCCCTAAACCGCTAGTTTGATATCCCCTCGATATACCAGCGCTTGCCTATCTTTGTGAGGTAAAACCTGATCTCCTGCCTGGAGCCGAAGGTGACCGGTTCTCCCCTCATACCTTGGGTTTTTCCATCGACCAACTCAACGGTCACGGTCGCCTTGTCCCCGGTGATCGACGCGTCTTTCACCTCATAATTCGAGGATGCCCACTCGTTTGCGCCGGTCGTCAGGTCGCTTACCGATCCTCTCATCTTGTCTCTTAGATCAGGCGAGATAAGCTCAATCGCTCCATTATAATTTCCGGCTCTGATCGTGCTAAAGAAATTATTGACCTGATCCGTCGGCTTAGTGCCAAACAAGCTGCACCCGGCTGCAAATACCAGCGCGGCCGGCAAGATCAGGGCGAACCTTCTAAACCGACCCCCTTTATATAGACGCACCGCGATAAGTAAGCTTCCTTTCGATTGAGATTAGCGCCTTCCCAAGGGCGAGCCGTAGATACTTCCCTTCACTTCATTCAGGATTACGGCCCTTTGGGCCTTCAGCAATTGTGACTTCGGCCTGACGGCCTCAGCAATACTCGCTCTACACGATGACCGATAGCCCGGTTCTCACCCTGTCCTTCAACTCCCCGGTCTTGCCCTTGTTCCACGTGGGAATCTTCGAGTAGTAGCCGACGATTCTTGTTATCCCATAGACGTCGTCCGAACCGCAATTGGCGCAGGAATCAGAGAGACCTCTGCTCGTTCTATGGCAGGTGTTGCAGACCGTAAATTCAGGAGAAAACGCAATCTGGGCGCAGTGCGTCTGGCGGAACGTCTTGATGACGAAGTTCTTGA
>JAMCWL010000047.1 GCA_023481285.1 Actinomycetota bacterium | reverse complement strand
TCTTCGCCGAAGAGCGCGACGACGTCGCAGCCGGAGACCGGACGGTGGCTTTCCAGCGTGAACAGCGGCACGCCGGACTCGCGCATGAGCGCTTCCATGTCATGCCACGGAGCGTACGTACGCTCCGCCACGGCATCCTCGCGGGCGTTTATCAACTCATAGAGAATCCGCAAGCCTAAATTTGAAAAGCCCACCTCATATGCATCGGGGTAGGCCAGGACTATCGAGAGACGCCCCTCGGGCGACCGGTGCGAGCTATTGAACTCGCCGTTAATGTAGCGGGCCGGCTTCTCCACCCTCGGGAGCAACTTCTCCACCTGGGCCCAAAGACTCAAGACTATCACCTTTCCCTTGTTCAAAATACGCTTGAGCCGCTTTTCCGACGACGATCGTGCCTCCGATCGCCATCCCTCCCTTGACTATCCAACCGGGTCCGGGAAGAAAATCGAGCAGCTCTCTCGCGACCGTCCTGAAGATAAATCCGCCGCCGACGACCGCTAGGACTTCCTTCAACCTGCTCAAGGTCGGCTCTTCGCCGTAGACGGCCATGAGCTCGAGCACCATTTTCAGCTGATTGGCGGTTAAAACCGGCATGTCGGCGCCGGGAATTACGCTGATCGTCGCTATGCCGCCATTCTGGAGGGAGGTATTGACAATTATCTCCCCCGCCACCAGAGGCCTGAAAACCGGCAGAGCGCTCGCGAGCGAAATCTTCCGGTCCTCAAAGCGGGCCGCGATTTTCCTGAGGAGCGCGTTGAGATCGTCGTCGGATACGATGACGTGCGCTTTATCCATTAAATCTCTCGGTAGCGCCCAAAGCGCCCGCTCCACCGGCTGCCCAAGGTCGACCGATTGCCTCATATCGACCACGACCAACACGTCGGGGGCCTTCTCGAGCGCCACCTTATCTTCCGAACCGAGCGACTCTCCCGGACGAAGGACTTGAACGACAAGATCGACTTCGGACAAATCGGCCGCGAACAAATCCCGCCGATCGATCAAATCGACCGACCCGGCCTCGGCCCCTTTTCGGAAAAACTCGCCGAACGGGTCGCCCCCCACGACCGCGATCTTGACGGCGGAGTTAAACTTCGACCGGACGTCGATCACGTGCTTTAGAAGATCTTTAAGCTTCATCAGGTTGTTGAACATATCTTAGATTATACAAAACGACGGGCGTAAATGTTGAGAAGAATACCGACGCCCAAAAGATTGGTCATGAGAGCGCTGCCGCCCAGGCTGATAAAGGGCAGGGGGATGCCGGTAATCGGCATGATGCCCGTGGTCATTCCGATATTGATGAGTATTTGGAAAACCCACATCGAGACGATTCCCGCCGCCAGCAAAGTGCCGAACAAGTTCTTCGAAAGAGCCGCGACGCGGATGCCCCTGATAATCATCGTGGCGTAGAGCCCGATCAGCGCGAGGGCCCCGGCAAACCCGAACTCCTCGCCGACAACCGCGAAGATGAAGTCGGTTGAGCGCATCGGGAGAAACCGCAGGTTCGTTTGAGTCCCCGACATGAATCCCTTACCCATGAACATGCCGGAACCGACCGCAATCTTTGATTGCAGGAGGTTGTATCCCGAGCCGAGGGGATCGACGTCGGGATCGAGAAAGACGATAAGCCGCTTCATTTGATAGTCCTTGAGCAGGTGAAAGTTGAAGACGACGAGCACGACCGCCATCCCGATAAACAAGATGACCATGAACTGCCGCAAGGGAATGCCGGCGGCGAAGATGATGCCGAGAGTTATCGCGAGAATACAGAGGGCGGTCCCGAGGTCCGGCTGCTTGTAGATGAGGAACAGCGGCAATCCGACGTGCGCGAACGCAAGAAGCGTGTTCTTTGGATTCGACAGGTCTCCCTTGTACAAAGAGAGCTGTCCCGCGAGGGTGATGACGATGATGATTTTCGCGAACTCCGATGGTTGGAAACGAAAGGCGCCGATATCGATCCAGCGCTGGGCCCCAAGCTCGGACGCGCCGGTAAACATGACGAGCAACAGTACGGCCGCTATCGCGATGTAGAGAGGGACGATCCAGTTTCGCAGGCGGTTGTAGTCCAAGACCACCACGATCATGGCCAGGACTATCCCGAGAGCGACCCAGACCAGCTGGCGGTTGAGCGAGAAGAAAGGGTCGCCAGGAACGTCTTTGGCTGTCGCCGAATAGACAACCATCGATCCGTAGACGATCAGCCCGATGACCGATGCGATAAGCGGGAAATCGACGTAACGAGAGATCTTCTGGAAATCGATCATCGTGAAGCGTCCTCCGCTTTAACCATTCCTTGCTCCTGAACGTTCAGCGCTTTAGCCAAGACCGACCGCACGACCGGCCCCGCGGCGGAACCTCCGTGACCACCCTGCTCGATGACGCAGACGGCCACGTACTTGGGGTTGTCGGCGGGCGCATACCCGGCGAACCAGGCGAAGTCGTCCTTCCCCTGAACCTCGGCGGTACCGGTCTTGCCCGCGACGGGCATGGGAAACCCGCTGAACAGACCGGCGGCCGTGCCGTTCGCCACCACTTGCTTGAGGCCCTCTTTCATCGTCGCTATGGCCTCCTGGCTGACCGGCAGTTTTTGAGTTACCACGGGCTTGTTGTCATAGACGACCTTGCCGTCGCTGTTTACGACCGAGCGAACCGTGTGTGGCTTGTAAATCGTGCCACCGTTGGCCACGGCCGAGTAATCCATCGCGAGCTGAAGGGGCGTTAAGAGAAGATCGCCCTGGCCGATCGCCATGTTGACGGTGTCGCCGGGAACCCACGTCTGGTATTCCGGAAAGTCCTTGTTGAACTCTTTCTTCCACTTCTTGTCCGGCACGCGTCCAGTGGCCTCGGAAGGCAGATCGATCCCGGTCTGCTTTCCGATCCCAAAAACTCGAGCCCAATACTGAAGGCGCTCGCCGCCCTTCTTCTCGAACTCATAGCCGAGCTGATAGAAGTAGGAGTCGCAAGATTGCGCGACGGCGGATATGAAGTCGACGTTCCCGTGACCGCTCTTCAACCAGCACGACTTGGCCCATTCCGCGCCGAAGCCCGTCCACGTCCCGGTGCAGTTGATCGTCCGGCTCGCCGTGGTTAAACCATCCGCGAGCGCCCCGATGCCGGTGATCACTTTAAAAGTCGAACCGGATGGGTATGCCGCCATGATCGCCCGGTCGTTGAGCGGGTAACCGCTTGATGGATTGGTCAGCGTTTCCCAATTCTTGGACGAGATACCGCCCAAGAAAAGGTTAGGATCGTATGTCGGATAGCTGGCCAGCGCCACGACCTCCCCGTTGGTTGGGTCCATGACAACCACCGCCCCCGCGTTGGCCTTCTTGAACCGTCCCGCTTTCGCCTCCGCTATCCCGTTGGCAAGCGCTTTCTCGGCGGCTTCCTGAATGCCGATGTCTATGGTTAGAATCAAGTCGTGGCCGGGATTAGGCGTGATATTCTTGAGAACCCGCAGCGGGCGCCCGGCCGCGTTGACCTCGACCTGCTGGCTCCCTTTCGTCCCCCGCAGCGCCCACTCGTACGCCTTTTCGACCCCGGTTTTGCCGACAACGTCGCCCATGTCGTACCCATCCGACTTTTTGGCTTTAAGCTCGTCATTGGATATCTCGCCGAGGTAGCCGACTACGTGCGCGGACAAGTTGCCGAGGGGATATTCGCGGATCGTCTCGACCGTGAGGTCGACGCCCGGGAAGTCCGCCTGATGCTCGGAGATGTAAGCGACGATTTTTTTGTCGACATCGCGCTTGATAACGCGCGGCTTCAACGGATCGGCGTTGGTGGCGCTGAGTTTATCGTTGATCTCCTTGGTCGTCATGCCGGTCAACACCGCCAAGCGATCGATGACGCCTTTATTCACCTGGGCTATCGTCGGCATGACCGAGATCGCGAGACCCGGCCTGTTCGAGACCAAAACCTTATGGTTCCTGTCATAAATGTAGCCCCTCGGGGCGTCGATCGGAATGATCCGCCGCCTATTGCTGTCGGCCTGCTTCTGATAACTCTCACCCTGCATAACCTGCATGAACCACAGGCGCCCGAGAAGCACGGAGAAGACGAGCACAGCGAAGACGACAAAACCGAAAAGCCGTCCCTTGATATCCTCCGGCTTCTGGCTTTTATCGAGAGACTTACCGGCAATCTCTTCCTCTATATACTTGCGATACTCTCTATTCATAAGACCCACTTAGCGCGGGCTCGAGTGCCCGGCGCTCGCTCGATACTTCCCGACCTCGGCCGTCGACCTCCGACCGCCGTCTCGCATAGCCGCGCCGGCGAACCGGCATCGGATTTCTAACGGAAACTCGTCTTCAGCTTTGGCGCCTTGTCGGCACGCGGTTTGGCGAAGCGGTTGAAAACGAGATAGACCAGCGGCATCATAAGCGCGTTGTACGCGGCGGTCGGCAGCGCGATATCAAAAAAGAGCTTGCTAAGCCCTACGTGTTCTCCTAGAAGGAAGTTGAAACCCGCGTAGGTGAAATCGTTCAGCATGCTGGCTATAAAAATGGCGCCCATCGGAAGCAGGACATTCTCAACGAAGATCGTGCGCTCGACGAGCCCGGAGATAAAACCGACGATGGCTTTGGAAAACGCCGACAGGCCGACGACCTGACCGCTCAAGAAATCCTGGAGCAGCCCGCCGCTAAAGCCGAAGAC
>JAMCWL010000048.1 GCA_023481285.1 Actinomycetota bacterium | reverse complement strand
CAGCCCGCCCACCGTACATTATCAGGATTCGGTCGGTTATCTCCGCCACCACACCGAGGTCGTGCGTGATCGCGATGATCGCCATGCCGAATTCCCTTTGTACCTCCTCAAGGAGCTTGATTATCTGGGCCTGAATGGTCACGTCGAGAGCGGTCGTCGGTTCATCGGCGATGAGGATATCGGGATGGCAGGCCAAGGCCATCGCTATCATGGCCCGCTGGCGCATACCACCAGAGAATTGGTGAGGATATTCATGAACCCTCTTTCCCGCCAGTGGAATCTTCACCATCTCTAGAAGCTCTACCGCCCGCCTCATCGCCGCGTTGCGTTTCGTCAGTACGCCATGCACGAGCATGACTTCGGCTATCTGTTCGCCAATGGTCAATACGGGGTTCAGAGAGGTCATCGGGTCCTGGAAGATCGTCGCTATGGACGAACCTCTGATCTTGCGAACCTGCTCTTCCGACATGGTAAGGATATCCGCCGCTTTGAACCGGATCGTGCCCGCAAGCACCCTGGACGTTCTGGGGGGCAGGAGTCTCAGGATGGACAAAGCGGTCACGCTCTTGCCCGACCCTGATTCTCCGGCTATCGAAAGCGTCTCCCCTTTATCCAAATGGAACGAGACGCCGTCGACGGCATGAACCTCACCGTCGTGCGTGAAAAAATGAACCACCAGGTTATCAACTTCGAGAATGTGCTCCGACAATCTCAGCCGCTCCCAAATAGATAGTTAGTTTTGTTAGTTAACAACGTCCCCTAAATTAGTCTGCTTTCATCCTCGGGTCGATTGCATCTCTCAGGCCATCTCCAAGAAGCATGAAACCGAGAACCGTGATAACAATCGCCAGCCCCGGAAACCACATCAACCAGGGCGCGGTCGCGAAGTAGCTCCTGGAATCGGCGAGCATATAGCCCCAGGCTGGTTTCGGCGGCTGCACTCCCAGACCAAGGAAAGAAAGGGCCGCCTCGGTGATGATTGCGCCGCCTACGGCCATCGTCCCGTAGACGATGATCGGAGCGATCGAGTTAGGCAGGATGTGCTTGATTATAATTCGCAGGTCGCTGGCGCCGAGAGCGCGGGCGGCCTCAACGTAATCCGTCTCCTTCACCGAGAGGATCGAGCTCCTGAAAATCCTGGCGATCGTCGGCCAGCCAAGTATACCAATGGCGATGAAGGTGTTTCTCAGGCCTCTGCCCATAATGGTGATGAGGAGAATCGCGCCGAGAACATAGGGAAACGCAAAGAATATGTCTGCCAGCCGCATGACGATCGCATCAAGAAAAGTGCCGTAATAGCCCGCGACCGCCCCAAAAACCAGCCCCAGGATGATCATGATTCCAACGGCTACGATGCCGACCTCAAGGGAGACGCGGGACCCCCAGATGATCCGGCTGAAGATATCTCTGCCGAAGATATCCGTTCCCATTGGGTGCCTGAGCGATGGTGGTTGGAGGGACGTCTTGTCCAGGTTGGCCGTGTCAATTTTGACGGGATCGTATGGAGCGATTACCGGAGCGGTCGCCGCAACCAAGATGACACAGACGACGATCAAGAGGCCGAGCATCGCAAGCTTGTTCTTGCTAAACCGCCGTCTCGCATCCGACCACAGGGTGACGCCAGTTTTGGCGACCACAGCCCCGCCGTCTACATGAGCGACCCCGACCTTGCGGCTCTCATCTTTTTCGAGGATTTCCATCTTGCTCATGATTGCCCCATGTAAAAAGACCCTTTAAGACCCAGCCCGACCGTAGCGAATTCTTGGGTCGAGAAAAGCGTAAGAGATATCAATAAGTAGGTTTATCAGCATGAAAAGAATGACTAGGGTAGTGACCCCGCCGAGAATTACCGGGTTGTCACGCTGTAAGACGGCAAGATATATCTCATAGCCTATGCCCGGCCAACTGAAGATCGTCTCGGTGACGATCGCGCTACCTATCAGCACCCCCAGATCAAGACCGATGTATGTGACGACCGGGATAAGCGCATTCTTTAGCGCGTGCTTGTAGATCACGCTCTTTCTCCTCAAGCCCTTGGCATATGCCGTCCTGATGTAGTCCTGGTCCATGACCTCAAGCATCTGAGAGCGCATGATCCGCGCGACATAAGCGGTCGAAATGGCGGCCAGCGTCGTCGCCGGCAAGACGTAATTAAGCGGCCCGCCGTCGCCGTAACCCGAGACGGGAAGCCAGTGGAGCCAAACGCCGAAGATCTGCTGGAGGATCATGCCCAACCAGAAAACCGGAACCGTAACGAGTACGCTCGTTGAGAGAGTTACCAGCACGTCGGCGAAGGAGTAACGCCGGACGGCCGAGATGACGCCGGCGACTATTCCTAAGAGCGCCTCGATGGTAATGGCAACGAGTGCCAGCTTAAGAGAGTTTGGATACCCGTCCTTCAAGATATCGACGACCGGTCTCCCCTTCTGATAGGAGGTCCCAAAATCGCCCTTTGCCAGGTCCTTGAGGTACAGAAAGTACTGGACGTAAACGGGCTTATCGAGGTTAAGCTGGCGGCGAATCTCCTGGTACCGGGCCGGATCCATCGTTCGCTGGCCGGTCATAAGTCGAACCGGGTCGCCAGGGATGACGTACACGATTACGAAGAGTAAAAGCGTGGCTCCGATAAGCACGGGGATGATCTGAAAAACTCTTTTCGCTATGTAAGCGAGCATCCAGGTGCCCCCTTGACGGTCATAATGTAACCGAACCGCGTACGGCCTTGCAAAGATTATCATAAAGCAGGTCGCCCGGCAATTAGCCGGGCGACCACTAAGATAAGCTAGTAAGTAGTTGCCTACTCTTCGATGGTAATGGTGTTGTAGTAGGTGATGTTAAGTGGGCTATAGACAAGGCCCCTGACCTTTTTCTGAGCTACCGCGCGGTGTGCATAGAAGTTGAGCGGGATGGCACCAACCTCGTTGAGAATGAGCTCCTCCGCTTTCTGGTACTTCTCAACGCGCTTGCTTTCCTTGGTCTCCTGACGGGCCTCAAGGATCAGCTTGTCAACCTCGGGATTGCTGAACCTCGTCGTGTTGTCCTTGCCGATGTTCTTTGAGAAGAACAAGGGGTAAAGCATGTTGTCGATGATCGGGTAGTCGAAGGTCCAGCCGTCGCGCGCAATTTCGTGCTGGCCCTTCTGACGGAAGGTTACGAACTGCGCCCACTCGACCGGCGGGAGCTCCGTCTGGATGCCAATCTCCTTAAGATTTGCCTGGACGAGCTCCATGACCTTCTCGTGACCCGCACCCGGGTTGAAGGAGAGTTTAAACGGCGGCAGCCCCTTACCGCCAGGGAATCCGGCTTTCTCAAGAAGCTTCTTAGCTTCTTCCTTGTCGAACTTCATGAACTTGCCGGCATCCTTCTTAAACCCGACCACACCCGGTGGAACGAGGCCCGTAGCCGGTTTCCTCGTGCCCTCGTAGATCGTCTTAACTATCGCCTGGCGATCGATCGCCAGGCTGATCGCCCGGCGGACGTCGGGATTCTTGAGGAACTCATTCGTATTATTCGCATTCAAATAGTAGACGGCCGTCTCGGCGCCCAGGAGCACGTCCCCACCGGGAGTCGCTTCGTAGCCGTCGGAGGACTCTCCGAACTTCTGGACGGTCGCCTTGATCTGCCCGGTCGGGATCTGTTTGGTGTAATCGAGCGTACCGGCCTCGAACTCCTTGAAAGCGGTCTCCTCATCCTTGAATATCTTGAAGGTCACCTGATCAAGCGTGGCCTTTTCTGCGTAGTAGCCATCGAACCTCTTTATCTTAATGAACTGGTTGTGCTTCCACGGCTCGGCCATCATAAACGGGCCGTTGCCGACGGGCTTCTCCGAGAAAGCTTTCGGGTCTTTCTCAACCTCTTCTCTTGGAACCGGAGCGAGAGCCGGGTGACCGGTGACGAAGATAAAATCAGCGAACGGGTAGGAGAGCGTTACCTCCAGCGTATTCTTATCCTTGACCTTCACACCGGAAAGCTCCGTCGCGCTTCCCGCCTGCATCTCATCAAAACCTTTGATCGGAGCCAGATGGTAAGAGACGTCGGACGGTGGGGTGGTCTTGGGGTTCGCTATGCGCTCCCAGGCGAACTTGAAGTCTTTGGCCTCAACTTCCCGGCCGTTGTGAAACTTAGTCCCCTCCCTGAGGGTGAAGGTCCAGACGGTCGCATCCTTGTTGGACTCCCATTTCTCGGCGACCGCCGGTTTGATAGCAGAGGTCTTCGGGTCGAACTTGACGAGGCCATCGAAGATGTTGGCCACGACCTCCATGCCCTCAGTCTCCTGAGCGTTGTAGGGGTCTATAGCCTTTGGCTCAGCTAGAAAAGCGGTTAGTTTTCCTCCGGTCTTGGGCTTGGCCGCTTTTCTGGAACAGCCGACCCCTACCGAAGCCGTAAGAGTTAGTAATAGAACTACGACCAGAGCTGTCTTAAGCCTTGTTGACATAAAAGCCTCCCTTCGATCTTGACCACTCATCTCCTTTTAACCGATCGCTTCACCTCCAAGTGAATAATTGGCAACCTTGTGCTCTGTTGCAAATATTACAAGGAACAAGCGAAAAGTAAAGGCCGCACATCGGGTAGGAGGGGGATTCGCATCCCCCGTCCTCCCACACCACCGTGCGTACGGTTCCGTACACGGCGGTTCATGACGCAAAATCAATCCGACGCTTTGTATCAGACAGCGAAATCAGGCCCATGG
>JAMCWL010000031.1 GCA_023481285.1 Actinomycetota bacterium | reverse complement strand
AGTACCCTGGTACCATAGTAGATAGTTGAGTGATGCACCAAACTTTAAGTGCACACAAGAATCCGACTGCTGTAGCGATGTAATAAAGATTTATCTTCCGCTGGATGGCCCAGTTGGTGCGCTCAAGATGGGGTTGCCGAAGTTTCGGGCGAGCCACCGGCTCGCCCCTACTACCAAGAAACCAGGCAACCAAGAAACTAGGAAACCAAGAAACCAGGAAACCAGAATCGCACGTGAGGTTTTTGCTAGGAGCTAGAGGCTGGAAGCTAGAGGCTGACGACTAATAGCTATCAGTCGTCCTCGTCGTCTCCCAGGTCTTCGAAGAGCTGTGCGGGACTCTCCTCGTCGAAGCTGAGCTGGCTTGATGCTAAAAGCTCGCGGTTTGACCGGATGAGCTTCTTCGAGTCCTCCTCGAGTGGTACGAGCTTAAGGGTCTTTGTATCCTCGATCAGCTCTATCTTGGTCAGCCCCTTCTTGTGTGGGGAAAAACGGAGGTAGTCAAAGCTCAGGACGTTGAGAAAGATGCAGCCGTTGACGATGAGGGTTGACGTTTCACGGCTCGAAAAAACCTTGACGATAACCCCTTCACCTTGGGAGATGATACCGCCGTCAACGGAATAGACGTATTTGACGTTCTCGAACGTTTCGAGGGCGCGGGTCATATCCTTTTTATTAATCAGTGTGCCCTCACTGATGATGCAGGGTGCCGGCGTAGATATTCGTGAATCACTCATAAATATAAGAAACCTCCGAGCTGCGTGTCGGTAAGGTGATAATATAACAGAACCACCTTGGCGTAAATACTGTTTGTAAGCTCTCTTTAATTGAGGAGATGACGGTATAAATGCAGCTCACAAAACAAATCCTGAAACTTATGCGGCGGCGGGATTACCGGCCTTCAACCGCCAACGAAATCGCCGCCAGCCTGGCGGCAGGTTTCCGTCCCGATCAAGTCAGCGACGCCTTACGCCTGCTCGAAGAGGAAAGACGCATCATCAAGACTTCAAAAAGCCGCTATGCCATTCCGGTCGAGCTCGATCTCGTGATGGGGGAATTTGAAGCGAACCGGGCCGGATATGGCTTTGTCGAAAGTCCAGCGGGCGATCTTTACATCCCCCGAAGTCGAGTTCATGGCGCCATGCACGGCGATACCGTCGCCGTCCGCCTCTTAAGGCAGCGTCGAGGTCTATCGAACGAAGCTGAAGTCGTCAGGGTGGTAGATCGCGCGCACGAAACGGTTATCGGCCGCGTCGAAAAGCGGGGACGGGTAACGGTCGTCGTCCCCTCGGATAGGCGTATTTTCTACGAGCTTCTCATCGCCAGGGAGAGGGAGAAGGGAGCTGCCGACGGCGATATGGTCGTCGCGCGCTTCACGGTCTACCCCGATGGCCGGGCGGGCGCTCACGCCGAGATCGTAGAAATTCTCGGAGGCGAGGATTCGCCCACTATTGAGATTGACGTTATCGTTAAAGAACATGGATTTTCCGCCGACTTTCCGCCGGAAGCGCTCGCGGAGGCAGGTCGGATACCCGACGAAGTTTCTCCGTCCGAAGCCGGACGGCGCCGGGACTTTCGAGATCTCTTCACGGTGACCATCGACGGTCTGGACGCCCAGGATTTCGACGATGCGGTCTCTCTTTCGAAGGAGGATGATGATTACCGTCTCGCCGTTCACATCGCCGACGTCAGTCACTACGTTCGCCCGGGAAGCGCCGTCGATGCCGAAGCGCACAACCGAGGAACAAGCGTCTATTTGTCTGACAGGGTCCTCCCCATGCTTCCGGAGCGGCTGTCAAACGGCATTTGTTCACTAAACCCTATGGTGGACAGGTTGAGCCTCTCCGTCGAAATGGTCGTCGACAGAGCTGGCCACATCAAGCGCTTCGAGATATCGGAGGGCGTGATCAGGAGCGACTATCGTCTGACATACGAAGAGGTCGACGAGATGTTTAAGAGCGATTCTTATCCAGGTGATCCGGTTCGAGAGCTGTTGACCGGATTGAGAGAGCTTTCCGACGTCCTTGAGGTCAATCGCCTTGACCGGGGCGCTCTTGATTTTGAAACGATTGAACCCAAGGTCATCCTGGATGAGAAGCTGACGCCGGTCGAGGTGGTCGTGCGGGAGAAGACGCCGGCGACAAAGCTGATCGAGGAGACGATGATACTGACCAATGAGACGATCGCCTCTTTCATGTATTGGCAGGAGGCCCCGATGGTCTACCGGGTTCACGACAAGCCGAGCCTAGAGTCGCTTACCCAGATAGAGGAGCTCGTTTCAACCTTCGGTTACCCGGTGAAGAAAGTAAAGGCTGGAAGTTCTCGAGAGCTGCAAAAAATCATCAGTTACGCGCATAGTCGACCGGAGCGGCTGACCGTAAACCATCTGCTTCTCAGGTCGATGAAGCGCGCGAAATACCACCCGGCTTCATCGCCTCACTTCGGGCTGGCCTCCGAGCAGTACACGCACTTCACCTCGCCGATCCGTAGATATCCTGATTTGATAGTACACCGCCTGGTAAAGGCGGCTCTCGCCGGAGATATTTTCGACTCCACGATAGTAGAGATCGCCGACTCCCTTGGCGAGATTTGCGAGCACTCCTCCTGGATGGAGAGGGAGGCGGATGAGGCCGAGCGGGAGTCGGTCGACGTTAAGCTCTGCCAGCTTATGGCCGGTCGCATCGGCGAGGTCTTCGCCGGCACAATTTCAGGCGTTACGCCTTTCGGCGTCTTCGTGCAGCTTGCGAATACCGCCGAGGGGTTGATTCACATTCGGGACCTGCCCGGCTACTTCGATTACAACGAGCGCCTCTTCGAGCTAGAGAACCGGAAGACGGGCCAGGTCTTCAGGATAGGCCAGGAAGTCAAGGTGCAGCTCACTAACGTCCTCGTCGGAGAGAGAAGAATAGACTTCGTTTTGGGTGAATAGCTTCTCAGTTGAACATGCGTTCGGTTAACAAGCATAATAAAAACCACCATTAAGGGGGTGGCTTTTATTTGTGGAGGCGGCGGGATTCGAACCCGCGTCCGAGAGCGCTCCGGGGGGAGGCGCTACGAGCGTAGTCCGCGATCAATCTCGCTTTGCAGTACCACGCGGACGAGGTACCACCGAGCCAGCCCTGAAACTTCCCTTCTCCGTTAAGGGCGTGGCGGAGAGGGTATCCCACTAAGCGTCGCCCTTCCCTTGGTCGTGGGAGAACTAAAGGAGGACGTCGTCGCTATTAAGCGGCGAGTGCTACAGGTTCGTTGGCGTTTAGTTTAAACGCCCAACCGTTTAACGAGCGGTTGGAGCTCGGCTCGCTCCTCCGGCCGAAATCAGCCCCCGTCGAAACCTATCGCCCCCATATTAAGTTTTCAACCTGCAAGCGGCTCTGATCCATCAAAGCCTTCATCTAGAATCCAGGATCCAGAGTCCAGAGTCTACTTTATTTCTGTCTTTCCCGAAAAGCCCGCTCGATTTCTCGCTTAGCTTCCCGTTCGGCTATCGCCAGGCGTTTATCGTGCAGTTGCTTACCTCTCACGAGCGCCAGTTCGACTTTGGCGTGACCGCGGCTGAAATAAATTCTTAGCGGTACCAGCGTATAGCCTTTCTCTCTGGTCTTGCCGATCAGCTTTCCGATCTCCTCTTTGTGCAGGAGCAGCTTTCGCGGTCTTTCCGGATCGTGTCTCGTAAAGACATCCCCATGACTATACGGGCTGACGTGTACGCTGTAAAGGAAGACCTCGCCATCGCGAACGCGCGCGAACGAGTCTTTCAGCGTCACGCGCCCAGCCCGCAGCGACTTTACCTCCGAGCCGACGAGCGCCATACCCGCTTCGTAGGTCTCTTCAATAAAGTAATCATGATATGCTTTGCGATTTGTTGCGACGACTTTTCCAGAATCCATCTAAAAATTATACCATGGACGTAACAAGCGAGTTGAGCGCTTGTCCTTTACTTGCTTATAAAAAATTCACCTTTACCAGCGAAAACACTTATTGTCAATTCCGACTCGAATAAAAAAGAGCCTCCAGGAGTAATTAAATTTAAGTAATCGATACGGACCAATCATCGATTGCCTCGCTGGAGCCAAATTGCCTGGCGCAGTTTAGACCTTCCCAGGATTTGGGTATCAGATTTTGCCTACTTGTTCAATGAACTCCTGTTTGAAAACGTATTAGGCGAGCAAATCGTTCACGATCAATTCTAGGGGGGGTTGGACGTGGAAAGCCTTCGAGAACCCCCGCGAAGAATACCCGTCATAGCCCGCCCCCAGGTGCTCGTCGTCGGGGGCGGTCCCACCGGATTGGGAGCGGCGGTATCGGCCGCGCGGCTCGGAGTGGAAGTCCTCCTGATCGAGCGGTATGGGTTCCTCGGTGGCATGGCGACCGCCGCGCTGGTCGGACCGCTCATGTCCTACCATACTCGCAAGCGGCAGATAGAGAAGCTGGCGACCACTATCGACCAAAGGGCAACCTACGACACGACGGCCGGCCAGAAGATCATCCGAGGGATCGTAGATGATTTTGTTGGAGAGCTTCTTCTGCTTGAAGGAACAACTGGGCCCAGGTCGGACTATGGCTTCATGGTCCCATTCGACCCCGAGATATTTAAGCGAGTCGCCTTCTGGATGATCGAAGACGCGGACGTCAGGCTGTTGCTTCACACCTTTTGCGTCGACTCGATCATAAAGGACGGCGTCATCGAGGGCATCGTCGTCGAAA
>JAMCWL010000006.1 GCA_023481285.1 Actinomycetota bacterium | reverse complement strand
TGCCGTTGCCAACTATAACTCGCCCAGTTGCTCGGCGATGATGCCCTTGACCCTTTCGTAGGTATCCGCGTCGGTCAACTTTGCACCTCCTTACTCAAGATGGGTTCGCTTATTTTTACTACATAACCAGGCCGCCGTCCACCACGATAACCTGACCGGTTACGTAGCGCGAAAGATCCGAGGCCAGAAAAAGAACGACATCGGCTACTTCATCGGGGTCGCCAAACCTGCCAAGCGGTATCCCCTGTAAAACCCGCGAGCGCATCTCCTCGGCAAGAGTCGCGGTCATCTCTGTCTCGATAAAGCCGGGAGCGACGGCGTTCGCTCGTACGCCCCTCGACGCCAACTCCTTCGCAATCGATTTGGTCAGCCCTATCATACCAGCCTTCGAGGCCGCATAATTTGACTGGCCGGCGTTTCCCGTCAGACCGATAACCGAGGAGATATTGATAATCGAACCCGCCCTCTGCTTCATCATATGCCGGGAGACCGCCTGGCAGCAGAGGAAGGTACCCTTCAGGTTGAGATCGACAACCGCGTCCCACTCTTCCTCGCGCACTCTCATAAGCAGGCCGTCCCTGGTAATACCGGCGTTGTTTACCAGAACGTCCACCCTTTGAAAGTCTTTTAGGACGCCGTCCACGAACGCTCGCACCTCGTCGGCGTTGGACATGTCCGCCCGGTAAAAGGACGCTCTGCCTCCAGCCGCTTCAACCGCTTTTTTTGTTTCAGCCGCCGCTCTCTCGTCCCGGCCGGAAAATGCAATGGCGGCACCGGCGGCACCAAGGGTAATCGCGATTGCTCGCCCAATTCCCCTTGTCCCACCCGTTATTATGGCTACCTTGTCTTTAAGTAAAACGCTATCACTCATCTTCAAACCGCTTATATTTTTACCGCTTAGCGGCATAACTGTCTACCTTCCAGTTTCTTGATTGTTTCTTCGACCCTATTCTTGTCGCAGGTGCATAGAGATAGAGCATCCGGTGCTATTCTTGCGTTCAATTTCGTCAGGACCTGGCCGGGACCCACCTCCATGAAGACGGCTACGCCCTCGGCCATCATGCGCTTGATTGATTCTTCCCAGCGTACGGGCCCTGTGATCTGTAAAGCAAACGCCTCCTTGATAATTCCTGGATCGGTCTCCGGCTCCGCGGACGCATTTATAACCAACGGAAAGCACGGCTCGGCGAAATCGATCGGCGCGAGAAAATCGGCGAACTTTGCAGCCGCCTCTTCCATCATCGGAGAATGAAACGCGCCGCCGACGGGCAACTCGACCACTCGTCTGGCGCCAGCTCCCGCTAGAACCTTGCTGAGTTCATTCGCCGAGGCCGCGTCCACGGAGACGACCACCTGGCCGGGCGAGTTATAGTTGGCAACGGCAGCCTTACCTTGCGAAAACAAGTTGACCGCCCGCTCTACCGCAGACGTATCCGCTCCCAGCACCGCGAGCATCTTGCCCGGATTGAAAAGTGCCGCCTCCTCCATAAGTTCGGCGCGCCTGGCTACTATCCTCAATCCATTTTCGAAGTTAAAAACGCCGGCTGCATAAGCTGCCGCATACTCACCAAGGCTGTGCCCGGCGGCATACCTGGGCCGCCCAATTCTCTCCCGGATGATCGCCAGCGTTGCCACGCTTGATGTAAAGACCGCCGGCTGGGTTATTACCGTTCTCGCCAGCTCTTCAGACGGACCCGCGAGGCAGAGCGACGCCAGATTGTAGCCGAGTATCTCTTCCGCCCGGTCAAAGACCGTCCGGTATTCGACATATCCATCGTAAAGATCCGAGCCCATCCCCGTGCTTTGCGACCCCTGCCCCGGAAATAGAAGCGCGATACCGCTAGCCAAGAGGAGCAACCTCCGAGGATTCGAGGCTCCTTATGCCGGCGATGACCGCTTCAGCCTCATCATTAAGCTCTCGTATTATTTCAGCCGCCGGCTGAATCCTCTTTACAAGCCCCGCACACTGGCCAGACATAACGCTTCCCCACTTCATATCGCCGTCCCGGGCCGCAAGTCGGAGCTTGCCGGTTCCAAGCTTGTCAAGCTCTTCGGCAGAGGCGCCCTCTTTCTCCAGACGATCAAATTCCCTGGTAAGTTTGTTTTTCAGAGCCCTTACCGGGTGACCGGTCGATCGGCCGCTGACGACCGTGTCTCTATCCTTGGCCTCTATGATCGAACGCTTGTAATTCTCATGGACGGTGCACTCGGTGGCGCAGAGGAAACGTGTTCCAACCTGAACTCCTCTGGCGCCGAGAGCGAGTACGGCCGCATAGCTCCTGCCATCCGCTATCCCGCCGGCCGCTATGACCGGCAGCGCAACTGCATCAACCACCTGTGGTACTAAAACAAGGGTCGTGAGCTCTCCCACATGTCCACCGGACTCGGTGCCCTCGGCTATCAAGCCGTCGACTTCCAATCTTTCCATGCGCTTGGCTAAAGCAACCGACGGTACAACCGGCAGCACCTTGATACCCTTTGCTTTGAGCGCCGGGACGTACGCCCCCGGATTCCCGGCGCCGGTCGTCACTACGGGAACCCCTTCGTCCAGAATGACCTGGAAGAGATCGTCTATTTGGGGGTGAAGCAGCATCATATTGACCCCAAAAGATCTTTCCGTCGAAGACTTGGTTCGTCTTATCTCCTCACGAAGAACGTCGGGCGGCATTTGACCGGCCCCGATTACGCCGAGGCCTCCCGCGTTGGATACTGCGGCTACCAACTCAGCCGTCGCAACCCAGGCCATTCCTCCCTGGATAATTGGATACTCTGTACCCAAGAGCTCAGGTCACGAGGTCTTTATCATCCAGCAACCCCCTTGCCCCAACGCACAACGTTGGCACCCCACGTAAGTCCCGCTCCAAAGCCGACGAAGACCAGAACGTCCCCCTCCCTTAGCCTGCCCTCTCGATTCAACTCATCAAGAGCTATTGGGATGGATGCGGTCGACGTATTGCCATACCGCTCAATATTCACAACTACCTTAGTTAAATCGATATCCAATCTTTCGGCTGCCGCATCTATTATTCTGCGATTGGCCTGATGAGGAATGAGGTAGTCGATATCTTTAGGCTCGAGCCCGGCTCCGGTCAGGGCTTTTTCGACCGCGTCGGGTATGGCTCGAACGGCGAATTTAAAGACCTCGTGACCATTCATCTTGATGCAGTGGTCGCGTCTTGCAAGCGTCTTTTCACTCCCTGGGCTGGCGGACCCACCCGCGGGGATCTTCAACAGATCAGCTCCTCTTCCGTCCGAAGCGAGGTAACTGGCGAGAACGCCATGCTCACCATTCGAGCGCGTGAGAACCACGGCGCCGGCGCCGTCGCCGAAGAGCACGCAGGTCCGCCTATCCTCCCAATCCAGATGGCGGGTTAGCGCATCCGAGCCGATCACAAGGACATTCTTAAAAGAGCCGCTCTCGATATATTGTGCGCCGACGCTTAAGCCAAACACGAACCCAGAGCAGGCGGCCATAACGTCGAAAGCGGGACAGGTCGCGCCCAGCTTTGCCTGCGTCATGCAGGCCGCCGAAGGCATGATCATATCCGGAGACGATGTGGCCAGAACGATAAGATGGAGATCGGACACCTCGATGCCCGCTTCCTTCAAGGCAAGCACTCCCGCTTCGGCCGCCATATCCGAGACATTTTCGTCCGGCTCGACAAGACGGCGCTCCTCAATGCCGGTGCGGGTCTTTATCCACTCGTCGTCCGTATCGACCATCGACTCAAGTTCGCGGTTGGTAAGTATGCGCTTTGGAAGACTGACGCCGGTACCGGTAATGACCGCCCTGAAGGAGTTCATACCGCCTTATCTTCCCCTTTTAGCGATTTAACGATACCTTCGACGATCTTTGACTCAACCGAACGGATGGCGCGAAAGATGGCGTTCTTTATCGCTCTCGCGCTTGACCGGCCGTGGGCGATGATGCAAACGCCGTCCACCCCCAACAATAGCGCTCCGCCATGTTCCTCCGGGTCTATATCTCTTCTGAAGCGCCTGATCGCCGGGAGGAGCAGCAGACTTCCGAGCCGTGACTGAACCGACTCCTTGACGACGTCGCGAAATCTATCCAAAACCTCTTCCGACGTCCCCTCAAGCGTCTTTAAAATGACGTTACCGACAAACCCGTCACAAACGGCCACGTCGACTCGGCCGTAAGGCACATCTCGGCCTTCTATGTTGCCGGCGAAGTTTAGACCCGAGCCGTCGAGCAGCGTGAATGCCGCCTTGACGAGAGCATTGCCCTTTCCAGGCTCTTCGCCGATGCTAATCAGCCCAACCTTCGGATTCTCCACATCCAACACGCGGCTAACAAAGGCCACGCCCATTTTGGCGAATTGAACCAGATTTTCCGGCTTGACATCCGCATTAGCTCCGGCGTCAAGTAGGAGCATCTGCCTATCATGCGCCGGGATGACCGCCCCGATGGCCGGTCTGTCTATCCCCTCGGCTCTTCCAATTACAAAAAGCGCCGCCGCCATTATAGCGCCCGTATTGCCGGCGGAGACGAATCCGTCGGCCACGCCTTCCTTTACCAGCCGACACCCAACCATCAGGGATGAGTTCTTCTTCGACCGGACGGCTTTGGCCGGCTCCTCCTCCATACCGACAATCTCATCGGCGCCGATAAGCTTTAGATTGTCGGGCTTTGCCTCCTTGGGCAGATATCTCTTGATGTTCTCTTCCCGACCGACAAGAAGAATATCGACGCCTTGCCGAGCCTCCGCGGCTTCACATGCGCCGCGGACGATCTCTCCCGGAGCGAAGTCCCCACCCATAGCATCCACTGCTATCGTTACTCGAACCACTCTTCTAGTTCCTTAGTCCTTAGTTCTTTAAGTTCCTTAGTCCTTAGTTCTTTAGTCCTTAGATAGATATGCCGCCGGCGACAACCAGGGTTTAAGATTACAAGATAAGATTGTAATGGGCAAGATAACCATGGAAAAGAGTGGCAACCCTTGCCGAGCGTACCCGCGGGATTCGTGCGTTCGGATCACTTGTTTGAAAGCTGAAATGCAGAGAGCATACCATCGATGTCAAAGTTCTCTTTAACAAGCTCCCTGAATCGGTCGACCTTCGATTGCTGGTGAACCCTTACCGTTCCGACGAGCGATTCCGAAATCGATACGGTCGTCAGCGTATCGTGCTCGACCAAGATAACGGGGACCCCCAGCTCCTCGGCCCTCCCGAGGACTAGCGGGCTCGGCTCGAGATTGCCCGTCAGTATCAGACACTTGGTGGGCGTCTCAAGCGCCGCCAACTGCACGTCCGCTCGATCGCCTCCTGTAATAACCGCCTTGTTGGCCGACCTCTGGAAGAAGCGGAGCGCCTTCTCCTGGCCCATCGCCCCGACCATCAACGTCTCAACCAGATCGGACGTTTTGTTCTTTGCCGTCAAGATGGTCCCATTCAATTCGCTTGCCAGCTCTCCGACCGAGACGGATATGAGCATATGATCTCTTGGCAAGATGCCGAAGGTCTTAATGCCACGTCCCTCCAAATACGGCTCGATCATATCAAAGAGGTGGCGCTTGCTCCTTGGCACCATATTAAAAGCCACTCCGAAGAGCCGGTCTTTAAAGCCGTCTGCGGCAAGCAGGATATCGTCCACGATGAGCTCGGACCGAAACTTTGCGACGAGGAGCACCTTCGCATTAAACTCCTCAGCGATTCGAAAGGCGGAGGCATCCACAAAACGCCCTTCAGACGGGTCCTCGCCGCCCTCAAGCACAACCACATCTTTGTCCCTTGAGACCGCTTCGAAAGACTCCTTGATCCTCTCGAAGCTCCCGTCGCCGCCTCCTCTGAATCGCTCATGCACAAACCCTTGCGTCAACACGATGGGGGTTATGCACGGTTCGATGCCGCCGGTCTCGAGCATCGAGCAGACGAACTGGGCGTCTCTATCCGTGACGCCGCCATCGATCCGGAGCGGCAGCGTGCCCACGGGCTTCATGTAGCCGACCTTGAAGCCGCGCTCCTTTAGCTCGAGCCCCAGGGCCAGACTCAAGCCGGTCTTGCCCGAGAAGGCCTCTATCGAAACGATGTATAGAGTTACCATGGTTCACTCCTCTATCGATAGCCGCACATCTGCGGCGACGGCTCCCCCACCCTTTTGATAGACCATCAAGGGATTTATGTCCATCTCTATTATTTCCGAGAAATCCGTCGCCAACTGAGACACCCTTAAAATAACGTCGACGATCGCATCCATGTCGACTCCTGGCTCTCCCCTGACCCCCCTGACGAGCGGATAGGCCTTTATCTCCGAGATCATCGATCTCGCGGACTCCTCGGAGATGGGAGCGACGCGGAAGGAGACATCCTTCAGCACCTCAACGTATATACCGCCCAATCCGAAAGCGATGAGCGGTCCGAACTGGGGATCCCGGCTCATACCGACGATAAACTCTCTCGCGCCGACGATCATCTTGTGTACACAAACGCCCCAGACCATCGCCTCCGGCACTCGGCGCTCGACATTTTCCATAATGCGGTAGTAAGCCTCCTTTAGCTCACCATCGCTCTCGATGTTCACTTCGATGCCGCCCACATCCGATTTATGCAGGATATCCGGGGAGGCTATCTTCAAAACGACCGGATAGCCGATTCCTCCGGCGATTCCGGCCGCCTCATCGGCGGTTCGGGCCAAGTGGCAAGCGGCCACCGGTATTCCATAAGCCATAACCGCTTTTGACGCCTGGATGTCAGGAAGGAGCCGGCGCCCTATCTTCTTGGACTCGGTAAAGAGTCGATCCACCGTATTCCGGTCGACCGTGAGAGAGTGGTATGTCTCGGGAGGACGGCTCCGGAAGGAAGCATAATCCAGCGCCGCCTTCATAGATAATACCGCCCGCTCAGGGTAGTGATAATTAGGTATGGTGTTCTTTTGCAGGATATCGACACCCCCGGCAACATCTGATCCCCCCATGAAACAGGCGTATACCGCCTTATCCGGAAACCTTTTTGAGACGTCGGCTATAACCCCGGCGGTCTCGGCGATTTCAGTCGTCGCCTGGGGCGTCAGGATGATGACGGCACCCGCCACATTTGGATCGGCGAGCACAAGCTCGATGGCGTGAAGATAGCGATCCGCTCTGGCGTCGCCCAAAACGTCTACGGGATTGTAGTAGCTTCCCGCCGGCGGCAGCTCTTTCTTAAGATTGTCGATGGTCTCTCTTTCGAAGGCCGCCAGATGTACGCCGTATCTCTCACAGGCGTCGGTCGCCATGATCCCGGGTCCGCCTGCATTGGTGATTATCGCGATCGAATTCTTTTTGGGAATCGGCTGATAGGATAAGCCTACCGCATAGTCGAAGAGATCCTCGACGGACGAGGCCCGAATTATGCCGCTCTGCTGAAATGCTGAATTGTACGCCGCCTCGCTCCCGGCCAACGTCCCCGTGTGGGAAGAGACGGCTCTCGCTCCGGCATCGGTCGTTCCGGACTTCAAAACGACGACCGGCTTCTTTCTGACCAGCTTACGGGCCGCTTCCATAAAGTCGCGACCCCTTGTGACGCCTTCCATGTAAGAACAGACGACCTTCGTGCCCTCATCTTCCGCCAGGGCGCTCAATAAATCCGCCTCGGAGATGTCGGCCTTGTTTCCAAGGCTTATTACCTTTGAGAAACCGATGCCCTCGGCTTTCGCCCAATCGAGGATTGCCGTGAGAAGCGCGCCCGACTGTGATATGAAGGCTATCGGCCCCGCGGATGGAGCCTCGGGCGCAAATGAGGCGTTCAAATGGCAGTTGGTGTTGATCGCACCCAAACAATTAGGCCCAAGGATTCTTATCCTGTAGGCCTTGGCGATATCCATTACGCTCTTCTCGAGCTTGGCGCCTTCGATGCCGGTCTCTTTGAATCCGGCGGATATGACGACCGCTACTTTAACCCCTTTCCGCCCGCACTCCTCCATCACGGACGGGACGCTTTCCGCCGGGACCGCCACGACCGCCATATCAACCGTCTCGGGAATATCCATTATCGAGGGATAACTGCGGTGCCCGTCGATCTCGGCCGCCCTCGGGTTCACTGGATAGTAAGAACCGGAAAAACCTGCTTTCCCCAGGTTGTCAAAGACGTCTCGCCCGACCGTTCCAGGGCGTCGCCCAACGCCGATTACGCCAACCGATCCTGGGCAAAAGAGGGCCTCGAGCATGCGCCATCATCACCGCCTTAAGCGCGGCTGATCTACGCGATCTATTCGACCTCGATCGCTTGGCGATCGCGATAGTAGCCGCAATTCGTGCAGACGCGGTGCGGCATCTTCATCTCGTGGCATTGGGGGCACTCGACAAGGTCCGGCACGCCGCTCTTGCCCGCCCAGACTGCATGGCGAGAACGATGGCGCGACCTCGATGTCCTCCGCTTTGGAACGGCCATTAGCCCTTAACCCCCTTTTCCGCGGCACCGCTGTCCAGCCGCGGTAAATTTACCCCATACGGGCGAAAACCTTAAAAATCCTACACTAAATGCCTCGACGCTGCAATACTGCTCTCGCCAAAAGCGCTCTTCAATCCAGCCCGGGCAAGCCAACACCGCATACGCATAACAGAAGGCGCCTGTCGGCGCCTTCTGTGTTCGCGCTTACTGTTGCCGCCTAAGCCATCGGGCCTGGTTGTTATCCCAGTATGGACTGTAATAAAGGAGCTGCGGATCGGATGGAAACACCCCCACCATGGAGGGCAAAAGCCAAGCTGCCATCTTTCCGTCGCCATAATTGTAAAATATTGTGACGTCTGCGATACCGTCGGAGTTGAAATCACCGCTCAAGAAGGTCGACCGGCTTATCGTCCACGCGGTCGATCCCCAGACCTGAGAGCGCGAAGCCTCACCTTTATCGACTCCAGCAAAAGAATGAATCGCCGTTGTGTCGCCGTCTCCTGTAGCGATTAGAACCTCGGAGCTCCAGTCTCCGTTTATATCGCCCGTGAAAATTTTCGACTTTTCATAAACGATATCCGTCAAGTCAACGATTTTCTTCGGGACAAAGAATATCATGTCCCTGGTCGGCATAAAGCGCCAGATCGCGGTGCTTCCGCTATATCCATACATCGCCACGATACTAACCGTGTTAGCCTCGTTCGGCCCGAGCGTCGCGAGCATCGTTCTTCCCCAGTCCCAGAACTCCGAGAAAAACACCTGCCTTGGATAGATGAGCGCGCCGTCAGCCGCGGTGTCGAAGAAGAAAGCTCCGGTAGTTGTTCCGGAGTAAAGATAGAAAGCTACGACTTCGTCCCGGCCGTCCTGGTCGAAATCTCCAGAAACTAGTTTGGTCCTTCCCTGCTCCCAGCCCGTTGAGAAAAACACCATCTCGGGGTTTGTGTAACCATTGGCTGTACCTCTCCACAGCCAGAATGCCGACGTCGTGCCTCCATAACCATATAAACTTAGAACATCTGCACGACCGTCACCATTAAAGTCTCCTAAAATTGTTGATTCCCGGAATGGGTCGAACGTCACCGGCCCTGACAGCCAGGCAGGCAAAGGTGTAAAGAATGGCCCTTGCCAATCATACCGGGAGATAAACGTCCAGAGGCCGGTGCTGCTATTGCCATAGTTATATAAGGCGACCGCATCCGATGTACCGTCAAGGTTAACATCGGACGCTAAAGAACCAGCGCCTATGGCAACGGTATAAGTTTGGACCGTAAATTTGCCATAGCCTTTTTGTGCTCTTAGCACCAGCATGTAATTCCCGGCCTCTCTAGCTCTAAAGGTTACAAGTGCCGTACCGAACCTGGTGTAAGCGAGAGTAATTGGACGTTGAAGGTCAGACGGAGCGTACACGCTTATCTCGGCTTTCATGGTGGGGTCTACCTGAATAAACAATCGCCCGGTCATGTTTGCTAATACGTTGATGAGGCTGTAAACGGCTACCGGGTTATCGTATGCATCAAGGTCGCCGCTCCACGGAGCATAGTTACCTGCTGCCACTCTATCGGTGATTCCTTTAATATTGGTTGGGCTATACGATCCTTTGATAGAAAAAGAAGACCCCCCGATGACGACCCGATCAGGTCGTACGCTATCGTTTACGGCGCCTAAGCCTAAGAGCGCTGATTCGCTAAGTATTAATAGCCCTGTGATCAAGCAGATGATAACCGCTATCTTGCTTCTCATGACTCCTCCCGCTGCTTCGACGTCCGCTGTTTTTATTAACAGATATAGGGTGTTGGACTTCCTTCGATAGCCGATACCCTTGGAGCTATTATACCAGTCAACCCTATCATTATTTCGGCTAATTTTTGATTAAATAAAGCATTTTTTGAGCGATCACAGAAAAATACTCGTGGGAATCGCCCATTGCCGATATAACCAGGCTCTTCAAGGGAGGTTGTTGACCGCCTGGGGACCTTAAAATGGGTTTTTATTCGTTTGTGCCCTCTTCCTTTTTCTTAAACCACTCTTTTAACTCGCTCAGTCGCTCATCGAACCTTTCGACCTCATGCCTGCATTCCGAAACGTTCAAGTTGGAGCCGCAGACCGGGCATAGGCCCTTGCATGTTGCGTCACAGAGGGGAGCTATTGGTATCTCCAGAATAAAGTTCTCATCCAAGGCGGGTCCAAGATCGATTGAGTTGTCGACAATGCGGTATTTCTGCTCCTCGGGCCGGTCCGGCGCATACACCTCGCTCAACTCAAACTCCGCTGAAAGAAGAAAGTCGCACAAGCAGCGAGAGCAGCTTATCTTGAGCTTGCCCTTGACCTTTCCGGCGACCAGAACTCCGAAGCCCGTGTTTTCCAAGCTCAAATCAACGTCGACCGGGCCGTCGAAACTTATTCTTTCGGAATCCTTCTCCAGCGGAGAAAGGTCTACCGCGCGGTGGAACTCCTCCTTATTGCCTAGCTCTTTCATCACGTTCTTTACGTCGACCACCAGGTGATTCATCTTCCGAACACCCCTATCCATATTTTCGCTACAGGAGATAAAAAAAGTTCTTGCGCCTTTGCGGGCAAGAACTTTTCTTGATTATTTCACTACCGAGACCGCCCTTTAGCGTTCGATCCGACCTTGCAACCTGTCGCGGCCACGCTGGACCGCCGTCAAAAGTTTACCCAGATTGACTTCGAGATTGGCCAGCATCTCGTCGGCGTAGTCCTCGGCTCCAAGACGAATCTCCCTCTCGCGCGCCTGGGCCGCTTCGACGACGTCGGTCGCCTTCTTCTCGGCTATCTTGACCACTTCCATCTCGGAGGCCATTCTATCCGCCTTGTCCCTGGCCTCTTCGACAATCCTGTTCGCCTCTTTCTCCGCCTCTTCTATCATCTCCTGGCGCTCTTTGACGATCCACCTGGCTTGCTTGAGCTCATCTGGCATGGCGGCGCGTAACTCATCAATGAGGTCGTAAAGGCTCTGCTCGTTGATTATTACCGAGCCTGCGAGCGGTACCTTTCGGCTGTTGGCTATCAGATCCTCCAACCGGTCTATCAGCGTCATGACATCCACGTCAAACCTCCTTGCTTTGAAAGACCCGCGTCAGCGGCTCCACAATGTTTGGTGGTACGAGCCCCTTTACGCTCCCTCCATACTGGGCTATCTCCCGAACGGCGCTCGAACTCAGATACGCATATTCGGGACTTGCCATCATGAAGATGGTTTCCACTTCCGGACTGAGCTTTCGATTTAATTGCGCCATCTGAAATTCGTGCTCGAAGTCGGATACGGCCCTCAATCCCCTGATAATTACGCTGGCCTTGTGCTTATGAGCCAGGCTTACCAGCAGAGAGTCAAAAGCTTCGACATCGACGTTTTTACTCTCCGGCAAGGCCTCTTTTATCATCTCCACTCGCTCATCCAGAGAAAAGAGCGAGCGTTTTTGTGGATTATCCGCCACTCCCACGATGACCTTTTCGTAAATGCGCGACGCCCTGATGATTATATCCATATGGCCCGTCGTAGCAGGATCGAAACTACCCGGGCAAATCGCTACCGTCACTTACGCCCTCTCTTCGAATAAATCGTCACCGTGGTATCGCCATATTTCTTTGACGCTGTAGCCGTCATGCCATCGATATCCGGGGCCACGAGCTTTGTGCTATGCTCAACGATCATCAACCCCCCGGCCGCCAGCAAGCGTGCCGCTTTTTCGCAGATATCTCTCAAGGCGGATACGCTAATTCTATAAGGTGGGTCGAGAAAAATCAAATTAAGGGATGTCGGCTCTTTTGCCAACCGGTCGAGCCCTTTTTCAATCTTGACCTTGATTATCCTGCCCCCATCAACCAATCCGGTTAATCGCAAGTTCACATCGATCAGTGCAACCGCTTCTCTCGCATCATCCATAAAGATCACTTCAGCCGCCCCCCTGGAGAGGGCTTCAATGCCGAAAGCGCCGGTACCCGCATAGAGATCCAAAACTCGAGCGCCGACCACATCTGGGCCCACTATGTTGAAGATTGCCTCCCTAACTCTGTCTGAGGTAGGCCGTATGGTACGACCTTTCGGAGTTTTGAGTCTTCTACCTTTAGCTGTGCCGGCTATTATTCTCATTGTCATCTCATTGGTTATGCTTGGAACAGCCAATCCAAATTATCGGCAAACTTTCTCTTAATTTCTTTCAAAAGAAGGTCGTGCTCCGGCCTTTCGAGATGGGGGTCCGACTTGACAATCTGGAAAGCTTCCCGGCGAGCTAGAGCCAGCACCTCAATGTCTCTTACGAGCTTCGCCAGCTTGAGGTCGGGCAGACCCGACTGGCGAGTTCCAAATAGCTCCCCCTCACCTCGAATGGCGAGGTCCGCTTCGGCGAGTGTAAAACCGTCCTTTATCGTCTCGATCGCCTTCATCCGCTCCCCACCCTCTTCGGTCGTAGGATCGGCGAAGAGTATGCAGTATGATTTATGCTCGCCGCGGCCTATCCTCCCTCTAAGTTGGTGTAGTTGTGAGAGGCCGAACCGGTCGGCATCCTCAACTAAGATGACCGTGGCGTTCGGGATATCGATACCAACCTCGATAACCGTTGTCGCTATCAGGACGTCAAGCTCCCGATCACGGAAAGCTCGCATAACCTCTTCCTTCTCCGAGGCCTTGAGCCGTCCGTGGATCAATCCGACTCGCAGGTCCGGGAAGACGGCGTGAGAGAGCCTTTCGGCCTCCTCCATCACCGATTTAACCTCCAACTTGTCGCTCTCTTCAATGAGCGGGCAGACGATGAAGGCCTGGCGGCCCTCCCGAATTTCCTCTCGGATCTTTCCGTAAGCCCAATCCCGGTGCGTCTTGTCGCAGACGACGGTCTCAACATGCTCGCCTATTCTTTTTCCGCCTGGAAGCTCTCTGATGATGGAGACGTCGAGGTCCCCGTAGAGCGTCAGCGATAGCGTCCGGGGGATGGGCGTCGCACTCATGATGAGCGCGTCGGGGTGGTATCCCTTTTCTTTAAGATCTATCCTCTGCCTGACCCCGAAGCGATGCTGCTCATCGATGACGGCGAGGCCCAGCCGATTAAAGGAGACGGCCTCCTGGATGATCGCGTGGGTCCCGACCACAATGTCGACGCGCCCCTCTCCGATATCCTCCTCTGTCTTTTCCTTCTCCTTTAAACTCTGACTCCCCGTTAAAAGACGCACCTCGATGCCGAGCGGTTCCAGCATCTCCTTTACCTTGCGGTAATGCTGCTCGGCAAGGACTTCGGTCGGGGCCATCATGGTCCCTTGATAGCCGCCTTGCACCGCAATGACAAGGGCTGCAACCGCAACCACCGTCTTACCGGAGCCCACCTCCCCCTGGACCAAGCGATTCATCGGCTTCGGCATGGCCATGTCCTCCCGGATCTCGGATATGACCGCGTTCTGATCCGCCGTCAGCTCGAAGGGGAGCGACACGATGAATCTCCGGTATAGCTCCCCGTCAATCCGGTGAGCGACGCCCTTCGTCTCCCGCTCGATTCTCAGCTTCCTGACGGCCAGCCCGACCTGCATGAGAAAGAGTTCTTCGAAGAGGAGACGGGCGCGCGCCTTACCCTGCATCTCCATGGTCGTTGGAAAATGAATCTCCCCCAGAGCATGCATTTTGTCGATGTAACCTTGCCGTGCCAGTAAATCGGCTGGCAAGGGATCCGCAACCAGGCCGACATAATCAAGCGCATTCTTGATAATCCGGCGAAGCATCATCGGCGACAGGCTCTGGGTGGCGGGATGCACCGGAATGATTCGACCCGTATGAACTCCGGTGCTCGCGTCGTCCTCGATAACGTCGAAAAGGGGGTTCTCCATCTGCAACCGCCCGTACCGGTAATTGATCCGCCCGCTGAAGGCAACCCTCGACTCTTTCTTGAAGCGGTTCTCCATGTACTTCTGATTGAACCAGACGCCGTAAAGATAGCCGGTGCCGTCGTAGATGCCTACCGAGACTATCCACATGCGATTCCTCGCTTTTCGGGATTCGATGGCCCGAACGCTGCCCACGACCGTCGCCCGCTCGCCAATCCTCATATCCGATATCCGCTTTTTCGTGCCGAGATCTATATATCTGTGCGGGTAGTGATTGACCAGATCGCCAACGCTCTCTATGCCCAGACCGCTTAGCGCTGACGCCACCCGCGGACCGACGAACTTGACCGAAGCGACCGGGGCGTCGAGCCGACGGTTAAGAGCCTGGTTTTGGGTGGTTGAACCGCTTGAATCTGAGAAGCTATGGGAGACGGGAGAGCCATCTAGATCCAATAAGTTTCTCCTAACGAAGCGTCAGTTGCTCATCTGTCATTCCGAGGGAGCCCCGTACGTTCTTTCCATCATTCTCGGGGGGCGACCGAAAAACCTAACTGCTCATAACAGATAGCTCATAGCTATTGCTAATTGCTAATTTCTGCTCTTAAGACTAGCGCGAAGGCGCCGGGGCCGATGTATGCCCCGATGACACAGCCTATTTCCGCTTCCACTTCGCTCGCAAGCTCAACGCCAGTTCCGCGGAGGGTATCCCTTAACGTAGGAATTATCTCCGAATTATCGGCGTGAGCATAACAGACGTGGACCGGCCTCCCGTCCGCATAGCTTTTTGAAAAGCCGGCTATCTCGTCCAGGGCTTTTGTCCGGCTCTTAACGGTCTTAAATGGCGCAACCTCCCCGTCCACCAGGGTCAGGATAGGCTTTATTTTGAGGAGCGAGGCCGCTAGATACTTCGCCCGGCCGATGCGTCCGCCCATCTCCAGATACTTGAGCGACTCCACGCAGAAGAGAATCTTGGTCTCCTTCGCAAGCCTCTCCGCGATCTGCTTTACGCGGTCGATCCCCTGCCCTTCATCCCGGGCTTTGACCAGCCCCTGAAGGATCAACCCGGTAGCCGCCGAGGCCTGCTCCCCGTCAATAACGTATACTGGAACCGGCGCATTTTCCGCGGCTATCTGGGCTGATTGAATCGTGCCGCTGAGCTTGCCGGAAAGATGAAGAGAGATCACGCCGTCACACCCTTCAAATTCTTCATATGCGCGGGTGAAATCTTCAACGGAGGGCTGGGATGTCTTGGGTAGCTCTGTGGCCGTGCGCATCCTGGCATAGAACTCCCCCGGGCCGATATCCTCCCAGTCCCGATAGATCTCTTCTTCGCCGAAGCGAACGTATAGCGGGACCACCTTGATCTCGTTGCTCTCATAAAAATCGGCCGGCATGTCGGCGGTGCTGTCGGTAACAATACCAATCTTAGCCATCTGCTTTTCCTACTCCATCCCTATAATAAAGTGGTAAATTGGCTGGTCGCCTTGGTGAACATCCGCTTCCAGCTCCGGATGTCGATCCGCAAGCAAAAGTGAGAGCTCTGCGACTTGCTCGTCGCTTACCTCATCTCCGACCAGAATCGTGATCGATTGGTCGCCATTCTCAACCATCTTGTCAACCAGCGCCATGGTCGTCCCTATGAGGGAGTGGCCGTTTGCCATGATATCCCCCGCAGACATACCGACGAAATCTCCTTTTTTAATGCCGTTGACCTCTCGCACGGCCACACTTACCTCTCCCGTCTTGACGCTCAAAGCGGCTTCGGCCATATCCTTGACATTTTCTTCCAGGCTTTTTTCGAAATGAAATCCAAGCATGGCGGAGAGACCCTCGGCGATGGACTTTGTCGGTATGACGCTCGCATCTTTCTTCGTCAAATTGTCAACTTGCTGAGCAGCAAGGATGACGTTCTTGTTGTTCGGCAGAATTATGACCTTTTGAGACGCGGCGGAGTCGACCGCTTCAAGAATTTCCGAAGTGCTCGGGTTCATGGACTGGCCCCCGTTAACAAACGAGTCGACGCCAAGGCTCTGAAATATCTCCCTCACGCCCTTGCCGGTCGCAACCGCCACAACACCGACGCCATCCGAAGAAGAGGAGGCGTTGATGAGTCGCGTCCGCTCGGCCGCCTGCTCGACCATATTATTGACCTGAACGTCGCTGAGCGCACCGACAGCCGTTGCTGCCTGCAGTACGAGACCGGGGCTGTCGGTATGGATATGAACCTTCAAAATTTCGGGCGTCCCTACAACAAGCATCGAGTTTCCAAGATGCTCGATCTCCCTTTCAAAACTCTCTTTGTCGAGACCGGTCCCCTTAATTACCAGTTCGGTACAGTAGGTATATGCAAGCGCTTGCTCAATGCTTCTAGTGATACTAACGGACTCTCCCCCTCCCACGCTGACCTCAGCGCCTAGCAACGCCGCCATCGCACCTTTGACCATAACGACGAGGCCGTACCCGCCGGCATCGACGACCCCCGCTTCTTTCAGAACCGGCAGAAGCTCAGGGGTCCTTTTAACAGATTCGTCGGCCGCATGGACGGCGATTTCCAGGACGTCCTTCACCGTCACACTGCCCTCAGCCAGGCTTGAAACCGCCTCAGCGACGTCCTTGATAACGGTGAGCATGGTGCCCTCGACCGGTTTCTTGACTGCCTGGTACGCGACCTTCGTCGCCCTCTGGAAGCCCTCGATCAACCCGGTTGCGCTGATCTCACCGCGATCGGCTACCGCATCGAAAAAGCCCCTGATCATCTGTGAGAGTATTACTCCGGAATTCCCGCGAGCGCCCATAAGCGAACCAAAAGTCGCCGCCTCAGCGATTGCAGCCAGGTCGCCGTCGGCCTTGGCGACCTCTGCAAAAACGCTTTCCATGCTCAGAACCATGTTGGTTCCGGTATCGCCGTCAGGGACGGGGTAAACGTTGAGGCGGTCGATTTCGTCCTGCTTTAACTTAAGGGCCGTCAACATAGCCCTTATGATCTCGGGTATCTTTTCCGGTTTGATGACCTCAGCCACAACCCCTACCTGCTTACTTTTATGCTCTGTATGTTGACGTCAACGGATTCGACGGCGAAGTCGACCATGCGCTCGACAGCATATTTTACTTGAGTCATCAGATTATGTGCGACTTCGGGAAGGTTGGTTCCATACTCGGCGACAACGTATAGGGTGATCTTTATCCCGTCGTTTTCTCGCAAGACACGAACGCTCTTCTTAAACTTGTCGGCGCTGAGGAGTTTGGCGACCCCTCCAGATATCCCTGGGCTTCCCAGACCTACAACCCCATAGCATTCGAGCGTCGCCCGGCCGGCTATCTCCGCTATGACCTCGTCGCTTATGTGAATAACGCCCAGGCCCTTATCCTTCGCCATTATCTTCCAATAGCTTATTGAGCGCTGACAGAAGCGCATCTACATCAAGATCGTGCATTGACGCACCGGCTTCGACGCTCTCCATCATGGATGCCATACAATCAAGGCATTCCATGCCGAATCTCTCGAAGACCTCGCCCGCTTTTGGGTGGGCCAAAAGTGCATCTTGAATGCTCATCTCTTTGGTGAACCTCATAGTAATCGCCCTCCAAAAGACGTGCGCTTGCTGGCTTTATTTGAAGAATTATACCATATGTTGGGCGAATCCGTCGCCGCAAAACCATGAGCAAGCACCTGTTGAAGAGCCTGTTGGGCACACTTTTATGGAGGCGTTTAGCGACTGAAGTCAAACGTAGCACGCATATTCACAAGAGGTTGGCTAAGAAGCGTTCCCGTCCGGCTAGTCATAAATGATGGCGCCGTCCGCCGGACGGCGCCATCCCAGGGAGGTGTGGCCGGGCCCACCTAAGCCGCGGACCCCAAATTTCTTGGACGGCGTGCAGTAATTACACCCGTCTTACTCTTATTACCCAGACTTTTTGTAAGCTAAACATGCTACCGAAAAAAAAATTTCCAAACGCTGAAGAAGCTATCGGCCATCAACTTTAAGCCGACGGCTGGAAGCTTATAGATCAAAATAAGCGGCCCCCGCTAGCGAGAGCCGCAAAAATGTTCACGAATCGCGGTTCAACCGCGTAAAACTGGCGTTCACGAAGCTCCTACGCGGCTGCTTGATACTTCTTGAACTCCTGGAGCTCGAAGGCCGCTTTCTCGCCTAGATAGCTGGCGAACGAATCGGCGTGGCCCTCCTCCACCTCGAGTATCTCCTCGAAGAGCCGGCGCGTCACCGGATCGGTGTTGGCTACCTTGGCTATGGCACTGGTGTACTCGTTGATCGCCGTATGCTCCAGTGAAAGGTCGACCTTCATCATCTCGTTCACGTCGTCGGGGAATGAGAGCGCCTTGCCGTAGTGCTGCATCACCTTATTGAGATCCGATAATGGATCTCCCCCCAGAAGATTGATCCTCTCGGCGAGCACCTCCGCGTGCTTCATCTCCATCATCGCCGCACTCTTAAATATCTCCTGCGCTTCCTCATAGGTGCTGCCTTTCACCCGGTAGTAATGGTTCATGTATTGCGTGATGGCCACCAGCTCGAGGACTCTTGCATGGTTGAGAAGATCGATCACCTCGTTTGTGGTCACAAACTCACCCCCTCTCCCTTCGTCCGTTCGCGTGAAGATTCGAACATTTATTACCCGGCGCATATTCTGGACAAACCACCTGCCCAGGGATTAAGAAGCTAATGACGGTCACTTTGCCAAACAAGATGCCCACGAGCGACCAGTTGCCGATATGCCGCAGGCGAACGGGGCGAACGAGGCGAACGAGGCCTTCTGGCGAACGAGGCCTTCTTGCCATGATCGCGCGTAAATGGTAATATTCAACGCGTTTATCATGAGCTAAAGGAGACGGAAGATGTCCAAGGTCTGCGCGATTTGCGGTAAAGCTCCGGCATTTGGCAGGAGCGTAAGTCACTCACACAAGGTGACGCGTAGAAGATTCGATCCGAATATCCAGAAAGTACGCGCTATGGTCGGCGATACGCCGAAGAGCATAAATGTCTGCACTAAGTGCTTGAAAGCAGGCAAAGTAACAAGATAAGGCAGACGCTAGATGCTAGACTCTAGACTCTAGACTCTAGACGCTGGACGCTGGATAAAAGAACCCTGTCAAGTTCCAGTATCCAGTATTAGTATCTAGTATCTGCTATGGGTTTCCTGTTCTCCAGGTTTAAGATATTTATCCTTCGCGCATCCGTATCTATTATAGCGACGCTCGGCGGGCCTTCCTTCGGAATCGATGAGCTTCCCGGATTCATGATGACCAGATCGTCGACCTTTTCAATCAGACGATCGTGGGTGTGGCCTCTGACGACTATGTCCACGCCGTACTCCTTGCCCAGCCTTTCCAGGCCCTTTTCATCATACTTATCCCCGTGAAGGACGATGAGGCTCGCATCCTGAAGGTGGATGAGGGCCATCGGCTGCTGTATCGGAAAGCTCAATGCCAACTGGTCGACCTCGGAGTCACAATTACCTTTGGCGAATACCATGGGAAACGGCGCTTCGTTTATGGCACTTGCGAGGTCTCGCGGTGAATAAGTCGGTAGAATTGGGTTGAATGGGCCATGATAGAGGATGTCGCCGGCGTGAACGACAAGCCCGCATCCCGTAAAAACAACTAGCGCCCGCTCCCAGGCCTGGGTATCGCCGTGAGTATCGCTGATCGCACCGATTCTCATCGCTACTCCTTTGTACGGGTTATCCAATAACCAAAACTATAGAACCTGCAACAAGCGTTCGCAACAGAGCCGACAACTGAAACTCGACCGATCCTGTGGCCCTTCTCGAAAACTCGAAAGCAAAGTAAACAATATACCCATTAGAGCTGCGTGTTTCGAGTTTCAGCTGATAGCTGAATTCACTTCCCTTATAATTAGCATAACGTCCTAAGGAGCGTTTCATGCGCATACTTATCGCTGAAGATGAAAGGCGAATCGCAAACTTCCTCATGAAGGGCCTCAAGGAAGAGGGCTATGCCGTTGACGCGGCCTTCGACGGAGAAGACGCCCTATTCCTGGCGCGAGCCAACGAATATGATCTGATAATCCTCGACTTGATGTTGCCCAAGAAAGACGGCTTGGCGGTCGTTAGAGAGCTGAGGGAGGGCAAAGATCTCGTGCCGGTCATCATACTTACAGCCAGGGATGCAGTAGAGGATAGAGTCGCCGGACTGGATGCAGGCGCAGATGATTACCTTGTAAAGCCATTCGCTTTCACCGAGCTCCTGGCCAGAATCAGGTCTCTTCTCAGAAGGGGCACGCCGCAAGGAGCGACCAAGCTCTCTGCCGCAGGGATCGAAGTGGACCTGGTGATGAGGCAGGTCACGGTCGACGGCAAGCCGATTGACCTGACCAGCCGCGAATTCTCCATCCTGGAGTACTTCGTCAGAAACGCCGGAGCTCCACTTAAGCGGTCGCAGATCTACGAGCACGTCTGGGGCAACTACGATCGGTGGAGCAATGTCGTCGACGTCCACCTCGCCCATCTTCGTTCGAAGCTCGCCAAAGCGGCCGGCGCCCCCCTGATCGTAACGGTCCGTGGGATCGGCTACCTTCTTAGAATTGAGGATTGATGGTCAAGTCGATAAGGTTTAAATTAACAGCCTGGTATGTGGTCATTCTCGGGCTCATACTGGTCCTTTTTAGCTTTGTAGCCTATGAGGGAGTAAAAGGACGTCTGGCATCGGAGGTAAGCCGGTCGCTCCAATCGACAGCCTTTGAAGTCGAGCGACTTTTCGATCCCTCAGGCCCAACGCTCTCGTCTCTGCCGCAAAAGCCTTCGGCGCAGAATACGTTTATCCTCACTTACAATAGACCCGGTAGACTCCTGGAATCGAGCCACCTCGACGCAGTCGCCGCAGTCGACCCGCGCGCGGTCTTCGTGGCGCTCACCCGGGGGGAATCAAAAGTCAGCCGGATTAACAACAAGGAGCTTGGCGAGCTCGTCGTCTACACGATCCCGGTCGTCAGGCAAGGCGAAGTCGTCGGAGCGGTCCAGGCCGCCCGCTCGCTAGACTCTTATCGCGCAACTCTCGGTGAGCTCAAGATGGCCCTCTTCGTTCTGGTCCCCCTCTGCTTGAGCCTGGCCGCCGCCGGGGGCCTTTTTATGTCGACGAAAGCCCTCTCTCCGATCGAGGAGATAACCAGGACCACCAGAGAGATCACCGCCTACAATCTTGAGGAGCGAATTTCAATCAAGTCAAAAGATGAGCTGGGAAGGCTCGCCGAAACGATTAATGAGCTCCTGACCAGGCTGAAGAGCGCCATCGAAAACGAGCGTCGTTTCATAGACGACGCCTCTCACGAGCTTAGAACACCCTTGACTATTTTACGCGGAGAAATTGACGTGGCGCTCAATCGCGAGCGCCGGCCACAAGAGTATCGGGAAATCTTGACCGACAATTTAAATAAGATCGATGAGATGACAAGGCTCGTCGAGGGCTTGCTTACCTTGGCTCGCCTGGGCGAAGAGAACTCCCTGGATATCGAAGAGATTAACGCTAAAGAGCTCTGCCTGGACGTCGCCGAGCAGGTTGGAAGAGGCTATGACGGTGCGGCGGTCGCCATAAACGTCGATGTGAACGAGAGGCTTTTCGTGCGGGGTGACCGGATGAAGCTCAAGCAGCTCCTGGTCAACTTGGTCGATAACGCGGTCAAGTTCTCCCAAAAAGGGTCGGCGGTCCGGATCGAAGCCTCCCGGCAAAATGACGCCGTCGCTATTTCCGTTATCGACAGCGGCCAGGGGATAAGCACGGAGGACTTGCCCCGTATCTTCGACCGTTTTTACCGCACAGCCCAGGCTCGCTCTCTGGAATACCCCGGAAGCGGCATCGGTCTCTCGATCGCCAAGCTAATCGCAAAAGCTCACGCGGGCAAAATCCTGGTGAAAAGCGAGACCGGCAAAGGAAGTGTCTTCACGGTCGAGCTACCTGAAAATACGACCCAGTCGCTTCCCGACCGATGACCGCTTCCGGGGTATTCCAGAGAGC
>JAMCWL010000040.1 GCA_023481285.1 Actinomycetota bacterium | reverse complement strand
ACCTCGCCTTCCCTTCTCCCCCGCTCGCTGACGTACTCGAGCGTCCTATCGTCAATGGGGAAGATGCCGCTCTTGCCCCCGGCCTCGATGGCCATATTCGCCATGGCGAATCGGGAGTCCATAGAGAGCTGCGCGATCGTCGAGCCGACGAATTCCATCGCCCGGTAGAGAGCGCCGTCGACGCCTATCTTGGCTATGATGTAGAGGATGAAGTCCTTACCGGTGACCCAGGGTTTTGGCTCCCCGTCGATGATGAACCTCATGGACTGAGGAACCTTGAGCCAGAGCTCGCCGGTGGCCATCGCCGCCGCCACATCGGTCGAGCCGACGCCTGTCGAGAAGGCCCCGAGCGCTCCATAAGTGCAGGTGTGGGAGTCGGCGCCAATGACCACATCCCCGGGAACAACTAGGCCCTGCTCGGGTAGGAGAGCATGCTCGATGCCCATCCTCCCCACTTCGAAGTAGTTGGTTATCTCCTTGTCGCGAGCGAATTCCCGAACCACTTTGCACTGCTCCGCCGAGGCTATGTCCTTGTTCGGCGCGAAGTGATCCGGCACGAGAATGACCCGGTCCCGATCGAATACCGCCCCAACCCCTATTTTCTTGAACTCCTTGATCGCGAGGGGCGCCGTTATATCGTTCGCCAGCACCAGGTCCAACCTGGCGTTTATGAGCTCGCCAGGCCGCACGGCATCTTTGCCGCCGTGAGCCGCCAATATCTTTTCGGTAATTGTCTGAGCCATTGGAAATACTCCATATCCGGTCAACGGGCATACAGCCAAAACGCCTTGGCGACCGTCATCGGTCGACGGTCATCGGTCGGTTTTACCTGCTCAGTGCTTTGTTGACTGCATTCAGGTACGCTCTGGCTGACGCTTCTATGATGTCCGTGCTGACACCTCTTCCTATAAAGACCCGGCCGTCGATTTCCAACTCGACGGTGACGTCGCCTTGCGCGTCAAGACTGCCGGTGATTGCGCTAACGTCATATCTGACAAGCTTGGCGTCAACGCCGGTCAGCCGACCGATGGCCTTACAAACCGCATCCACCTGACCGTCTCCCTCGGTGGTCTCCTCGAAGAGCGTCCCATTCTTCTTCAGGCGAACGGTCGCCATTGGCGTCGAATCCGTCGAGCTTGCTGTCTTTATATATTCCAAGCTGTAGATGTCCGTGGCAGTCCTGACTTCGTCGGCCACGATAGCTTCAAGGTCGGCGTCGGCAATCTCCGCCTTCTTGTCGGCCAGCACCTTGAACCGATCAAAGGCCCTCTCCAGCTCCTCTTCGGTGAGCGTGAAGCCCATCTCTGCGAGGTGCGCTCGGAAGGCATGGCGTCCGCTCGTCTTGCCCAGGATGACGGCGCCCTGCTCGAGACCGATGCTCTTCGGATCGATGATCTCGTAGGTCAGGCGCTCCTTCAAGATGCCGTCGGTGTGGATACCCGAGGAGTGGGCAAAGGCGTTCGCCCCAACTATTGCTTTGTTCCTCTGGACGGCATAGCCGGTCAAAGTCATCACGAGCTTGCTCGTCCTCGATATCTCCTCGGTCCGGATGTTCGTCCGGCGCCCGATCGTCGCCGCACGCGTATCCAGTATCATGACGATCTCCTCGAGTGCGGCGTTGCCAGCCCGTTCGCCGAGGCCGTTGACGGCGCACTCAACCTGGGTAGCGCCGCTGGCAATCGCCGAGAGCGAGTTCGCTACGGCGAGGCCAAGGTCGTTGTGGCAGTGGACCGACAGAATGACGTCGTTAAGCTCAGGAACGGCCGTCTTGAGATCGGCAATCAGCTTTCCGAACTCATCGGGCGTCGCGTAGCCAACGGTATCCGGGATGTTTATTGTCGTTGCGCCGCTCTCGATAGCGAGCTTTACAACTCCGACGAGATAATCGAAGTCCGTTCTAGTCGCGTCTTCGGGCGAGAATTCCACGTCGTCGCAGTAGCCCTTGGCCCGCTTGACGGCGGCCACCGCCATCTCCAAAACCTCTTCTCTGGTTTTTCTTAGCTTTCGCTCGATGTGGATGTCGGAGGTAGAGATAAAGACATGGATTCTCGGTCGCTCTGCACCTTGAAGCGCTTCCCAAGCCCGGTCGATGTCCTTATCGACGCAGCGAGCGAGGCCCGTGATAACCGGACCCTTCACTCGTTCGGCGATTGATTTCACCGCTTCGAAATCGCCCTGAGAAGTTATTGGAAAGCCCGCCTCGATCACGTCGACGCCTAGGCGGGCAAGCTGCTCGGCGATCTCCAACTTTTCACGTGCGTTAAGGCTGATGCCGGGCGATTGCTCGCCGTCGCGAAGGGTCGTGTCAAAGATGTAGACCCGACCTTCTTCCTTTACCATGCTTGCCCACCTCCTGCTTCACATTAAAGCACCATGAACTTCGCGTAGCCGATGCCAGCTTCGGCCTTTATCTCCTCTATCACTTCGTCGGATATCGGTGTATCGACGTTGACGCCCATGAGCGCTTCGCCGCCAAGCTTTCTCCTGCCGACCTGCATATTGGCGATGTTGATGCCGTGCTGGCCGAGAGTCGTTCCCACCTTGCCGATCATGCCGGGACGATCCTCGTATCTGAAAAAGGCCATGTATTTGGAGGGGACCATATCGATATCGAATTCGAATATCGAGACAAAGCGCTGCTGGTCCTTCTTGCCCACGACCGTGCCAGCAACCGACAACACCTCGCCATCCTGACGCCCCTTGACCCGGATGAGGTTCGTATAATCCTTCGAGGTCGTCGCTTTGCTCTCCCTGACCTCGGTCCCTCTCTCTTTCGCCATGATGGGAGCGTTGACGTAGTTGACCGGCTCTTCGACTATCGCATCGAAGAAACCTTTGAGAACGGCTGTCGTCAGGAGCTTCGTGTCATGCTCCGCGACCTGACCGAGATATTCGACCTCGATCTCGTTAGCGCCCCCCTCGGCAAGCGCCGTATAAAGACGGCCCAGGTTCTCCGCCAGGGGCAGGAATGGCTTGCTAGCTTCCATAGCTTCGGTTGGAACCAGCGCGATATTAATGGCGTTCGATACAAAGCCACCGGTCAGAGCAGCAACCACCTGCTCGGCGATCATAACGCCCGCCTTGTCTTGTGCCTCGATCGTCGAGGCGCCCAGATGCGGAGTTACGACGACCTGCGGAAACTCAAAGAACGGGCTCTCCGTGCACGGTTCTTTCTCGTAGACATCGACTCCCAGGGAGGCAACCTTACCGGATTTCAAAGCTTCAATCAGGGCTTCTTCCTGGAAAATACCGCCGCGCGCCGTATTGATCAGGCGCACGCCCTCCTTCATCAACCCGAACTCCTTCTTGCCGAAGAGACCGATCGTCTCCTTCGTCTTCGGCAGATGGACGGTGATGAAGTCGGCTACCCGGAGAACGTCCTCGATCTTCTCCGCCCGCTCGATGCCGAGTTGAGCATAGCGCTCTTTCGTCACGTAGGGGTCGTAACCGACGACCTTCATACCAAAACCAAGCGCTCGCTGAGCGACAAGCGTTCCGATTCGCCCTAGCCCGATAACCCCCAGCGTTTTCTCGTAGAGCTCGACGCCCTCAAACCTGCTCCTCTCCCACTTCCCGGACTTCAGCGAGGTGTTGGCCTGGGGGATGTTGCGGGACTGAGCGAGCAAAAGCGCGATCGTGTGCTCGGCCGCCGAGATGATGTTTGATTGGGGCGCGTTCGCAACGACGATGCCACGCTTTGTCGCCACTTCAACATCTATATTATCAATCCCGATCCCGGCCCTACCGATGACTTTCAAGTTGTCCGCCCGCTCGATGAGATCGGCCGTCACCTTGGTAGCGCTTCTGACGATCAGCCCATCGTACTTCCCTATCTCGTCAAGTAGCTCGTCGGCGGACATCTCATATCCGAGGACCACCTCGAACCCCGCTTCCTCGAGCTTCTCGATGCCCGTATCGGCTATCTTCTCCTTAACCAGGACCTTCATGCATTGCCTCCCCAGAGTTCTTTAAAGCTCAAAGCTTCCCTTGTCGGCGGTCGGCAGTCTGCCGTCGGTGGTCGGCGGGCGCAAGCCCGCCTAGAATGGATTCTCCTCGAAGATGACCTCGGCCGCCGCCACGCCCATTCCCAGCTCAATCGGATAACCAAGTTCGTTAAGGGTCATTTCAAGCGCCGACAACGTAGTTATAATATCAAACCTGTCGAAATAACCAAGGTGACCCAGGCGGAATATCTTCCCCTTGTACTCATCCTGACCGCCCGCAATGGTCACCCCATACTTGTCACTCATTATCTTGGGAATCCTGCCGCCGTCGACACCCTCAGGCGCCCAGACCGGCGTCACCGCGTTGCCCCGCCCCTCCGGCGGCGCGAAGAGCTTCAGGCCAAGAGCTACAACGCCCGCCCGGACGGCTTCGGCAAGAATGGCGTGCCTTCCGATGACGCTCTCGAGCCCCTCCTCGCGGATGAGGGCGAGCGCCTTGCCGAGACCGATTATGAGCGAAACCGGCGGCGTGAAAGGCGTCGTCTCTTTGGCGATGCTCTTCTTTGCCTTGGTCCAATCGAAGTAAAACCTAGGAAGCCGCGCCTTCTCGACGTGACCCCAGGCTTTCTCGGAGACGGAGACGGCCGCGAGACCCGGCGGGAGCATTAATCCCTTTTGAGAACCGGTCATGACGACGTCGAGTCCCCACTCGTCGGTCTTGCACTCGACCGCGCCGATGCCGGTAATGGAGTCGACGATGAGAACGGCCTCCGTGTAGCCGCGAACTATCTTTCCTACCGCTTTGACGTCGTTCAACACGCCGGAGCTCGTCTCCGACTGCGTGACGAAGACGCCCTTTATATGCGGGTCTTTCTCCAGTTCGGCCGCGATGTCGTCAGGTTCGATGACTGAAGTCCACTCGTACTGGAGGTCCACCACGTCGAGCCCGTAAGTCTTGGCCAGATGGTAGTTGCGGTCGCCGAACTTGCCGTTGCGCGACACGACGACCTTGTCTCCCGGTGAGAAGCAGTTGACGACGGACGATTCCATAACGCCCGTTCCCGAAGAGGCAAAGAGAAGAACGTCGCCTCGGGTCTCAAAGACATACTTAAGATCTTCGACCACTTGTGCGAGAATCTTCGAAAACTCCGGCGTCCGGTGATGGATGATTGGCTCCGCCATCGATAGGAGAACCTCGGCTGGCACAGGAGTCGGCCCGGGAGTCATAAGATAACGTTTGCGCATACAGACACCTCCGAGTTGCAGATTCTGGACACTGGACTCTGGACTCTGGACTCTAGATTCTTATGCCATTGCATCTTGGGTTTACGTCCGTCGTCCTGGTTTCCTGGTTTCCTGGTTTCCTGGTTTCCTGGTAACCCCATTCACCGCTTCTGGTATCTTGGTATCCTGGTACCTTGGTACCTTGGTAGAAAGTTTCGTGCATAACCCATCTTAGGTGCACCAACTTAACCATTCGGCAGAAGATAAATCTTTATTGCCTCGCTATAGCAGTCGGCTAGCTTATGTGCACTTAAATTTTGGTACATCACCCAACTATCTACTATGGTACCAGGGTACTATGGTACTAAGAGACCAGAGGCGCCTCCAATAGTCACCCGGTGACTCCAAGAAACTAAGAAACTAGGAGCCTAAGAAACCAGAAGCGCGTCAGGCGCCATCCAGTGTCCAGCATCCAGCATCCAGTATCCAGAATCCAGAATCCGCTTTTTTACTTCTTTATCCAGGCGAACATGGATCTCAAGCCCTTGCCCACCTGCTCTATCTGATGCTCATCAAGCTGGCGCTTGAGAGCGTTGAACCTCGGCCGGCCTGCCCGGTTCTCGAGGATCCAATCCTTGGCGAAAGAGCCGTTCTGGATATCGGCGAGGACATCGGCCATCGCTTCCTTAACGTAATCATCGATTATCATGGGGCCCACCGATAGTGAGCCGTACTCCGCCGTATTCGAGATCGAGTAGTGCATGCCGGCGATGCCGCCCTCGAAAATGAGATCTACAATCAGCTTGAGCTCGTGGAGACATTCAAAATAAGCGATCTCCGGCTGGTATCCGGCCTCGACGAGCGTCTCGAAGCCGGCCATGATCAGCCGGTGGACGCCGCCGCAGAGGACGGCCTGCTCCCCAAAGAGGTCGGTCTCCGTCTCCTCCTCGAAAGTCGTTTCGATGACTCCTGCTTTGGCCGCGCCGATGCCCTTCGCATAGGCGAGGGCAGTCTCGAGGGCGTTGCCCGAGGCATCCCGGTAGATGGCGACGAGCGCCGGCGTACCTATCCCCTGGGTAAACATTCGGCGAACAATATGACCTGGGCCTTTCGGGGCGATCATGACCACGTCGACGTCGGCAGGCGGCACTATCTGGTTGAAATGGATGTTGAAACCGTGAGCGAAGGCGAGCGTCTTACCGGCCCTCATGCTTGGGGCGATATCCCGGGCGTAAATCTCCGCCTGCGTCTCGTCGGGCGTCAAAATCATGATCACCTCTCCCCTGGCCGCCGCCTCAGTGGTGGGAAGCACCTCCAGACCGGCGCTCCGGGCTGCCTTCGCCGATGGGCTGTCGGGCCTTAAACCCACGACAACTTTTACCCCGCTATCGTGAAGGTTGAGCGAATGTGCGTGCCCCTGGCTGCCGAAACCGATAACTGCGACCGTCTTATCCTTCAAGAAACCGAGGTCAGCGTCGCTTTCATAATAAATCTTCGCCATGATTCCCTCCGCTCAAAAACCGTCCCCTAATATGGAAATGCTCGCTCAGCGAGCGGGCCCAAAGTGTGTCTTATCATTATAGCGGAAGTGAGTGCTTATTTGCATTGCCTTTTCCCACGTGCTGACCTAGTAGAGATGTAAAGCGGTGAAACACGGATCACCAAACGTCCTTATGCTGCTTTCTTTTGCGGCGGCAGTAGCTTCAGAGCCAAAGACGTAGCAAGCCGGGCTCTCTCCTGGAGAGCCGGCAGCTTTACCGAGAGCTGCTTAGACATAAACTCTCGCTGGTCCCAGGAGCGATCTATGTAGGCGCAGAGCTGACCGGCGTTCATCTCTTGGATCGGCGGCTGGGGCAGCCCGAGGTCGTCAAGCAAACCCAGGACTTTAGAGGCATAGGGCAGCGGGACGAAGGAGACGTGCTGCAGCGCCGCGAAGACGAGAAAGTGAAGCCTCATGCCCATCGCAAAGTTGGCGTACTTCATCATTCCGAGAAGCTGCCCGGGCGTCGGGGGGACCTTCATGACGTGCGCCCGGTGTGCGTTCGCCATCTTGGCTACTATAGCGTGGGAGTGCTGAAGGTCCCATATCTGCGACTCCATAGGAACGAAGAGACACTGGGCGCCCAGGCGCTCCACGAGAAAGTCGGCGGCGTTGGCGATGAGAAAATGGTAGTGTTCCTCTGAAAGATCAGGCGCGGCCGGACCGGGTTCCCGCACTGAAATGGCTACCAACATGCCCTCCTCGCGAATGTTCTCCGCGTGAAAGCGCTCGAGTGGGAAATCCTCCGGCTTGAGAAGCAGGGCCGGATCGGCTGTCACGGTAATTCGCTTGGTAACGCCGATGTCTTCCAGCAAGCGTCGCGCGCGCTCTTCCCTAACGGTTATGACATCGACGTGGTTCAGCGTTTTCGCCACCATCTGCTGGTTTTCCGGTCGGTGGAGCGGACCGGCGCTGATCGAGTATGTCATTACCGGGACTTGCTGTTCGATTGCAACGTTTACTTCTCGTAAGTAGACGGCCGCTTCAGAGTCGTATAGAAGACCCCCACCGCCCAGGACAAAGAGGTCGAGTGCGCCTACCTCGGCCGCGATTTCCCGCCGGCCAAGCTGCCTCACAGGGACCGCGCGAACTCTATATGTTCTGGACGTGTGCTCCGCGTTCCGGCTGAAGACGATGATCTCAGCGTCTACGTGGCGTCGAAACTCTTCTATCATGACCTCGAGAATCGCCTCGTCGCCAAGGTTCAGACCGCCATATGAGCCTGAGATGCCGATCCTCAAGGACATGGGCGTCCTCTCCATTCACATTGATGGCAGATAATCCGGCCGCTCATTGCGGCAACATTTCAATTATTTCCCTGGATGAAGCGGTAAGTTGAATGATTCGCGCTTGAAAATCTCGAAACCAACAAATGTTATAATGCAAGTGGTTTCATCGTGATCCTTCGAGAGGTGCAAATGGCAGTCCCCCGGGACAAGAGCAAGGTCAAAGAAAGCCCACCGTCCGGCCGTCCGGCACTGGCGCATTTCGTCTACTTCTCCTCCAAAGACGAGGTAGACGCGCGCATAACTTGGCAAGCCCTTGCCGGCGCATCCAACATAGATAAAAGCGAGCTTACCGTCGAAACCACCGGGGAAACACTCTCCTCTTCTCCGATCATAGCCAGCTCAGATAGGGCGAGCGTTTTTTTCTCCATCCATCACAATACCATCGCCGTCGGGGCGACTTTTGAACTTGAGGAAGGCGCCGGTTCAGGCTCCCTTGATCTCGACAACACCAGCCGTACGATCTGGAACGCTTCTCCGTCTGCGATCGGCAACACGTCCGTTCTAGCGGCCGGCACAGAAGGTCTTGCCAACGCTGCTGAGCTGGTCTTCGGTCAGACGTTGCCGCCCATTCCCGCCGCGGAAAATCTTTTCCTGATCCGACTCGGCGACGGCCGCCACTTATACGCTTACGGAACAAAATCTTTCGAAGACCCGATCGATTTCTTCGCTAAATCGCTGACCAGAGTCGATGGACTGCTTCACAAGTTGGAGAAGATCGTCCCGCACTTCAAAGAGCAGGCTTCAGCCATCCTGGATAAGAGAGATACATGTGAGAAAACGGTCGCCTCCATCCTTAACGAGCAAGTGGATGGTGAAGGCAGCGACAAGGAGAGGAGCGGAATGCTCGAGGCGGACGTCCGCCGCCTCGCGGAGATATACGCCGATCTTACCGGCGATCTCTCTGTCATCAGGAAATCACGCGACATGTTGGAGCGAGACCTCGATTACCTTTCGGATCAGTTGGGAACGCTTAACTACAACCCTGACCGCTTTGGGTTGGACGGCTTCAGAGAGGTTCTCGATGATATCGGGAAGGCTTCCGAGCGCTTGGACGAGTCCCTGAACAACGTCCAGGCAGCAATCGTAATCGTCGGCACCAGGGTCGAGCTCCTGCGCAGCAAGGAGAATATCACCTTGCAAAAGGAGGCCCTCTCGCTTCAAGTGGCCGCCGGCTTCATCGAGTTCATCATCCTCTTTTACTACGCGCTTCACTCCTGGGAAACACTCGTTACCCCGGCGCGTTTTGAGCGCGTACCGGCCGGTTTCCGCGCGCTTTTGACCCTGGCGTTTGCGGGAATCGTCGTTGCGCTCACCCATCAGATATCAAAAGCCTTCCGAGGAGAAAGCCGGGGCTATCTCGTTACCATACTCATGGTCGCTGCGACAGTCGGCGTTCTTTTTCTGATGGCCGTCCTACCATACGCGCCGTAGGGGCATGCCGATGGCGTGCCCTTTAGAGTACGGATAGCGTGCTCTAAATAATAAGCAGGCCGGTGGCGTGCTCGCGCCGGTGGCGTGCCATTCCTGGCTTACTCACCCTGAAGCAGCTTGATAGCGATCAAGCGCTCTCTTAAGCGCCGCTCATGAGCCCGTTCTTCTCTGGCCATCTGCTCGAAGAAAGCCTTTACCTCGGGATCCTTGGCTGATGCGGCTGCCCCGGCATACTTGCGCTGCGCCTCCTGCTCGTCCTCAATGGCCGATTCGATAAGATCTATTATCCCCATCCGACCCCCTAGCCAGGTAATTATTATACCGCAGCATGGCAATAGAGCAGACGGTCAGTTTAAGTGACTATCTCAAGAGATACCACCGTTCGTCCAAGGTTCAAGGTGAGGGCTCGAAACTGCACTAACAGTACAGTATCCCCAAAATATCTTAAAAATCTTCACAAATAGTCTAAAGCAAGCAGGGACTGCAGCCGATAACTTGACTATTAGTGCAGACAATTACTATTAGTGCTACTTAGGAGGTGTTTTCGATGTTGACCTGGCTCTACGTTAAGCTCGCGTCGTACCTGCGTAAAGAGGATGGCGCAACGGCAGTCGAGTACGGGATCATGGTTGCCTTGATTGCCGCGGTAGTCATCGCCACCGTGGTCACTCTTGGAACCAAGATTCTCTCGGCGTTTCAGACGGTCGTCAGCAATCTCAAGTAAAGACCGTCGCCACCGCAACAGACCCCGTGCTCTCGGGCACGGGGTCTGAAACTCGAAAACCGACCGGGGCGTGATCGAAGTGTCAAAATCGATTTGGTTTTATAGAATTAGAGACGAGCAAGGCGCCAGCTCCGTCGAGTTTGCGATCATCGTCCCGGTCTTGATCCTCATCCTCTTCGGCATTTTCGAGTTTGGTCTCGCTTACCGCGACTACCTGGCCATCACACATGCGGCTCGCGAAGGCGCGCGCCTCGCGGCCGTCGGCGAATTTCGTGAGGCCGACGTAAGAGAGAGGGCCTATCCGGTATCGCCGAGCTCCATCTCCATCGCCTACCTCTCACCCGATGGCTTACCACGACACGGATACCCCGTCCAGGTCGAGGTTACCTACGATAGGCCCTTAAACATACCTTTGTTCACGGCAACTACGGTTCACCTTACAAGCAGAGCGCGGATGCGAATCGAGTATTGAGCGTAAGGAGTGAGAGAGATGATGGCGGCGAAGAAGCTAAGAGAGGAACGAGGCGCTGTAACGGTTGTCATTGCGGCCGCACTGGCGGCCCTCCTGCTCAGCGTCGCCGTCGTCGCCGACCTCGGGCTTCTCTACCAGGAGCGCCGGCAGCTTCAGACGTCGACCGATGCGGCGGCGCTCGCCGCCGCGATGGATATCGCCGAAGGGCGAGGGTCCGCCGTGGCGACGGCCAGAGCGATTGAGTATGTCTCGACCAATGCCAACATACCCCCGTCGCAGATCAACGTCGAATTTCCCGCCGCCGATCGGGTGAGGGTCGTCGCGAAAACGGAGAGGAGCATTCCTTTTTCGGGCCTCATCGGTAGAGAAACCGCCCAGGTAGCCGCTGGATCCACGGCGGCTTTGGGTGCGGCGAGGGGGGTGGCGAATCTCGTCCCGTTCGTCGTCCCGCTGCAGAGGGTGCGCGACTTCACCGGGGAGGCGAACGCCGGTACGTTCGAGCTCGGTGAGGACCGCCCACTTGATCCCTTCAGCAAGCTGCAGACCGTGAGCGGGGATACTATCACCTACACGATCACCTACAATAACACCGGCGACAAGGCGGAGAGCATCTCCGTTCGAGACCCGATTCCCGGCGGAGCGGTCTACATCAATGGCTCGGCGACGGCGGGAGGCGTTTACAACTCGTCAACCAAGGAGATCGCCTGGAGCTTCTCGGGTATCGCGCCCGGCGACTATCGCGAGATGCGTTTCTCGGTCAAGGTGACGGCCGGCCCGGTCAAGACGATCACCAATACCGCGTTTCTGACCAACGACGGGAAGACGACGAGCGCCGCCACGGACGGCGGGGGCGGTCAGCGGGGATACTTCTGGCTCGTCGATTTTGACGGCGGCAGCAAGGGCGTGCCCCAGTACGACGCGTGGATCAGGTACGGCTACCCCGGCTACGTCTACCCGGGCGACATCCAAAGTGGTCCGGGCGTAAAGGCGAGCCTCAAGGACGCGATGACCTGGCGGATGGGCTTCAATCCGAAGGTCATCATCCCGGTCTACAGTTTTACCCAGAGAAGCGGCAGTAAGGGTACCTACCATGTAGTCGGGTTCGCCGAGTTCGTCATCACGGGATTCGACTTCTCAGGCATGCCCAAGACGATCAGCGGCTACTTTACCAATGGAACGGTTGCCAAAGGAGTGCCCGGCCCGATGCCGGCCGGTTATTTTGGGATCGATGCCATATGGCTCGTCAGTTAAGGTTCTTCGGCGCATTCCTGCGCTAGGTCGACTAGAAGGAGGAAGTGAAAGTGAGATCCCGCTTCATGATCGTACTCTTATCGCTGGTCTTTGCGGCGATCGCCACGGTGGGGGTCACATTTTACATCGCCAAGCTACAGACGTCCGTCACCGAGGGCCAAAAGCTCGTGGACGTGGTGGTGGCAAGGAAAACGGTCGCCGCAGGCTCCTCGGTGGCCGGGATGTTGACAAACGGCTCGATCGCGACGGTGAAGGTCCCTAGGCAGTACGTCGCCGACGGGGCGCTGACCTCGACCGACGGCTATGCCAACAGGGTGCTCTCCACCCCACTGGCCAAGGGCGAGCAACTTACGGAGGGCAAATTCAAGAAACCCGACGAGGCCGGCTTCGCTTACAGAGTGCCCAACGACATGCTCGCCCTCTCGATCGCGATCGATGAGATTACCGGGGTGGGAGGCAGGCTCCAGCCCGGCGATCGGGTGGATGTCCTCGCCACCTTCAGCCCGGGGCCCAACGAAAAGGAGATGACGAAGATCATGCTTCAGAACGTCGAGGTCCTCGCGACGTCCACCTCCCCGGGCGACAAGAACGAGAGCATCTTGAAGGGACAGCCATCGAGCATGAGCAAGAAGACCGTCACCCTCGCCGTCTCGCCAATCCATGCCGAGAAGCTCGTCTTTGCGGCTGAAAAAGGTCGCATTTGGCTCGGCTTGCGCCGCCCGGGCAGAGACGGCCAGGCCAAGACGGACGGCCAGACCGTTCTGACCGTATTCAATTAGGAGAATGCGATGATCAAGTTAGCGCTCGTCGATCCCGACCCACAATTCGCCGAAGAGATGGAGCGGCTTCTTGAGGGCAGATCGGACATGGTCATAACGGCCATGGCGTTTGACCTTAATCAAGCGCTGTCCATTGCAGAGAGCCAGCGGGCTCAGGTGATGCTCTTTGGACCGGGCATCGGCTCGGACATCTCAATACCGTTCATAAAAAAGCTGACCGCCAGGTATCCCATCGGATGCATCCTGTTGACGTTCAACGCGACCAAAAGAACGAAGTTGACCGCTCTGCTCGCCAACGTGGTCGAGGTCGTCCGCGCGCCAGCCGATGCGGGCAAGATTATCGCCGCCGTCCAGTTAGCGGCCGGCTATGCCGAGCAGCAGCTCTACATGGAAGAAGACAAGACATCGAGCGAGCGCAAGTGCACAATAATCACGATCTTCAGCACCAAGGGAGGCGTCGGGAAAACGGTCCTGGCTACGAACATCGCCACGTCCATCGCGAGAGAGACGGCGGGTCGGGTGGTCCTGGTCGACCTCGACCTCCAATTCGGCGACGTGGGGATGGCGATGGGCTTGGACCCCGATAAGACCATGCTGGAGTTCGCGAATCACATGGCCGAAGCGGACGCGGTAAAGATCGACGACTTCCTTATCACGCATGAGAGCGGCCTAAAAGTTCTTCTGGCGCCGCTGGAGCCGGAGTCGGCCGACCTGATAAACGGGGATTGCGTGAGCTCTATGACGAAGGCGTTGAAGAGGTACGCCGACTTTATCGTCGTCGATACGCCGGCCTCTTTTAACGATACCGTACTGGCGGTTCTGGACGAATCGGACGAGATCTGCATCGTGCTCACGATGGACATCCTGAGCCTCAAGAATATAAAGCTCTGCTTGAGAACGCTCGGTGAGCTTAAGTATCCGCACGAAAAACAGAGGATATTGATCAATCGCGTCGAGAGCAACGTCGGCCTCAAAATCGCCGAGATGGAGAAGGTTCTCGGGATGAGGGCCATCGCGAAGATCCCTTTCGATAAGGCCGTTCCCCTCTCCGTCAACAAGGGGGTACCCGTAGTTATCGACGCGCCAAAGCTGCCGGTCAGCCGAGAGATCGAAACGTTGGCCCTGTTTTATGTTGGCAGATACCGGTCCGACCGAGCTGATCTAAGGATAAGTTGATGACCGAAGAAAGGAGCAGAGATGTCCCTCCACCAAAGGCTCAGCGAGGCCAGGACGGCCGCGGAAGTACCGGAGGTTCCCCGCCGGCAGATACTCGATGAGATAAATAAGAGAATACATCACCAGTTGATCAAGGCCCTCGGCCCGGAGCTTTACGACCGGGCCACGAGCAGCGACGAGCTTAAAGTAAAGATAGCGCAGAAGCTAAAGGAGCTGATCTCCAGGGAGCAGACGCAGCTCTCCACAGCCGAAAAAAGCAGGCTGATCGGTGAGATAACCAACGATGTGCAGGGATACGGCCCGCTCGACCAGTTCTTGAAGAACCCGGAGATAACCGAGATCATGGCGAACGGTCCGGACGCCATCTACATCGAGCGATTCGGAAAGCTTGAGCTGACCGGCGAAAAGTTCCTGGATGAAACGCACCTTCGCAGGATAATCGATAAGATCGTGGCGCAGGTGGGCAGAAGAATCGACGAATCCGCCCCCATGGTGGACGCCAGGCTTCCCGACGGCTCAAGAGTGAACGCGATAATCCCCCCTCTGGCGATAGGCGGTCCCAAGTTGACCATAAGGAAGTTTGCGACCGACCCCTTCAAGGTGGAAGACCTGATCGGCTTTGGCACGATAACTCCGAAGGTGGCCATGTTCCTGGAGTCGTGCGTGCGCGGGCGCCTCAACATCATCGTCTCCGGGGGGACCGGCTCGGGGAAGACCACCACTCTGAACGTACTCTCCTCCTTCATCCCGCCCGACGAGCGGATCATCACCATCGAGGATGCGGTCGAGCTCCGACTTCATCAGGAACATCTCATCCAACTGGAATCGCGGCCGGCCAACATCGAAGGCAAAGGAGAGGTGACCATCCGCGACCTCGTCAGAAACGCCCTTCGCATGAGGCCAAATCGGATAGTCGTCGGGGAGGTCAGGGGCGGCGAGGCCCTCGACATGCTGCAGGCGATGAACACGGGGCACGACGGCTCGCTCTCGACGGTTCACGCCAACTCGCCGCGCGACGTACTCTCCAGGCTTGAGACGATGGTGCTGATGAGCGGGATGGAGCTGCCAATCAGGGCGATAAGGGAACAGGCCTCTTCCGCGATCGATATCATCATCCACCAGGCGAGGCTTAAAGACGGCACCAGACGCATAACCCACATAACGGAAGTGCAGGGTATGGAAGGGGATATCGTCACACTCCAAGATCTGTTCCTGTTCGACTTTTCGATGGGCCTCGACGAAAGCGGTAAATTCAAGGGCAAGCTCAAATCCACAGGCATCCGCCCCAAATTCGCCCAGAGATTGCATGACGTGGAGATATCTTTTCCACCGGAGATGTTCCAGTTCGAATATGTCGATAGGAGGTCGGCGTCATGATACTCATCTGGCTCGGTCTTTATTTCGTCGCTTTCTTCCTCTTCGCTTTTGCGGTGCTCCTTATGAGCTCGCCGATAAAAAAATTCTTCGGCCGCCAGGTTGAGAAGTACGTAAGGTTCAAGAGGGCGAAAGGGAAGGGATTGATATTCCCTCGCCAGCTTCTGAAAGAGGTTATAGATTTCATAGCGCCGCTGATAACCAGAAGATCGTTCGCCCCGGACCTTCAGGCTCTGATAGACAAGGCCGGGATTCCGCTGAGAGCGTCCGAGTTCATCTTCTTTCACGGCCTGGCGCTGCCCGTCGCCGTCCTCGTAGGCTATATTCTCGCGGGCCCCGCCGGCATGGCATTGCTGGGCATGGCCTCCCTAATACTTCCGCTCGCGGGCCTGGTTCACCTGAAGAAACAGCGTGAAAGGAAGTTCCACGACCAACTCCCCGACACGCTTTCGCTCATCGCCGGGGCGCTCAAGGCCGGATACAGTTTTTTGCAGGCGGTGGATATGACGGTGAAGGAGACATCGCCGCCCATGGCCCTGGAGCTCAAAAGGGTGCTGACCGAAGCCAGGCTCGGCCTTTCTCTTGAGCAGGCGCTTGAAAACATGGCCAAGCGAGTGGAGAGCAACAGCTTTGATTGGACGGTCATGGCCGTCAAAATCCAGCGGGAGGTGGGCGGAAACCTGGCGGAGATACTAGAGATACTCGCCGATACCATCCGGGAGCGCGATCGCATTTCAAGGCAGGTAAAGGTCCTGACCGCCGAGGGACGCCTGTCGGCGGTGATACTCTTCCTTCTGCCGTTCGCGGTCAGCCTCTTGCTTCTTATAATCAACCCGGCCTACCTCTTGCTGCTTTTTACGCACAAGCTCGGGGTCACCATGGTCGGACTGGCCGTCCTTATGCTGGCCGCCGGCGGCTTATGGCTTAAGAAGATCGTCACCGTTGAGGTGTAGAGGCACGCCGTTGGCGTGCCCGCTGTCAGCATTCAGCTTTCCGCTTTCAGCTTTTAGAGGTTTATCGTAGGGAGGTCAAAAATGACGACACTGCTACTCTTCCTATCGTTAACATCGCTCTTCACATCGGTTTTTCTCCTCTGCATGTCCACGGGGATGGCCGTTAACAACCGCGTATCCGTTAGGAGTTCCCTTAAAAAACTGGACGCCTACGGGAGAATCTCGGCCCTCCAGGAGGAACTCGCCAGGCCCTTCCTTGACAGGGTGATAATCCCCGTCATGCGCATCTTCACGAAAATCGGCAAGAGATTGACTCCGGCGGGATACCTGGAAAACATCAGGCACCGGTTGGAGCTCGCTGGAAAAGCCAAGGATTTTGACGCCGACCGGTTCCTGGCCTTCAAAGGTTTTTGCCTTATCGCAAGCGGGGGTCTTATATCGCTCTTCGTCCTCTTCGGCGGAAGAAGCGCCGCTCAAGTGCTTCTCGGTGCGATCTTCATCGTCTTCTGCTTCTTCCTGCCGGACCTGTGGCTGGGCCGAAGAATGGCAAAGCGCCAGAAGGCTATCAGGCTTGCCCTCCCCGATATGCTCGACCTTTTAACCATCAGTGTCGAGGCGGGCTTGGGCTTCGACGCCGCTCTTCACAAAGTCGTAAAGAACACCACCGGCCCGCTTTCCGAGGAGTTTTTCAGATTGCTCCAGGAAATACAGCTCGGTACATCGAGAAGCGAGGCCTTCAGGAACCTGGGAAGACGAACTCAAGTCGACGAGCTGGGCTCCTTCATCCTGGCCATGCTTCAGGCGGAGGTTTTCGGCATCAGCATCGGCAAAGTCCTTAGGGTGCAGGCCAAAGAGTTGAGGATAAAGCGCCAGCAGAGGGCGGAGGAGATGGCTCAGAAGGCGCCCGTGAAGATAATCTTTCCTCTGGTGATATGCATCTTCCCCGCCGTCCTAGTAGTGATAATGGGCCCGGCGGTCATCCAGATTTACGAATCGATATTGAAGTCTTTCTAGCGGAGGCGGTGCAAAAACCCTGTTCGCGCCGCAGGCGTGCGCACCACGGGAGGTTACGACTATGGTTCAATCGGATCGGTGATCGTTGTGATCAAAAACCCCCGGAAGCTCCGCGAATTCGAGGATTCGCTGATTCGCAACCAGCAGAGCGCAGAGCGGGGACGTTGGTTGCGCAAGTTGCAATCATACGCTAAGCTTTGTAAACTTAGCCCATGCCAAGACAACCAAGGCTTGAAGCACCGGGCTTTCTCTATCATGTGATCGCTCTGTAGAGCGAAAGAAATATTTAAGGATCGCAATGGCTACCGGCTTTCCAGAATCGTCTCGGAGAGGTCTTGAACCTACTAAAGGCGACTTCTCACCGGCTACACCATCTATTTCAATCGCAAGTACAAGAGGGCGGGCTGATCTCCTATCTTGCGGTTTCGCAGATCGGCCTCTCCTTCGCCCAAACCGCCGGCCTCTTGAATATCCACCGCTCGACAGTTCCGAGAGTACTCTTCAGGGACGTGATCTAGCCGCGACGGTAGACTTAAAAGCCTGGATAAGCACTAAAGCAACGCTGGCAACCAACGTCCCCCTGCGACCCCTGCGACGGGATAGCGAGCCTCCACCGCAAAGTCGGTCAACTTTACCGGTTTGGAGGGAAGCGCTCAGGTGGCATATATGACCTTACCTTCCCTTAGCGCGGGCTCGACGACAAGCGCAGGAGAATCTCCATAATGCTCGACATCCTCCTCAGTGACAACTATTTCTCTCTTTTTTCTAAGGATGGATCAACTTAGAGCCGGGTGATGGAGAGAGCGCGCCACTTGAAAATCGCCCGTCAATCCATTAATGTAAAATCGCTATGATTACCAGGATTAAAGTTGACCCAAGAATATGTGAAGGCAAACCCACCATCCGCGGTATGCGGATTACCGTGGACTTTGTCCTAAAACTTCTTGGCGACGGATACACCGCTGAAGAGATAGTCTCAGAGTATCCCGAATTAGAAAAAGAAGACGTCTACCAAGCAGCTAAGTACGGCGCCTGGTTGGCAAGCGAAAAGACAATTCCCGGCGCATGAGAATCCTGGCCGATCTTCACATTTCTCCCAGAACGATTACTCATCTTCGTTCGCTAGGCTATGACATCGTAAGGGTTAGCGAAGTTCTTCCGATTGATATCTCAGATAAAGAAATCATCGATTATGCAGCGAATGATGACCGCTGCATTATTACTCAAGATATGGACTTCTCAAAGATAATTGCGCTCTCCGGGAAAGCTCACCCATCCTTAATTTCGCTACGTCTATCATCGTCTCGGATCGAATACGTAAGCTCTCGATTGGAAAAAGTACTTCCCTTTGTTGAATCCGATATCTCACAAGGCGTAATCGTTGTCGTTGAAGATCAACAGATCCGCAAACGCAAACTTCCGTTGGAGTGAATTTCTCGCTGTTTCTATGATTGTCCAAGATGGATTCTGGCCGGAGTAGCCCCGGACATTTAAGCATGCAAAAAGTCTCCCTTCTGACCTGCGGTCTTGCAAATATAAAATCGCTATAAGGCTCTCTAGGTTCCGGATTGAGGAGAACCCTCGCTTCGGGATGATTACATTCCCCGGCTAATCGCTTAAATCCCTACCATTGCGGGCCTGCTCTTGTTGGTTTGCTGGGTTCCGGTTGAGGCTGAGGCGGTGGCGGCGGCGCGGGTTCCGGAGGAGCCGGCTTGGGCTCGGGCCGCAATTCTTCAACCGGAGCCTGTTCCACCGGCGGTTGACTTACCGGCTCGGGTTTCGGCTGTGGCTTAACCACTAAATCTATAAAATATATAGCGATCGGTAAATAACCGCTTGACTCATACGGCCGTCGGTCGGGGAGATCGTTTTCACGAAGGAGTAATAGCGGCTTTGAGGTTATCCGCAAGGACTTGAGGCCGAGTTACGTGTTTAAGAAACAAGCGTGAGATTGTCATTCCGAATCCTGTAGCGGAGCGGAAGGTGAGGAATCCGCTATAGGCCGGAGGCCGTCCAATATTCGAGAGACCGTTGGTTGTCCGATTGAAAGAGGGACGAGATTCGGGATGACAAGGAGAGATGGACGACTCGAGATCGCTTGCTTAAAAAAATGTTTCTTAGGAGGCTCTTTAGGGCCGAAGCATCCATTGCCCGTCCGAGCGGTCCTCCAACCACATGTGCTTTCTACAAATTAGGAAAGGTAGGAAAGTGCGTCCCCTTGACGTACCTTGGCCCAATCTTCGAGGATGTCTGCCGGGAGTACTGCTATGAGATGATGAAAGCCGGTCGAATAGGCTTTACGACGATCGGCCGCTGGTGGAGCAGGAATGAAGAGATCGACATCGTGGCGCTCGACGAAGAAAACTCGACGATTTACCTTGCCGAGGCCAAGTGGTCGGAGAAGCCGGTCGGCGTCAATATACTTGAGGACCTACGCCGAAAAGCCGCGCTGGTCGATTGGCGAACCGGGAAGCGCCGCGAGAAATATATTCTCTTCTCGAAATCCGGTTTCACCGAAGCCGTGGAAGAGTTGAGCGGACGGGACGAATCGGTGATTCTATACGGCTTATAACCTCAAACCCTATCCTGTATATAAGGACTCTGGCATGCCGTCTGAGCTTTTCCCCATGCAGTGCCGAAATAGCTCCAACCAATGTTCCCGCTCAAAAGTACTCACAAAAAATATCGCAAAGTCCTTGACGGGTTGTCTATCAATGTATTATGTTCTTATGTAAGCATGTATGCTTACGCGCAGGGAGACGAAGATGGTAGATAGTTTCGGAGATTACGTCGAACGCAAGAGGAAGCAGAAAGGCATGTCGCTACGAGAGCTGGCAAAAGAAGTTGGTATTTCAGCATCTTACTTAAGCGATATCGAAAAAGGGCGAAGGTATGCGCCTGATAAGAAGAAGCTCGATCACATTGCAGCGCTAATCGATATCGAAGGTGAAGAACTCGATAAGCTCTATGACCTCGCTGGCGAAACGAAGGATAATGTCGCGCCTGACCTCAATAAATTTATAAGCAAGGACGAAAAAGCAAGAGTTCTGCTGCGGAAGGTGCGTGACAAAAAACCTTCTCCCGAGACGCTGAATAAGATCATGGAGATACTCGACAAAGAGAAGTAGGTGGATCGTTGATCTTCAACACAACGAAAACCGGTGTTCCTGTTTTAACGAAAGAACAAATCGAACAAGAGGCGATAAGGTTCTTAGAAGGAATCGATAGGAAAATGCTCGCGAATGTTGGATCGGTTCCAATTGAGAAGATCATTGAGGGCGACCTAGGATTGGACATCGATTATAAACTACTCGACAAAGACCACAACATCCTTGGGATGACCGCCTTCAATAACGGTTACACAGAAGTGATAAACCGCACTACGGGGGAACGCGAAAAGATCGGGGTCACTAAAGGCACTATCATAATCGATGAGCATCTGGTCGAGGACACAAGTTTAGCGGGGCGTCTTAGGTTTACATTCGCCCATGAGGCTGGTCACTGGCTCCTTCACAGGCACTTGTTCGAGAAGGATGAAAACCAGGGCGTACTGTTACGCGAAGATGTTGAGGCGACGCCTATCAAGTGCCTCAATAGGAATGTCGAATTGATATTCCAATTCGCCGCATGTAATGCGTGGGATGATAACGACTGGCTAGAATGGCAAGCGGATTATATGGCTGGAGCTTTGTTGCTGCCAATCATTCCTTTTAAAGCTGCGTTCCTCGGATGTCTCAGAAAGCTGGATCTTCGCCAGGACTATCTATTCGTTGATCACCAGCGCTGCAACATGGTGAACTACCGAGAAGTCTTGTCGTCACTAGCGCAGACATTTGAAGTATCGAGAAGAACCGTCGAGGTTCGTCTAAGGAAGCTCAAGCTCATCACGGGGGTGGGGCTCTAGATAGTATTCGGCGAGTTTTGAAAAAATTTTATTCTTATGGTACGCAGCTACGCGTGTCTGCTTACATGATTTATTAATCAAAACGCAGGACAACCATAGGATTGGAGCAGTAAAGGGCAATTCGCAAGTCCCTGCGTTACGATCAAAGGAGGTGACATGACAAAGAGAAGCCGAAATCAGGACGGTCGTCTCCGTCAGAAGCGGTCGGATACCCATTTGGGGGCGCTTGAGAAGACATATGGCGACATATCTTCAAAGCGGTCGGACACGCATCTCGGGACGATCCGGAAAGAGACCGGCAAGCCGCTGAACAAGCTGGTCTAAGTCGATGGGGAGTGCAAGGCGCTTTGGTGACAAAGCGCCTTGCACGGAAGAAATCAGTCTGTAGGTCTTTGATAATCCATGGAGGTAGAATATGTCAATGCTTTTCCTTCCAAGCAAGCCAGTATCGATTATCTGGCAGTCGACGGTCGTAGATATCGGGCCGACTGCGAGATATGGTCAGAAGAGCGACGTCGCGAGCATCAATACCGACATATGCTTGAACAACCCAGAGGCATCGGATCTCGCGCTACCGCTCACTTTTCTCACGTCTGATGAGAAGGAGAACCAGCCACCGGATCCAACCGTTCGCATCAAGAAGGAGGTTCGAAACCTCTCAGCGGTGGAGATTGACGAGGCGGCTGCCAAGAGCTTGGAGGACACGGCAGCTCAGCTGGCTCAGGCGAACGGTCAGAACCCGGACGAAGCCCGCGCGTATATCCGCGGGGCTATCGAGCGGGCAAAGAGGTATCACAAGACCTTCGTGACGCTCAAGCCGGGCCAGAAACTGGTCATCAGGACCAGCCAGCGCCACCGCATCAAGCCGGATGCCGCCGGTGTCATCGAGTTTTCGACCGTCGCTCCGATGCCGCAGTACCTTCTCCAAACGGGTGGTTCGGTCCACGTTGCCGTCTTGCTTCCTCGACCGGTCGACGGGCTCAATCCGCAACTTGTCGATTCAACGCAGGGCTTCAATCGCCAGGAAGCATCAATCAACGGAAGATTCACAATCAGTTGGCTCTGGCAGAACGACCCTGTTCTCATGGTGAAGTACAAGTACTAGAAGGGTGAGAAAGAGAGGGCATGCGATTTGCGTGCCCTCTCTTTATGGTGCGCCCGGCAGGGCGCACACACTCGGAGGTGAAAGTCCTCCACAGGCCCGGCAGGGGGAACTGTTAGCCGGACGGCAAGGGTGTCCGCCGTGAG
>JAMCWL010000096.1 GCA_023481285.1 Actinomycetota bacterium | reverse complement strand
CCGCCTTGACGATCTCCTCGGCCACTTCCAGCGGCCGGTCTTCTTCGAACTGCACGTGGACCGCTCCCGGTATGTGCGCCTTCTTGGAGGTCGTTATGAGCAAACAGTGCTTCTTCTCCGCGATTTTTGCGAGACCCTGGAAGACGCATTGGACGTCGACGACCATCGCGTCGACCGCGCCCGTCAAAATGGCGAGCTCCTGCATGACCACGTTGCCCGCCGGCGGCACGCCGTGGCGCATGAGCGCCTCGTTGGAGGTACAGCAGATGCCGGCGAGGTTGATCCCCGCCGCGCCCTTGGACTTCGCGTACTCGACGAGCTCGGGGTCGCTCGCGGCGGCGACGATCATCTCGGAGAGCGTCGGCTCGTGGCCGTGGAGGACGATGTTGACCTCGTCTTCCTTGAGCACCCCGAGGTTGGCGCGGCTGCGAATGGCCGACGGCGTCCCGAAGAGCACGTCTTGGATGTCGGTGGCGAGCATTGACCCGCCCCAGCCCGATCCCAGCGCGCATCTCAAGGCTGCGTCCAGGATCGACTTCGCCTCCTGGTCGGTGCCGACGGTCGTCCGGTGAAGAACCTCGACTATCTCGCGGTCGATGCCCCTTGGGACGACCCCTTCCTTTTCCCAGATTTCCTGGCGCTTTGCGGGCGCCCTGGAGATATAGGAAAGCTGACCCGACTGCTGTCCGAAGTTCTCAAGAGCCTTGAGCGCCACCTCCTCGGCGAGCTTGTTCTTCTCTTTCCCCTCGGTCGGGATGCCAAGATAGCCGGCGACGGCCTCTAATTTCACCTCATCTTTAACCTCAAAGCCGGGCGCTTCACCCCGAGCGGCGGCCAAAAGCGCCATGACCGCATCTCGTCCGTGATCGGAGTGGGCGGCGGCCCCGGCGGCCACCATGCGCGCGAAGTTCCTCGCGGCGATGGTCGAAGGCGTCGCGCCGCAGACGCCCGTCTTTTCTTCCTTGTCCTTTCCAGTAATCCGGCAAGGCCCCATCGCGCAGATTCGGCAGCAGCTTCCCTCCGCCCCTATCGTGCAGGGCTTTATCTCGTCAGCCCGCGAGAAAAGGGTTGAGATGCCCTCTGCGCGTTGGAGCATGGCCTCGGTAGCTGGATCTATCGTTTTGCGTTCCACATGCCCCTCCTATGCATCGAAACCGAAGTCGGCCAAGAGTCCCTTCGTCAAGCGCACCGCTTCGGGGTGCGTCATGACGAGGACATCCGCGCCCGATACCAGAAACGCCGCCGCGGTCAGGGCCTCCCAGAGAACCCCGCGCTTGGCCTGATCTCCCCAGGACGGCTCCTCATCCTCGCCGATCTTAGCCTCTTTGGTCTTCCATACTTCCTTGCCCAGATTACAAATGATTGGCATCTGCATCATCGAGTCGTTCTGGGTAAGAGCTGCCAGGCGGTCACGCTCCATGACCGAATAGGCATACTCCAACCCGTACCCAAGAGAACCAACCGATGGATCGATTAGTATTCTGTCGGATGACAAGCCCAGGTTGGTCATGAGTATGTTAAGCTGCTTGGCCATATTCACGTCGATCGGGGTCTGCCCCGCGACGACCTGGCCAAACCCCATGGCGGCCGCGGCGATCGACTTGTAATTCTCCTCCACCGCCGGACCGACGATGACATTCTTGCCCTGCGTCGCCTCGGCCACCCGCTTCAGAACCTCGGCGTCCTTCTCGGCGTTGCCGCAGCCGTAAACGATGAGCGGGACGTCGATCGCTCCCAGAACAGCCACGACCGCTTTCACCGCCTCGTCCGCGCCGGCGTCGGTGCCATTCGGGTCGGTCGATGCGAGCTGCAAGCAGATCGCATCGGCGCCGAACTGCTCCACGCAGCGCTTTGCCCAACCGACGGGATCGCCGGTATCGCCGAGGGCTTCCGTGAGGCTTTTCGGCCATCCTTGCGGTGCCTCATCGTAGACGTCCATCGCGATGATTGGCCGGTTGGCCATCTCCCCCTCGAAAAGATATAAGGGGAGCGTTGTTTCGCCCCCGACCTTAACTTTTCCGAGGGCAACCTCGCGAACCTTGCCGTTATACTCTTCCTTTGGCTCGGTAAATGCCATCGTCATCTCCCCTTTTTGCTCTTCAGGCTTTCGCCTTGCTTGCGATTATCACCCGGAAATTGCGCCGGGTTTCCCTTATTTCACGAGCGCCTTCTCGCGCCTCTTGGCCGCCTCGACCGTGTTGACCATGAGCATCGCAATCGTCATGGGGCCTACGCCGCCCGGTACCGGGGTTATCGCGCTTGCGATCCCCATCGCCCCGTCAAAATCGACGTCGCCGGCGAGCTTGCCATTCTCGAGGCGATTAACGCCGACGTCGATGACGACCGCGCCCGGCCTAATCATGTCCGCGGTGATCATCCTGGCCTTGCCAATCGCGACGACGAGGACCTCGGCTCGCCTGCACACCTCCGCCAGATCTCTGGTGCGGGAGTGGCAAACGGTCACGGTCGCGTGCTTTTCAAGAAGCATGAGGGCGACCGGCTTGCCGACGATGTTCGATCTCCCGACGACCACCGCCTCTTTGCCCTTCAGCTCGACGCCCGACCTGTTAAGAAGCTCGATGATGCCGGAGGGAGTGGCCGGTCGAAATCCGCGCTCGCCTACGACGAGGCGCCCGACGTTTATCGGGTGAAAGCCGTCCACGTCCTTATCCGGATCGATCGCCTCCAGCACTCTTTTTTCGTCAATATGATCTGGGAGCGGCAGTTGCACCAGGACGCCATCGATATCAGGACTCGCGTTGAGCCTCTCGACGAGAGAAAGGAGTTCATCCTCCAGGGTTGGCGCCGGAAGTTCGTGCTTTACGGAGTTGATTCCCAGCTCGGCGCAGGCTTTTTCCTTGTTCGCCACGTAAACTTTGGAGGCCGGGTTCTCGCCGACGAGCACCACGGCCAGGCCGGGCACGATCTCCCGCTCTTTTAACGCCGCCACCTCGGAAGCGAGCTCTTCTTTAACTTCAGAAGAGATTCTCTTCCCATCGATAATCGCCGCCGACATCCCTTCTCCTTTCGTGGGGCCTTGATTCACCAAGGCCAACCTTCGTGAACGAAGGTCTTGTTTCCGCCTGTTTGACTTCTAAATATACCTGTCTACCAAATCCGCCACCGCCTTGGTTGCCAGAGAATCGCTTGTCAAATTAAGCAGCGACTTTCCACTATAGCTGTACTCAATTAAGTTCTGGTCCAGCGGCAGAACGGCTCCGAGCTCAATCCCGAGCCCCTCGACCATCTCATCGATCTTTTCCCTGGGAATGCCATTCACGCGGTTGAGGACCAGGGCCGATTCTTTGATGTCAAGCTTCAAGTCCCTTGCCAAACGCCAGATCCGTTCCGCCGTCTTAAGGCCCACGGGCGTCGCGTCGGAGACTATGAGCACCAGATCGATATTCTGCGTCGTGCGCCTAGAAAGATGCTCCATTCCCGCCTCATTATCGATGACGATGAAGGGATAGCTCTTTGAAAGCGCATCCACATATCGCCTGAGTATATTATTGGCATAACAGTAGCAGCCGGGGCCTTCGGGGCGTCCCATCACGAGCAGATCAAAACCTTCCGACTCGACAAGAGATTCTTCTATTTTGAGCTGCACGAAAGCTTCTTTAGACATTCCCGGCGGCAGGGTCTTTATCTCGTCGAGCATCGCCTCCCGGATGCTGCCGACGCTCCCGTCGACTTCAACCCCGAGGGCTTCGTTCAGGTTGACGTTGGCGTCCGCGTCGACCGCCAAAACCGGCTTCTTGCCCCGGCGCAGGAGTTCCCTGATCATCAGGGCCGAGACCGACGTCTTTCCAACGCCGCCTTTCCCCGCCACCGCAATTGAAAATGCCATCAATCTACCCCCTGGCCGCCATAGGGCCGAAGCTCCATCTGTAGCCTTGAGCTCAAATTTAGAATGTTTGCGCTCGCCAACCAAGACTTAAGAGCGCGCGCTCGTCCTATTTTACTTGGACGGGCTCCCCGCTGCAGCAATCAGGCTGCTGCCATATTCAAAAACGTTCACTCTCCGGCCTGCCCATTGGCTGTCCGGCCCAGCAGAGATGCCACGCTTGGAAAGGCTTCCATATCGGTATGCGGCAGGAAGAGAGCGGCCACATATCTGTCCATGAAGGACGCGTCCGTTGACAGCTCCAGATAGGTCATCCTTGAGGCCAAATCCGCCGCGTCCGAGGTCGCGCGCTTTGACAGAAGCATTAGCCTTGCCCCGAGGAGCGAACCGTTCCCCAGGAACTTGACGCGTTCGAATGGAATTTCCGGCAGAAGCCCGATGGCCACCGCCTTATCAAGCTCCAGATAGTGTCCGAAGCCGCCAGCAATGATAATCTCCTCCACGTCGTCTGGCGTGAGCTTCATCGATTCCAAAAGCGTCAAGATGCCAGCATGGACGGCGGCTTTCGTCCTGATCAAATTATCGAGGTCCGCCTCGGTAAGCACTATGTCGTATCCGGTCGCCGAATCCTCCGCCCTGACCAGAACGTACGCGGCTTGACCGTCGTCCTCCCGGATCCGCTCCGTCGTCAGGTCTCGATTGAGCTTGCCTCTCCCGTCGATGACGCCGGTAAGAAACATCTCGGCAACGGCGTCGATCAGCCCGCTGCCGCAGATTCCCTTGGCACGGCGCCCCCCAATCGTTAAGATCATCGGCTCGAAGGTGTCCTGATTGATCCTCAACTGCTCTATGGCGCCGGACGCCGCCCGCATGCCGTGCTTTATCGCCCCTCCTTCGAAGGCAGGTCCCGCCGAGCAGGAGCAGGAAAGGAGCCACTCCGCATTCCCGAGAACCATCTCGCCGTTCGTCCCCACATCGACGTAAAGAGTAAGCTTGTCTGTCTTGCACAGCCCGGCCGCGAGCGCCCCTACGACTATGTCGCCACCGACGTAAGAGGCGGGGCAGGGCGCGGTCCTTACCGCGACCCCCGGCGGCACGGCCAGACCCAGGTCGCCAGCCTTAACCGGCGGGGCTTGCCTGAAAGCAGGAACGTACGGCTCCTGCCGGATGTTTCTGGGGTCGACACCCAGGAAGAGGTGGGTCATCGCCGTATTGCCGGCAGTCGCGACATCGACTATCTCGTCCGCGCGTGTTCCGGCCTCCACCATCAACTCTTCAATCAGGCCATTAACGGTCTCCACGGCGAGCCTCTGGAGGCGCTTTAAATTATCACCTTTGCCCGAGTAGACTATTCGGCTGATGACATCCTCTCCGCAGGAAACTTGGGCGTTGTAATCGCCGGCCCTGGCTATGACGCCGCCGTTTTCGATATCTACGAGCTCGGCGGCGATGGTCGTCGTCCCGATATCGACCGCCACGCCCAGGCTTCTTGCGCCGGCCGGCGCGACCGAAACGAGCCGGTGGCCGCCGCCTTCCTCTACGAGGATGGCCGAAACGCTCCAGTCGTGCTCCCTTAAAGCCCGCGGCAGCGTCGAGAGCGCCCTTGGCCCGACCGCGACCGGTTTAAAGCCGGTGGCCGCCAAACCCCTTTTCAGGCGCTCCAAGTCGGCCGTCGGATCGGAGAGGCTCGGGGGCTCTAGCTCGACCTTCACCCGCCGAGCAGCCGGCTCCAGCGGCCAGTTGGAGATGATGTTTTCAAGCTCTTCGGCGGTGAGAAGCCGTCCGTGCCTTTTCTCTCTCCTCTTCCTGGCGAGAACTCGCTTGTCTCCCAGCCTCGATTCCACCGGCACCCGGACGACAACATCTTCATCCACCGTTGCAGAGCACGCCAGCACGTAGCCATCAGCGGCTTCCTGGGGCGTTATCTTTGCGCTAGGCAGCGTGCTTACCTTGCCCTCATCAACGACGACCCGGCACTTTCCACAGGTCTGCGCCCCGCCGCATGATGCGTTGACGTGAACCCCGGCTAGCATGGCCGCTCTTAGAAGGTTCTCTCCTGCCGCCACTTCTATCGATTGGTTGTCCGGATAAAAAGTAACTTTGGGCATATTTTCACAATCACTAGGGGCTGGCCGACGCTCCCCACGTTGGCCGGGATGTATATTAATTCTATAACTAAAGCGCCCCAGTGCAACTACTGGAGCTCTCTCTAGAACAGCCCGACGACCCGTCCCTCCTCGTCAAGATCTATCTTCGTCCCGGCCGGAACGCTCGGCAGCCCCGGCATCGTCCTCATGTCCCCACAGAGCGGGTAAAGGAAGCCGGCGCCGACCGAAGGCCTGACGTCGCGGATCGGAAGCCGCCAGCCCGTCGGTCGACCCTTCAGGGCCGGATCGTGTGATAGAGAGAGGTGGGTTTTCGCCATACAGATCGGCAGCTTATCGAGCCCCAGATCGGTAAAGAGCTTGACTTTTTGCTTTGCAAGCGGCGCGTAATCCACCCCGTCCGCGCCGTAAATCCTCGTCGCTATCGTCTCGATCTTCTCCTCGATCGACGCATCATCCGGGTAGAGGAAGCGGAAGATCGAGGGCTTCTCACAGGCCCTGACGACCGCCTCAGCAAGTTCTTTGCCGCCTTCGCCACCCTTAGCCCAGACGTCGCTTATCGCAGCGTCGTCGGCGCCTGCCGCGATGGAGCGCTCGCGCACCATCTCGAGCTCCCGGTCGGTGTCGGTCGTGAAGGTATTGACCGCGACGACGACCGGGACGCCGAAGAGCTTCATGTTCTCGATATGCTTCTCCAGGTTTTCAAGGCCCCTGGAGAGCGCTTCGAGGTCCTCTTGGATCAGCCCGGGGTCGAGCGGTTTTCCTGCGACGACCGAGAAGCGCCCGGAGTGCATCTTGAGCGCCCGCACCGTCGCGACGATGACCGCGCAGCTCGGGGTCAGGCCGGAGTAGCGGCACTTGATGTTCATGAATTTCTCGGCTCCGCAGTCCGCGCCGAAACCGGACTCGGTAACGACGTAATCGGCGAGCTTCAGGGCGATCCTGTCCTCGATGATCGAGTTGTTGCCCTGCGCTATGTTCGCAAAGGGGCCGGCGTGGACGAGGACGGGGGTGTTCTCCGTCGTCTGGATCAGGTTCGGCTTGATCGCATCCTTGAGGAGGACGGCCATCGAGCCAGCGCACTGCAGGTCCTCTGCGGTTACCGGCTTGCCGTCCTTGTTGAAGGCGACGATGATCCGCCCCAGCCGCTGGCGTAGGTCCTTGAGATCGCTCGCCATCGCGAGGATCGCCATGACCTCGGAGGCGACCGAGATGTCGAAGCCCGCCTCCCTCGGCAGACCGTTAGCCTTGCCCCCCAAGCCGATGACGATGTGCCTGAGCGCCCGGTCGGAGACGTCGACCACCCTGTTCCAGCTTATCGTCATCGGGTCGATGTTCAGCTTGTTGCCGAGGAGGATGTGGGAGTCAATGAACGCGGCGAGCAGGTTGTTCGCCAGGCTGACCGCGTGGACGTCGCCGGTGAAGTGGAGGTTGAAATCCTCCATCGGCAGCACCTGGGAGTAGCCGCCGCCCGCCGCGCCGCCCTTGATGCCGAAGACGGGACCGAGCGAGGGCTGCCTTATGCAGGTCATGACCTTTTTGCCAATCTTGTTAAGGCCAAGCGAGAGCCCGATCGTCGTAACCGTCTTCCCCTCTCCAAGAGGCGTCGGGGTGATGGCGGTCACGTCGATGTACTTACCGTTGGGTCTTCCTTGAAGCCTGTCGAGGATGGAGAGTTCGATTTTCGCCTTGTACTTGCCGTACAGTTCGAGTTCGTCTTCTAGGATACCGGCCTTCGCCGCGATTTCGGTGATTGGAAGCATGGTTGCGGATTGGGCGATCTCAAGATCGCTCGGAACTGGCTTGGTTAAAGCTTCACCCATCGCTATTCGTCCTCCCTTAAATCGATCTTTAGCTAACGTATATGCAAGCACATACGACTTCCAACCACTTAAATCCTTTAATAATTCTTATTAATTATAGTCAAGCCGATTAAAAGGGATATGGGTTTGGCGTAAATGGTAGTTTTCCTCTCTTTAGCGACCAAAAATTGGTTGCAAGCGGCACCCAAGCGGCAAGGGGTCAACGACGCCTCTGGTCTCTTCGTTGCTTTCCTGGGGGAAACGACTCTATTAGAATCTATTCATGCTTACTTTCTTGGGCATATCAATCCCGCGATCATGGGGCTCTTGATCGTTGGGGTCATCCCGGGAGCTTACGTTGGAGGCCACGTGGCCGTCCTGATGAGAGAGTCGACACCGAGCCGCCTTTTCGGCCTCTTTCTAATGAGGGCCGCCGTCTGCTTCGGCCTTTTTGAGGCGGGCGCCGTTTTTGGGAGTCGCCCATGAGGGAGGCATCCGAAGAGGATCTCGCCCGGCTTTGGCCGCTTCTCAAGACCTACCAGCCCTACCCCGACTTTACGGCATTTTCCAAGGCCGCGCTTGCTAAAACAGGTACCGTCGTCTGCTCTGATGACGATCCGCTGGTGGCGGCGGTCATCGGCCGCTGGAGAGACCACCTCCCGATCGGATGGATAAAGGCTTTTTCGGGCGGAAGAAGGCCGCACGCTTTTGCCGGCGAGCTCGCCCACCACTTGCTCGACCGCGGGTTCGAGATCGCGCTCAGCCCTCTACTGGGTCGCGCTGACGCCACCCGGTTTAAGCGAGCGGGGTATGCGGAGCGAGAAAGCATTTTAATCATGACCAATTCAAAGCTCTGCGTGACCGACGCGAGGGGACCGGCCGAAATCCACCCTCTTTTGCCGGGCGACATCGATGCCGCTCTAGCCATTGATCTGGCCTCTTTTGATGAATTTTGGCGATTCGGCCGTGCGGAACTTCTTCCTCTTCTGGACGAGGGGTCGGCCTTTGTCGCTATGTTAAACGGACACCCGGTCGGTTATAATATTGTAAGCATCGCTGCTGGTAGAGGGCTTCTTGTGCGACTGGCCGTCCATCGGGACTTCGCGCGGCGTGGCATCGGTCGCCAACTGGTCGGTAAGGCAATCAACTGGTTTGTCGACAGGGGTGCGCCATCGGCCCTTCTTGCTACACAGCGGGAAAATAAAGCTGCCCGCTCCCTCTACGGCGCCTTCGGCTTCCGAAAAACTGGCGAGCAATACTTGCTCGTTTTCCCGAGGTGAGCCGTGTTCAGTACGAGCCCGCGCAAATTGCTGATTATTAAGAAGCAAATAAGCCCCTCTCAAAACCGTAAAGGGGCTTATTCTAATCCTTGTAGCCTACTGTTGATAAAATCCGGTGAGATTAATCCATGGATTCCGCAATTTTCAAAAGCTGTGAGACGGGCATATCGCCTCGTACGGTGTACAAAGTACCGTTAGCATACCAAGTAATTACCCCCGGATTGCGTATGGTGTCTGCGCCAAGCCTAGGGCTCTTCACTTGGGTAGGCTCATTTGCTGTTCCCGGAATGCCGTTGACGGTGATGAATTTGGTGTTGTCCATGCGAACCCATTTTTGGCTCCCGTCTGGGTTTTTCATTATTGTGCCGTCGGAGTTTGACGGCGAAACCCAGACCGAGCCTCTCTCGGCCTCCATCTTGAAGTCGGGGGCTTGCGCTATCGGCCTTGCGCCAATCCCGAGAGGCTTCCCGTTTACGTCGTAGCCCTGGACAATCTCTTGCTGAATCGCTTGCCCGTCGCCGGGGATACGGTAGATTATCTCCAACTTCGTGCCATCCGGCAGCACCTTCGGCACGCGGAACTTAATCGAAGTATCGTTTTTTGCCTGCTCGAGCGTGAGCTTGCGAGAATCGGGAATGACTGCCTCTTGACCCGGTCGGAAGTCGCCTCTTACGAGTGCCCGAGTTTTGGGCTTGGCGCTCGTGTTGGTTGCCGCCCCAGAGCTTGCGACCTTTTTTGGCCGGCGACTGTCCTGATTCTCTGCATTTTTACGCGCTACCGCCGTGGCCTTCTGATTCTCTGCTTTTGTGATGGCTGCCACCGCAATCAGCCCCACCACGAGCACTGTGGCACCAAACAAAAATATGCTGATAAATCTTCGACTGCCAATGTTTCTTGCGTTTGCTTTCATGGCTAACTCCTTTCCGATACTTATGCCCAGGACTTACTGTCTCGATGCCTGCCAGGCGGTGCCGTACGGGTAGACGGTGTTCGGATTGAAATAATACCCGTTAGGAGGCGGATTATCATTGTCTTCATGTTGCCCTAAGGTTGTGGGGCGCTGCCAGTAACCGTTGCTATTCTTAATCTCAAGACGAATAAAGCGAGCGTTCTTGGTATGAAGCCTTGCGTTGGGAATAAGATATGTTAACAATCTAACCTGCGCTTGTATAGCTGCCAATACTTCTCTACATAAAACTTATATATTGTTCTAAGAAGGCTCTCGACTAAGGAGGGACAAAGAGCTGTCCGGGCGCCGCTATGTTAAACGGGGGATCGGTCGGCTATAATTAATACTTGTCCTTTCCGAGGTGAATCGTGTTCGGCACTAACCAGCGCAGGCTTCTCGTATACCTCTTGATCAGCGTCTCGGTGGGGAGCGTGCTCGGCGCCGCCCTGACGATGCTCGAGCTCTACCTGTCGAGATTCGGTGGGGCGTGGCTCACTTTTTTTCTCACGGCGACCGCCGTCGCCGTCGTCGTCTTCGTCGGCATCATCGGGCTAAAGGTCGCTCCAGAGGCCGAGCACTCGCGAGCACTCCAATCCCATCTTATCTTGGAAATCGCAAACGAGACGCTTCCGCACCTGAGAAAAGGCCTTTCTTTCGAGTCGGCTTCCCCGGTCGCTAGAATCATCCTCGACCGGTCGGACGCCGCCGCGGTCGCGATCACCAACCTCTCGACCGTTCTCGGCTTCGCCGGCGTTGGAAGCGGCCATCACCGGGTCGGCTCCCCGATCATCACAAAGGCCACGAAAAACGTGATCCGCGAAAACGAGCTGGAGATACTGCAGAGCCAGCCCGATATCGGCTGCCCGGACGCCGACTGCCCGCTTAAAAGCGCGATCGTCGTGCCGCTCGACATTCGCGGCAAGGTTGCAGGCACGCTTAAGTTCTACTACGACCACCCCGACAAGCCAACCGAGTCACGCATTGCGCTCGCGGAGGGTCTCGCGCGCCTTCTCTCAACCCAGCTCGAGCTTTCCGAGATCGACCGGCAGCGCGAGCTAACGTCGCAGGCTGAACTCAAGGCTCTTCAGGCGCAGATCAATCCCCATTTCCTCTTCAACTCCCTGAACACGATCGCAATGTTCACGAGAACGAGTCCGAAAGAGGCCCGCCGCTTACTCTTGCAGTTCGCCGATTTCTTCCGAAAGTCTCTCGAGTGGCGGGGCAACCTCGTCCCCCTTGGGCAGGAGCTCGATTACATAAACTCCTATCTCGCCCTTGAGAAGGCCCGCTTTGGCGACCGGCTGCAGGTTTTCGAGGACGTCGACGCCGCCGCCATCGAGTGCCGGGTTCCAGCCCTTTCGATTCAGCCGCTCGTCGAGAACGCGGTAAAGCACGGCCTCGCCCTCGATGGGCGATTAACGGTCGAAATCAACGCCAAGCTGACCGGGGATGAGCTTGAGATTTCGATCAAAGACAACGGTCGAGGTATTTCCGGAGAAGAGCTCGACAAGGTGCTCGTTTTTGGGTACGGTAGGGGAGGCGGAATCGGCCTTTCAAACGTTAACGAGAGACTTAAAGGGTTGTATGGTGAGGAGTGCGCTCTAACCATCGACTCCACTCCCGGAAATGGAACGGTCGTCAGGTTCAGGGTTCCAACCACAAAGGAGAAGGCCAATGCTTAAAGCGCTCATCGTGGATGACGAGGCGCCCGCCCGGGCCGAGCTCCGCTACCTGCTTGAAGGCATAGACGGCGTCAAAGTCGTGGGCGAAGCCACGAGCACGGAAGAGGCGCTCGAGCTGGTTCGAGCGGTCCCGTACGATGCAATTTTCATCGACATACAGATGCCCGGGGTGACCGGCCTTGAGGCGGTAGCTCGCTTAAGCGATCACCCGAACCCGCCCGCCATCGTCTTCGTGACGGCCTACTCGGAATACGCCGTCAAGGCTTTTGAGCTCGACGCCATCGATTACCTCGTAAAACCGATAGACGACGACAGGCTTGCTCTGACCATCAATAAGATCGCTCGTCAGCGAAACGGGCGCGCCCCGGCGCCGGAGCCCGTGGACATGGAGATCGAGCGGATTCCGGTCGAGAGTCGCGGAAGGACCATCCTTCTGCCCATCGGTGACATCGTCTTCGTCAACTCGAAGAGCGATCTGGTCTTTGCCCACACGGCGCAATCGACCTATCTCACGCGCTTCACCCTAAAGGATTTGGAAGCCCGGCTGAGAAATAAGGGTTTTTTCAGGACCCACAGAGCCTACCTTGTCAACCTCCACCACGTCGAGGAGATTGTGCCCATGTGGGGGCAGAACTACATGCTCCGGGTCTCGTGCGTCAAGCAAAACGAGGTTCCGGTCTCCCGCCGCAGGAGCCAGAGACTAAAAAGCATCCTGGGGATGTAAAAACGACCGCCGATAAAGATTCCAAGGTACTAGGAGACTAAGGTACTAGATGCGGCCAAGTTCAATCCCATCAGGTGAAACCCTAAGGGCACCCGCCTTGATCAGGCGGATTTTTTCGACGTCGTGAGGCGGGGAGAGTATCTCGATTGAACGATCGGTCGCCCCCAAGATGACGCCCATGGCAAGGGTCGCCCACGAGACGTCAAGAAGACCGACAAGAAGGCCCGGGTGATCCTGCACCCCGCCGTCGGGGGGAAGCATCGCAACATCGCCGAGGGACATCGTGATCCGGACGGCGTTGCGGAAGTAGTTAGCAAAAGCTTTTCGGCGGTTCTCTTCCCTTTCGCGCGCGGAAATCTTTCGCGCCTTGTCCGGGGCGGTTACTCGTAAAACCTCGATGTCTCGGCTTTCAAGCAGCGCCGCCAGGACGGCAAGCTCGTCTTCCCGCTCAAGGATGACTGCGACGTCTGCGCCTAGCAACTCGGCCTTGGCGCTTTTCAGTCTCGCCCCAAGGGCGCCACCGGCCAGGCCGCTTGTATCCACCACGACCGGACGGCATCCAATGCGGCGCGCCTCGCCCGCCAGGCGATGAACCCCAAGGACCGTCTCGATCGGACGGAAAGCCGGCGTTGTATCCCCGACAAAGTAAATAGCTTGCGTTATTGCGCTCTCCCCGGAGACGGCGAAACCTACCGTGCAGGGTGGCCCGATCGTTTTTTGCCCGAGGTCGCCGTCGACCAGACCGGCCGCCATCCCCACCGACCGGGCAAGCGTCTCGACCTCCAGGAAGAAGGTGGTTTTCCCAGTGTCCGGCTGACCGATAACGAGGGCGGTCCTGGAGGCAAGCACCCGGGCGGTCGCCTCGCCCCACGATCTCACGAGAGCTCCTCTATCATGCGCTCGGCCTTCTCTAGAATCTCCCGCTCCCCTTTGAAGGTAAGCCTGGATAGCGCTTTGCCCAGTGGAAGCCACTCCACCGCTTCAACTTCCCGATCGTGAGCCGACGTCTCCCCCTTGATGTATCTAAGAAGGTAAAAGTGGACGAACTTGTGGTAGCGGACCTCCTCAAGGACGAACCAGTAGTCGATGACGCCTATCTTGCCGATCAGTTGCCCGGTCAGCCCCGTCTCTTCGGCGACCTCCCGAACGGCCGTCTCCTCGAGCGACTCGCTCGCCTCAACGGTTCCCTTGGGCAGCGCCCAGACTCCCCCTGCTCCGGACCTGGCGGTTATCGCTACTTCTGCGCCAGCCTCGGTCAATCGGAAGATCACGCCCCCGGCGGAGATGGCTCGTCTGGTCTCCACAGCAACCTCGCGCTAGGTCCATTGGGCAACACGCGTCCGGTTTCTTCCGGAGCGCTTTGCCTCGTAAAGCGCCTTGTCTGCGTGCTCAATAAGGTCGCTCGGGCGCTTCATTTTCGGGTACAACGTGCTCACCCCGAGCGAAAACGTCGCCCTGGCTATGCCTCCCCCCAGGGGGACCGAGCTTGCCTCCATGCGCTTCCTAAGCTTCTCCCCAACAGCGACCGCTTCCGCCTCTTCCGTCTCGGGCAGGATAACAACGAATTCATCTCCTCCATAGCGGGCGGCAAAGTCAGATTGCCTTATATTGTCTCTTATGAGCTTGGCTATCGCGCGCAAGAACCGGTTGCCTCCAAGATGACCGAAGTTGTCGTTGATCTTCTTGAAAATATCAACGTCGATCATGACGAGAGAGAGCGGTTCACCGTAACGCCTTGCCCGGTGGAACTCGCTCATCAGTCGCTCCTCAAAGTTCTTGTGGTTGGGAAGCCCGGTAAGCCCGTCGGTCGCCGAGCTTTCCTTGAGCTCGCGGACGGTGCGTGCGAACACTCTCTTCTGGTAGGGGAAGCACATCGCCCATGACGCGAGACCCTGGTAGACGGCGACGGCCATATCCCAGCAAGTCGGATATCCGCAACCGCCGCAGTCAAGCTCATCGGCCTCGACGAGCTTCTCGGCCGCCGCCAGGATCTGACGCACCTCTTCCTCCGTCGGTTGGGGCAGGGAGATGCTCTCACCCAGAAAAGTCCTGGTGAGGTCGATGGAGGGAACCATCGGCTCGACCCTCTCAAATGAGACGCTCTTTCGGCTTTTTTCGCTCGTGCGATAGGCCATCGCGACCAACCCCTTGCGAGCGAAGATTGAGAGAGACGAGTCTATACCCGGTCCGTCTATGCAGCCGTCGCAGGCAAGAGCGTCCACAAATTGGGGCTCGGTCTCTCCCCGGCAGATGGCCGCCGCGAGCTCGGCCAGGGCATCAAGCCCTCTGACGATCCGCACATCCGAGTCCATAAGAGACTTCCCGGCAATCAAGTTGCGAGGCAGCCCCCCGGGAACCGAACGCGCCCGCCGGAGCTGCGGGCGGTCTCCCTCAAAATGATCACGCTCATGCTCTAGCTCATCCGCCTCCACGCCGTCGTATCTTCGCAAAAGCTCTTTAAGTTCCCGAAAGGTTAGAGCCGCGTCGATCAACCCGCTCTTTGCGGCCTCAGCCTTCATGGCAAAACAAGGGCCCGCATAGACGACGCCCACATCTCCGTAAATCTCTTTTATCAAGCTGGCTTGGGCGACCGCCGGCGTGACGACCGGCGCCAGATTGTTAACTAGCTCCGGATAGTACTTCTCGATAAAGCTGGCGACCGTTGGGCAGGTTGAGCGAATGATCATCCCATTTGAGTCTCTCATCAACCGCTCATATCTGCTTGCAACCACTTCCTCCCCGAGGACGATGTCCTCCACGGAGTAGAACCCGAGCCTCTGGATGGCGGCCTCGAGCCTTGCTGGGGCCATGCAGAAAGACGCGGGGAACTCGGGGGCCAGGGCGATAACGACCAGGCGTCCGGAGGCGAGGACCCTGCGAACGGCTTCGAGATCGCCGGGGTCGTCAAGGGCGCACTGGGTACAGGCGACGACGCACTGCCCGCAGTGAACACAGCGCTCGCCGACGACGTCGGCTCGACCGCCGGTCGACCTGATCGCTTTTACCAGGCAGACCCGGATGCAGGCATAGCACTCTTTACATTTGCCCTCTACTGTCCTGAGCATGAAACCACCAGTTTTGGGAGCGCCCATCCCTAAAAGCAAGACCGCTGGGGAGGTTTCGCTTTTCCTTATATAAAAGCTTGTAACAAGTATGCGCAAAAAGGTCAATTGCAGACGGTGGGGGAGCTTAGTTTAATCTTCAGAAATATCAAGCACAAGAGCGCCGCTGACCACCACTACATCGTCCGGTCGAATTTTCAGAATTGCGTTTGGCTCTCCCCCGCCGCAGTAGACGAGCGGTGGGTTCGTTACCGACGAGTCCATAACGGTCCTCATCTCCCGCACGTGTCCGACGGGGGGCGTTGCGCCCAGCAGATAGTCGGTGAGCGTCACCACCTCCGAGGACTCGGCCATACGGACCTCTTTTGCCCCAATAGCGCTGGCGATGATTGCGAGATCGGCATGGCGGCTGGCGGGCAGAAGGATGACTATCGGCGCTTCATCGGCCCAAGCGATTAGGGTCTTGATAACCTCTTCTTCCCTTACTCCAAGGATGGCGGCCGCCCGCCGGCTTGTTTTTGGCGCGTGTTCAACCAAACATATCTCGTGTTTGATGCCTTTTGATTGTAAGAAATTATGTAAGTCGCTGCTTGTTCTCACTTTTCCTCCGTATCTATTTTACCACTACGGGCGATTCTTACGCTAAGGCTGGTCTGCACATTTATCAAAATGCTTGACTGCGGCGCCAAGTTCGACTACTATTGAGTAGGGCTTGCCCTGCCAAATACTAATGGTCTAGCCAAAGGTGGTGAATATGGATTCCCCTGCCATAGAAGAGTACCTTGAGGCCATCTACAAGCTCCAGCAGGCAGAAAAGCCGGTCAAGCAGAGCCAGATTGCCAACGTACTGAACCTCCATCCGACAACGGTCGGCGAGATGTCAAGACGCCTGACAGAAAAGGGATTGATCCGCAGGAGGACGGGCGGAGTCGAGCTGACCAAAAAGGGAGAGCGAGCCGCCGTCGAGCTGATTCGCCGCCACCGTCTCTCCGAAAGATTCCTCGTCGACGTCCTCGGTCTTCCTTGGGAGAGAGCGCACAGTGAAGCATGCAAGCTGGAGCACGCCTTGTCGGACGATGTCACTGATAGCCTGGAGAAGTTCCTGGATAGCCCTTCAAGCTGTCCACATGGCCATCCGATCCCAGATCACGACGGGCGGTTTGCCGCTGAGAGCGCCTGTTCTCTTTCGTCGCTCGGTTCCGGCGATCGGGGGGTGATCGTCAGCGTGGACGAGGCGAACGCGGAGATGCTTTCTTACCTGGCTTCTCTCGGCCTTCTTCCCGAAGTCGAGGTGGTCGTGGAGGAGGTCGCCCCGTTCGGCGGTCCTCTCCTCGTCAAGATCGGTTCGGCTAAGTATGCATTGGGAAGAGAGGTCGCCGCTAAGATTAGGGTTGGGAGGGCGTAGTCTGTGCAAAGCCGGAGCCAAACAAGTCAAGCGATAGGAAGCGAGCAAGGGCTTAGAACAAGCCGCCGACGGCGACGCAGCGGCTGCTGCGGGCCGATCGGCGAGCTCGACCCAAACGTCGACTACATTGTGGCGCTGGCCGGCAACCCCAATGTCGGCAAGTCGACCATCTTCAACCGGCTGACCGGCATGGGCGTGGTTACCGCTAATTATCCGGGAAAGACCGTTGAGATCAACATGGCGACGACTGAATTCGCCAACCGCAAGATCGGCATCGTCGACCTGCCGGGCACCTACGCCATCGGGGCCATCTCCGAAGACCAGTGGGTCGCCCGCCAGGCGGTCCTAGACGGCAAGCCCGATGTCGTCGTCGCCATCGTCGACGCCAGCAATCTCGAGCGAAACCTCTACATGGTGCTTCAATTCGCCGATCTCGGCCTGCCGCTTGTCGTCGCCCTCAACCTTGTCGACGCCGCCGAGGCCCGAGGGCTAAAGACGGATGCCCGAGCGCTCTCTTTAGCGCTCGGTGTTCCCGTCGTTGAAACAGTTGCAACCCAGGGCAGGGGGCTCGACAAGCTGATGGAGGCGGCTCTCGGAGTCGCCGAGCGGGGGGTCGCCCCCAAGCCGGTGGCTTATGGGGCGGATATCGAAGACCACATCAACGAGCTTGATCGGATGATCTCGGCTTCTTGCACGTCAAAAAGCCGCCTACCTAAAGGGTTGTCGCCCAGATCGCTTGCGATCCTCTTGCTGGAGGGGGACAGCGAGTTTATCAAAAGCACCTCCGATATGCCGGATGGAGAGCGCTTTGTAGCCGCTCGAAGCCGGCTTGCCGCCGAACTGGCGAAGACGCACGGCGAGCCAGCGCCGGTGCGCATAGCTCGCGAGCGCTATGGGTTGGCCGGCTCTCTCGCCTCACGCGTCCAGTCAAGGGTCGCTTCAAGAGAGACTCACGTCGAGCGCCTGTGGCGATACACCACCGCCCCGACTTCAGGCCTCGTCATCCTGGCGGCCGTGCTCGCTTTCATCTTCGGCTTTCTCTTCTTCGTCGGCGAGCGGCTCTCCCTTACCGTAAGCTGGCTCTGGGGCTTAAGCGCTTCACCAGTGATCAAAAGCGCTATTGGCGCAATCGCCGGCCATGGCGTTATCGGTAAGACCCTTGTCTGGGGTTTTGACGCGGGTCTTGGGGCGTCGCTCTCAATAGGTCTCCCTTACGTCTTTACCTTCTACTTCCTTCTCGCTTTCCTGGAAGACACCGGTTACCTGAATTCGGTCGCTTTTCTTATGGACCGACTGATGCACCGGCTCGGACTGCACGGTCGGGCCATCATCCCGTTGGTTGCCGGAGCGGGCTGCAACGTGCCGGCCATCATCGGGACCAGGGTCTTGACGACTCAGCGGGAGCGCACGATCGCCTCGACGCTCATCGTCCTCGTGCCCTGCTCGGCGAGGACAGCGGTCATCATAGGGGCGGTCTCGCTCTTCGTCGGTTGGAAGCCGGCGGTCGTCATCTTTCTCATCGTAGGAGCCCTCGTTGGTCTCTCCGGCCTGGGGCTAAACCGCCTTATGCCTGGAAAACCATCCGGTCTCGTGATGGAGATGTTCCCATTCAGAGCGCCGTCCATACCGACCATCCTCAAGAAGACCTGGCACCGGTTTAAGGACTTCATCTTCGTCGCTATTCCGATCGTCCTGGTGGGGAGCCTGGTGCTTGGGATGCTTTACGAGACCGGACTGATTTGGGCGCTCTCCGCCCCCCTCAAGCCGGTCGTGGAGGGTTGGTTGGGCCTGCCTGCGGTGGCCGGCCTTACGCTCATCTTCGCCGTCCTCCGCAAGGAGCTGGCGCTCCAGCTTTTGGTGGCCCTTGCCACCATGAAGTGGGGCAGTGGGGCCAAAAACCTCCTGAGCTTCATGTCGGCCAAGCAGATCTTTGTCTATGCGCTGGTTAACACGATCTACATCCCATGTGCGGCAACGATAGCCGTGCTCTGGCGGGAACTTGGTTGGCGTCGCACGCTCTCCATTACGGCCTTTACCATCACGCTCGCGATACTAGTCGGCGGTCTGGCCAGCAGGCTCTATGGCCTCTTTTAACGCTGCCTGATCAGGTTAAAGATCGCCTCGACCGCGTCTCGAGGATCGGTGAAGATCGGGAAGGCCTCGACGTTCTTTCCTTCTTTACACAAGCCCCATGTCTCCAGGCCGACGATCGGCTTTCCGCTCTTGAGGGCCAGGGCGATTTCCGAGAGCGTCCCATACCCGGCGCCTATGGCGACCAGGCCGTCCGAGGCAAGGGCGATGATCGCGTTCCGCGCGTGACCGATCCCGGTCGGAATCGAGTAGTCGAGAAAGTGGGAGGCGCCCGTCCGGTCCGAGCCCGGGAGAATGCCGATGGTGACGCCGTCCGTCTCTTTGGCGCCCTTCGCCGCCGCGTTCATAACGCCGCCGAGGCCGCCGCAGAGGAGAATGGCGCCCCTGGCGCCGATCAGGCGACCCGCCTCGAAGGCGAGGCCTGCCGTCTTTTCATCCTCTTCGCCGACGCCGATGACGCCGATATAGATCTCTTTTCCGGCTCTGACGAGGTCCATGCTAATAGATTCCCAGAAGTGGGCTTTGGAGTAAAGAGGAGCGGCCGCCGCCGGTCGACCGCCGACCGCCGAAGGAACAACAACATGGTGGCGGTCCGCGGACGCGGTCAGTTCGAGACCTTAACATATATTCAGGCTTGTGGGTTGGCCGTTAAAGGATGCTCTTAAGAATCGTTACTGCGGCTGTTTTGTCAAGGGGCTCGTTGAGCTTACCGCACTTGGGAGATTGCACGCACGATGGACAGCCTGACCCGCAGGGACAGGAGCGAAGGTGGGCAAGGACGGCGTCGAGCAGCTCGTCCGCGGCGGTAAAGCCGCGGAGGGCTATGCCGATGCCCCCCGCATACCCGTCGTAGACGAAGACGGCCGGGGCGCCGAGCTCCGGATGAAGCGGCGTCGAAATTCCTCCGACGTCCCACCGATCGCACATTGCGTAGACCGGAAGAAGGGCGATCGCTGTGTGCTCCAGGGCGTGGAGCCCACCGGCGAAGGCGTAAGGGGAGAGCCCGAGCTCTTCCGCCGTCGGCGTCGTACACCAGAACGCCTCGGTAGAGAAGCGAACCGGCGGTAAGTCAAGCTCTTCAAAGCCCAACACCTCGCCGCTTGCAGCCCTTTTCTTTTGGAAGCCGCGGATGGTGTTTTCGACGGTTACCCGGCCAAAGCGAACGCACGTCTTTCCCATCTCCCGGCTATTAAGTTCCTCGTCCACCCAGAGATTGGTCTCCTCTTTCGGCTGCGTGTAGTAGTTGATCTCGGTTCGCTCCGCCAGCGCGACCTTGCCCTTCAAATCGAGCTCTCTTATCACGTACGCATCGCCCTGGTGCAGATGGACGGCGCCCGGATGTACCTCGAAGAAGGCGCGCTCGGCGTCGGTCGTCGCCATAACCTCGCCGGTCGTCTCGACGATCAGGTATTCGGTCCCCGACGTTCCCCTGATCGAGCCGTCGCCCGCCGGAAACCCAGCCCCAGCAAAAAACGCCTTCCCGCCGGATTTTTTCAGCTCACCCGTGTCGACGAGGGTTGACGCCGCCTCCTCGAAGGTAGGTCCAAACATAACAAAGTCCTCCTCGGCGAGCGGAAGCTCATAAGCGGCGCAGGCCGCGTGGCGGGCGTTTATATAAGGGTTGTCCAGGTCGATGATCGCCTCCTCGAAGCTTCGCCCGAAAAAGTATTCGGGATGCTGCACGTAGTACTGGTCCAGCGGGTCTTCGCCGGCGATGAGGACGGCGATGGAATCGGACTCCCGGCGACCGGCCCGTCCGGCCTGCTGCCAGATGGAGGTGATCGTGCCGGGAAACCCATTGATGACGGCGGCGTCGAGGCTTCCGACGTCTATTCCGAGCTCGAGGGCGTTCGTGGCGGATACGCCAAGGAGCTTGCCGGCAAAGAGAGCGCGCTCGATCTCCCGCCGCTCCTGAGGAAGATAGCCGGCGCGATAGGAGGCCAGACGTCTTTCGAGGTCCGGGTCCTTCGCAAGGAAGTCCTTTGTATGCTTGAGGACAAGCTCCGCTCCCTTTCTTGTCTTCGAGAAGCAGATCGTCCGCAGGTTCCGTCTCGTGAGGGCCGCCAGCACCGAAGAGGCCTCCGAGTTCGAGCTCCGCCTCTTTCCATCGGTTCCCTCAAGAAGCGGTGGGTTCCAAAGGAGGAAGAACTTCCGCCCGCGCGGGGCCCCGTCTCCCCAAATGACATCCACGTCGAGGCCCGTAAGGGCTTTCGCGTGCTCCAATGGATTGGTGAGCGTCGCTGACGCGAGGATGAACCGTGGGTTACCCCCATAGTAACGACAGAGACGGCGCAGGCGCCGAAGGACGAAGGCGACGTTCGAGCCGAAGGCACCCCTGAGCGCGTGGGCCTCGTCGACGACGATAAATTCGACGTTTAAAAGAAAGTTGGCCCACGCCTTATGGTGCGAGAGAATACCGCGGTGAAGCATGTCGGGATTGGTCAAGACAACGGCTGCGTCTCGACGGATGCGACCGCGCGCCGTGGCCGGCGTATCTCCGTCATACGTTGCGGCGACGGGAAAATCGAGGTCCGCAAGGACCCTTAGCTGGTCCTGGGCGAGCGCTTTTGTTGGAAAGAGATAGAGAGCCCTTGCTTTTTTATCGGCCAGAAGGGCTTCCAGAACCGGGAGGTTATAACAGAGGGTCTTACCCGAAGAAGTGCCCGTTGTCACCATTACGTGGTGGCCGTTCCGAAGAAGATCGAGGGATCTAGCCTGGTGAAGATAGAGGCGTCTGATGCCGTTGCGCTCCAGGCGCTCGAGAATGGCGGCTGGTAGAGGCTCCTGGGGCTCGGCATAGCGCGCGGGTTTGGCCGGAATTATGGTCCTGCTTACCGAGCGCTCGCCGTTACCGCCACCGCTTTCCAGTTCCTCGAGAAGATCCGCGACCTTGACCATGGATCAATTATGGGCACAAAGCGAGGATAAATTGAAGCTACTGGCCCTAAGGTGGCCGGCCGCCGCCTGGAAGGGTAGCGCGGTTGATTATCGGCCGCACCGCTTAGGACGGTGCCTCTTAGGATAGATCGAAATCAAAGGGCGCCCTGTGCGGGTTGTGCGCGCCCTCGGCAGCCTTCGGAGAGTACGATTCCCTCCCAGCGGAACGGGCGGGGTATAGCGAGAGCCAGATCGCGGCAACGATGAGGGCGGCCGCGGTGGTTAAAACCAGCATTTGCCATTCGAGGAAGCGAGTCCCTCCGGCGGAGAGAACCCAGGCCAGACCGATGACCGCCAGCGTGTGGAAAGCGACCCCCATCGAGTAGAGGACGCAATGGATCACGTGCGGCGGGCCAGGCTTTGGCCGGGCGAACCCCGAGAAAAGCGAGGGGAGCATCAGGGGTAGAGAGATAAAGAGGGGAGGCCCAAAACGTAGAACCGCCAAGAAGTCGGTCTCGAACCCTCCCTTGCTGAAGAGAACCGTCGCCAGA
>JAMCWL010000056.1 GCA_023481285.1 Actinomycetota bacterium | reverse complement strand
CACGGAGATCGTGGTGACGCCGTCCGGGAGAGACGCGGGTGTGTACGATATTTTTCCGCTCGTAGGAGTAAAGCTCGTGTACACAGCGGGAACGCTACTCCCGTTTATCAGCATCGTCGCCCCCCCGCCCAAGCCCGCGGCGCTGGAAACGAGGACGCTGATCGTTGGGTTCGGAATGGTGACGGTCGATCCGGAAGCGGGCGCCGGGGAACTGAAGCTGGCCGAGCCCGCGGGTACCGTAAACGACCAAGCGCTGGTCGCGGCGTTTCCCACCGCATCCTTCGCCGTTAGGTTCACGGTGTGCGTACCGGGCGACAAGGGCGTGGGCGGGGTATACGAAGCCATCGTAGTGTTATAGGAGGTGTTACAGGAGACGCCGACGGGCGTCCCGTCCACGATCATTCTTACGGATGACGGATCTACGCTCCCGTCGCCGTCCGTAATCTGCGCGCTGATCGTCGGAAGGGTGGTCGAGATCGTCGCGCCGTTCGCGGGCGTCTGATTCGCGATGTTCGGCGGCGTCGAGCTGTAGAAGGTCCACTGGGCGGTCGAGATGTTCCCCAACCCATCGGCGATGCTTACCCGGACGGAGTTGACGTCCGGCGGGTTGGTGATGGCGTTGCTCTCGATCGCCGCCGAGGTGTAGTCGTATCCGTCGACCACCCACACCTGGTACTCCGTCCCCCAATAGGGGTCGATCCGCGTCTCATAGTGACCGATCTCTCTGAACTTCACAGTTGCCGGTATCGATGTTCCGTTCACCGCTATCTGAGCCGATGAGGCGTTGATTTGGTCGGGGTCGTCGGCGGTAAAGCTGACTTTCGTCGCGGTTGGAACATGAGCGCCCTGGGTGGGAGACAAATTGCTGAGGGCCGGTCCGGGCCCCGCGGCGACCAGAGCGCCACCCATGACGACCAGAAGCCCGAGCAGTAGCACGCCTAGCCACGTGGCGCCGGCAAGCTCGCTAAATTTAACGCGAAACCGACCAAAGCGCCGGCCGGTTATGTTTGACACCTCAATATTTATGGTCTCGGCGGACCGCCTCACTATGCCCCCCGGCTTGCCGTGGTACCGGCGTTAGCAATGATGCCTGGAGTATTTCGTGCGTTGGAGAGTCAATCGTTCGGATGCGAGTCTAATGCAAACTTTTTATATCAGCGTGGCCTTGCCTGTCAGCTTACAGTCTTTATGCCCCTTTTTCAAGCGCATAAACCGAAAACGTATGGAATTCTTGGCTTCTCGCTAAGGGCGCTTGCTTGATAGGCGACATTACCAATCTGAGCTGGGGTAATGTTCTCCGGGATGACGACTTTGCGGTTTTGCGTACGCCCGACCTGGACGTACGGCATCCTTGTATCTTCGAGAAAGCCGCGCGGTTGCCGGAATGCTTTTGAGTGACCTAAGTGTTACCGTCCGTTGCCGATGTCGCTGTGGCACCTGCAGCAGACCTTATCCGGCCCGTCGCGCGAGGGGATGTAGCTCGAGTCGTAGGCGGGGGGCGTCGAGGAGTTGTCCTTATTGTTCCAGTCGCCCAAGAGCTTGAAGGACGTTTTGTCCGGCCGCGCCTCGGAGCCTTCGCCAGAGAGTGCGGGAAGTCGGAGCACGCAGCCTGCCGCATTACTCCGCCACATCGATGTCTTTCGTTCCTAGTGGGTCTTTTCGCCCCTTGCTTTTCGAGCCTTGTTGTACGTCTCGTAGTTGATGGACTTTGTGAGGCGACCATGCCTTTCTCATACGGTTTGAGCGCGTCCCGGAATACCCCGTGCTCTTTAGTTGGAAATGAAAGAAAACGCGAACGGCAGAAGGACATAAGCACATAATGTCAAATATATAAGGAGGTGATTGTCCACGTGTCGATCGCGAGGGGTGAGCAGCGTGTTGTCCGTCTCTAGGAGCGCCACCGTCATAGGGCTGGAAGCTGCTCCCGTTCGGGTGGAGGTTGATATCTCCGTGGGGTTGCCGGCATTCACGATCGTCGGCTTGCCGGATGCCGCGATACGTGAGGCCAGGGAGCGAGTTCGCTCCGGGATATCAAACTCCGAGTTCGACTTTCCACTTAAACGAATTACCGTGAATTTAGCCCCCGGCGACGTCAAGAAGGAGGGTCCCTCATTCGACCTGCCGATAGCCCTGGCGACGCTGGCCGCGTCGGGATTCATGGCCGGCGAGCGGTTCAACGAGTATCTGGTAGCCGGTGAGCTCTCGCTCACCGGCGAAGTCAAGCGGATATCCGGTGCGCTCAGCGTTGCCGCCAAAGCAAGGGAGCTGGGTTTCAAGGGCGTCGTCGTCCCGAGGGGAAACGCGGAGGAAGCGTCGCTCATTCAGGGGCTCAGAGTAATGCCGGTCGCCAATCTTCGCGATGCGGTGGACTTTTTTAACGGGGCGTACGAGCCGCCGCCCTCCGAGGTGAACCTAAGGGAGATATCAGGGCAAATCACTGACTACGGGGTCGACTTTCTCGAGGTCAAAGGGCAGGAGCATGTGAAAAGGGGGCTTGAAGTGGCGGCTGCGGGGGCGCACAACGTGCTCATGCTGGGTCCCCCGGGATCGGGAAAGACGATGCTCGCCAGGCGGCTCCCGACGGTCATGCCCGAGCTTTCGTTCGAGGAGGCCGTCGAGATCACCCGCATTTATAGCGTGGCCGGGATGCTCGGTTCGGGACAGCAACTCATCCGCACGCGGCCCTTTCGCGCTCCACACCATACTATATCGTCGGCGGGATTGGCGGGCGGCGGTTCATCGCCCCGCCCCGGCGAAATCTCCCTCAGTCATCATGGCATTCTATTCCTGGACGAGCTGCCGGAATTCGGCAAGCACGTCCTCGAGGTTTTAAGGCAACCGCTCGAAGACGGGGTCGTCACCATCTCGCGTGCCTCCGGGACGCTCACCTATCCCGCCGAGTTTATGCTGATTAGTTCGATGAACCCCTGCCCGTGCGGGTTTCTTGGGTACAGGGGACGGAGCTGCAGTTGTACCCCGCAAGCCGTCCAGCGGTATCGTTCGCGCATTTCCGGCCCGCTGCTCGACCGGATCGACATTCACGTGGAGGTCGGCCGTTTGCCGAAAGAGGCGCTTGTTTCCAGGGAGCTGGGCGAGGCTTCGGAGGAGGTCAGGCGCAGGGTCGAAGCGGCCCGCGCTCGTCAACGAGAGCGTTTCGGTGCCTCGCGGACGCTTACAAACGCCGCCATGGAGGCGCGCGAAATCCGGCGCTTCTGCACGCTCGAGGGGACCGCGGCCGCTCTATTGGAGAGGGCCATCGACAGGCTCGCTCTTTCCGGTAGAGCGTACGAGCGCATTCTTAAGGTAGCGAGGACCATAGCCGACCTGGCCGTTGAGGAGCAAATCGGTGTTGAGCACGTGGCCGAGGCGATTCAGTACCGGGCGCTCGATCGCGGTGGAACGCAATGAGCGCGCTGGACTACTGGCTCTGCATCTGTCAAGTGCCCGCTCTTTACTCTCGCGCCGGAGGGCTCGCTGGAAAACTGGGCGGCGCCGACGCCGTCTGGCTGGCGACTCGCGCCGAGCTTCGAGCGGTCGGCTGCTCCGAACAGGCCGCCGACGAGATAGTCAAAGGGCGGCGTGGAATACGTCCCGACGCCGTCGTGGAGAAACTTGAAAAGACGGGGGCCAGGGTCGTGAGTTTTGACGCGAAAGTTGCGACGGGCGCCCGCGGGGGTGTCGGAAACGAGGGCGCCCGGGCGGCAAGGGTCGGAAGAAATGAGGGCGCAACCGCGGTGGGTAATCGCTCGGCCGATATTGGCGGCTCGGCAACCTCCGGGGAGTCGACCGATCGGTATCCGGAATCGCTGGCGGAGGTCGCCGCTCCGCCACAGCTTCTCTTTATTAGGGGCCGCCCGCTCGACCAACTTATCGGGGGCATCGCCGTCGTCGGCTCCAGGCGCGCCACGGCGTACGGAAAATCGATGGCGGAGTCGCTCGGACGGGAGATCGTCATGGCGGGTTTGCCGGTCGTAAGCGGGCTGGCCAGGGGCATCGACGCCTCCGCTCACCAAGGTGCTTTGGAAAGCGAGGCCGGGACGGTCGCTGTGCTCGGCTGTGGGGTAGATATCGTCTATCCTCCGGAGAATAAACGGTTGATGTCGAGTATAGCGGAGGCCGGGTGGATTTTGAGCGAGTATCCCCCGGGGACCGCTCCCCTGGCCGCGCATTTCCCGGCCAGGAACCGGATTATAGCCGGGCTTTCCATGGCGGTCGTCGTTGTGGAAGCGGCCGAGAAAAGCGGGGCTCTCATAACCGCCGACTGCGCGCTCGACCAGGGCAAAGAGGTCTTCGCGGTGCCCGGAAGCGTGCGCAGTCCCCAGAGCAAAGGGACGCACAAACTGCTCAAGCAAGGAGCGGCCCTCATCGAGTCCGCGGAAGACTTGCTTGAATACTTGGGAATCCCGAACCGCTCGATGCGGTCCGGCGTTGAAACCGATGAGCGCGAGCAAGAGATTCTGGACCGCCTGGGTTGGGAGCCCGTGCACTTGGACGACATTGTGCGTGCGAGCGGCGACATGAGCGAAGTCGCCAACACGCTTCTTCTCTTGGAGCTTAAAGGGCTCGTTAATAAGGACCATGGAGGGTTCTATATAAGGGTGAGGTAGCGCGAGGACGCGACTTGAAGTACAATTTCACATGGAGGCGGCGGCTGGGGGCGCGATCGCAAGGTTGTGGGGCTGGCAAGACATCGGGGAGCCGAGAAGGAAAAAGAAAAGGTCGAGGCATAAGGGTTGGAGCAACACAGCTTATGAAAGAGCGAGGCGAACGCCTCGCTCTTTTTGGTTTGAGACGCTAGGTCTCGCTTCGCTCGCAGTCGTCAG
>JAMCWL010000097.1 GCA_023481285.1 Actinomycetota bacterium | reverse complement strand
GAGGGCGTTGATCTCCTATCTTGCGGTTTCGCAGATCGGCCTCTCCTTCGCCCAAACCGCCGGCCTCTTGAATATCCACCGCTCGACAGTTCGCGATTACTCGTTCGGGGACGTGATCTAGCAGCGATTGTAGACTTAAACGCCTAGATAAGCATATAAAGCAACGCTGGCAACCAACGTCCCTCTTGGCCTCTTGGCCCTGGCTATTTTCAGGATAGGAAAGGCTCTGGTGGGCCAGCGTAGGTTCGGTTTGGGAATAGCTTCGAATCGGTATGAACCAAAAAGCGGTAAGGGGAAGAAGGTTCTGGTTGGCGGAAGGGATGCCGTGGACAGCCTCGAAGATTTTGACTATCCGGACGAGCCGGAGAGGCCCAGAAGGCCCGATCTCAGCGTTGTCAATCACACGAACCCCCGCAAAGGCGGACGTCGGTTTGTAGCCGGAGTTATTGCGCTCTCCCTGGTCAGCGCAATTGTGGGCGGTCTTGCCGGCGGGCTTACCCTTCCTTATCTGTTCGGCAACAACCCCTTAAACGTCTACCGCTCCTCCTCGGGGACGAAAGACTCCCAATATATCAAGATCGATGGGCGGACCCCCGTCAGCCCGGTCACCGCCGTGGCCCAGAAGCTCCAGCCCTCCATCGTCAACATCAGGACAAGACAGGGTGGCGGCCAAAGTGCGCCCCACAGTGACGCAAACGGCGTCGGCTCCGGCGTTATTCTCCGATCCGATGGCTACGTGATAACCAACCTCCACGTCATCGAAGGCGCTTCTGATATCTGGGTGACGGTCGGCACGGATGACATTCGGGGCAGCGTCGTCGGAACGGACCAGGAGAGCGACCTCGCGGTGGTAAAGGTGGCGCGGGAAAATCTGACCGCCGCCGAGTTCGGGTCTACAAAAGCGCTCAAGGTCGGCGACATCGTCGTCGCCATGGGCAGCCCCTTTGGCTTCGAGCACACGGTGACGTCGGGCATAGTCAGCGGGCTTCACAGGACCGTGAACCTGCCTGAAAAGGGGTCGTCCGCACCGAGAGCGTACACCAATATGATTCAGACGGACGCGCCGATCAATCCTGGCAATTCGGGCGGGGCGCTTGCGGATTGGCGAGGGCGCGTCATCGGGATCAACGCCCTGATAATGTCCAACTCCGGCGTCAACGAGGGCGTCGGCTTCGCGATTCCCGCTGAGACGGCGCTTTCCGTCGCTGAGCAGCTTATAAAAAAGGGCAAAGCGAGCCATCCCTTTATGGGCATTTTGGGTCAGAATACCGACCCAGGTCTGGCGAAAGAGTACGCTTTGGCCCCGGAGCAAAAGGGAGCGCTCGTCGTCGACGTCGTCGCCGGGAGCCCCGCCTCGCGAGCGGGGCTTCAAAAAGGCGACATCATTATCTCCATCAATGGCAAGCGCGTCAACAGCATGGATGAGCTGATGACCGAAGTAAGGCAATACCGGGTGGGCGAAAAATTGTCCATTGAATACCTGAGAAAAGAGAAGCGGGGCAGCTCCGAAATCACCCTCATCGACAAACCAAAAGAGTAGTCTCATACTCTCTTGGTCTCGGTGCCTTGGAATCTTTATGCGCTTATTCGAGGTGCTATTCGCGATGGGGATGGGGATTGGCAGGGCCTTTATCTAGGGTACCACTATTCGCGATGTACCACCGGTACCAGGTACCACCGGTACCAGGTACCGGTACCAAGGTGCCGGATGCGTTATTATCAAACCGTGGACATTCTCATCCTGGCGGTCGGCAAGCTGAAGGAAGATTATTTGAGGCTCGCGGCGGCGGAGTATGCCGAGCGGCTGGCCAGGTATGCGCGCGTTTCGACGGTCGAAGTACCCGAGGAGGCAATCGCGTCGCGTCCTGAGCGAAGCGTGAAATCCCTTGAGGCGGAGCGCGTTCTGTCAAGAATTCCAGAGGGATATCACGTGATCGCGCTTGACCGCCTCGGGAAAGAGATGACCTCCGAGGAGCTGGCCGCCTACATCGAGAAGCAGATGACCGCCGGCGCGAGCCGCTTCGCCTTCGTCGTCGGCGGGCCGCTCGGCCTGGACGACGAAGTTCTCACGAGAGCGAACCTGAGACTCTCCCTTTCCAGGCTCACCCTCACCCATCAGCTCGCCCGTATCTTCCTGCTGGAGCAAGTCTACCGGTCCTTTAAGATCATCCGGAAAGAACCCTATCATTATTAGTGGGACTCAGCCGCTAATACCTTAGTGCCATGGAACCCGATATCAGGACCTAGCATTCTTTTTCTAAGAGCCTACCAGTTTCTTAGACTGCTTGCCGTCCTCTTCCATCCATCCTCTTTTTTTGCCAAGATACCAAGGTCCCAAGATACTAAGATACCAGGAGCGTCTCGTAACCGGTGGCCGTAAACGCTATAATCATCTCCATGATCGACATCAGGGTTAAGCTGGCACGGCTGGTTGAAGAGGCCCTCAAGAGCGCCATCGCTAAAGGAGCACTATCTCAATTTGAGGTCCCCGAGGTTCAAATGGAGAGGCCCCGTGAGAAGGCGCACGGCGATTGGGCGACAAACATAGCGCTAACCTCAGCCGCCCGGGCGAAGTTGCCTCCCCGCAAGCTTGCCGAGACCATAGTCGAGAATCTCCCGGTAGACGCCTCCGTCTCCGGGGTCGAGGTCGCCGGTCCCGGCTTCATCAACTTCCGACTCTCCAATGCCTGGCTTCACGAGGTAGTCCGGGCGGTCGACGTCGAAGGTGAGTCGTTCGGGCGCTCGAACTTCGGCGGAGGCCTCAAGGTGAACCTCGAGTTTGTAAGCGCCAACCCGGTCGGGCCGATGCACGTCGGTCACGGTCGTTGGGCGGCGGTCGGCGACACCCTCGCCAACGTCTTCTCGGCCACCGGCCACGATGTCACCCGGGAGTTCTACATCAACGACTACGGCAGTCAGATGAACATCTTCGCCTCCTCCGTCGCCGCCCGCTACGCGGAACTGCTCGGGGCTGAGGTCGAGTTCCCGGAGAACGGCTATCGTGGAGAGTATATCCGGGATATTGCGCGAGAGATAATAAGCAGGGACGGCGATGGGTATCTGTCTCTTTCGACGGAGGAACGTGAGGCGATCTTCAAGGAGACAGCCTACCGGCAAGTCCTTACACATATCAAAAAGACGCTCCATACGATGGGCGTCGACTTTGATATCTGGTTTTCCGAGCGGACAATCCATGAGTCGACGGAGATTAAAAAGACGATCGATTTCCTGCGGAAGCGGGGCTATATCTATGAGGCGGAAGGCGCAACCTGGTTTAAGGCTAAGGCCTTCGGCGAGGAAAAGGACCGCGTTCTGATCAGGGAAAACGGCGAGCCGACCTACTTCGCCGCCGACATCGCTTACCACAAGGACAAGCTCGACCGCGGTTACGACCTCATGATCGACATCTGGGGGGCCGACCACCACGGCTACGTCGCGCGGATGAAAGCAGCCGTCCAGGCGCTCGGCCACCCACGGGACAAATTGGAGGTGATCCTGGGGCAACTGGTCAACCTCATGCGAGGAGGCGAGCCGGTCAGGATGTCAAAGAGAACCGGCGAAATGGTCACCCTCGATGAGCTCGTCGACGAGGTTGGCCGCGACGCCGTCCGCTTTCTCTTCTTGATGCGCTCGACCGACACGGCGCTCGATTTCGACATCGAGCTCGCCAAGGAGAAGTCGAACGAGAACCCGGTCTACTACGTCCAGTACGCCCACGCCCGCATCTCCTCCATTCTACGGTATGCGGCCGAGGAGAGCGCCGCCGCCAATAAGAGCGACTACTCGTTGCTCAACGAGGCGCCCGAGCTGGATCTCATCCGGAAGATCGCCGAGTGGCCGGAGGTGCTCGAGGGTGCGGCCCGCATCCGCTCGCCCCATTTTCTAACCCGCTACGCTCACGAGCTTGCCTCCTCTTTTCACTACTTCTACACCAGGTGCCGGGTCGTGACGGAGGACGCCGCTCTCACCGCCGCCAGAATCGGGCTGGTGAAGACGGCCCAGACTCTCTTGCGGATAGTCTTGAAGCTCCTTGGCGTCTCGGCGCCCGAGCGCATGTAGGGGGCCGCGTCCATGCGAATCGGGGTTCACGTCTCAATCGCCGGCGGTCTGCCCGAAGCGGTCAAGCGCGCAACCGCACGGGGCTGCGAATCGATGCAGATATTTTCGGGCAACCCGAGGAACTGGCGGGATTGGGAGGTCTCCGACGAAGAGGGCTCCGCATTCATGCGCGACAGGCTTGAGGCCGGCGTCTTTCCTCTGATTGTTCACGCCCCTTACCTGGTCAACCCGGCCTCCGAGAAGAAAGAGGTCCGCAACCTCTCCCTCCTCTCGACGATCAAGGCGGTCAAGGTCGCCGACCGCATCGGCGCCTCAGCTTTCGTCGTCCACGCGGGGAGCGCCGGGGCCTCCCCTCGGAGAGCCGCTCTCGATTGGATCGCCGCCTTCGCGCACCTCGCCATCGAAGGAGCGAAGCCACGCCTGGGCTTTTTGCTGGAGAATACAGCAGGCGGAGGCGGTCAAGTCTGCTCGACCTTCGACGAGCTCGCCAAGATTATCGACCTCGTCGGCCGACCGTCTCGTTTGGGCGTCTGCCTCGACACCGCTCACGCCTTCGCCGCCGGATACGACCTATCGACCCCGTCCGGCTTCGAAGCCGTTCTTGAAGAATTCGACGCCAAGATCGGCCTGGACAGGCTTGGTGTGGTTCACAGTAACGACTCGAAGTTCCCCTTGAGTTCGAACCGCGACCGCCATGAGCACATCGGCGAGGGCCACATAGGCATGGAGGGCTTCCGCGCGCTACTCAACCATCCAAAACTTGAGAAGCTCCCCTTGATCCTGGAGACCCCGGGGAGCGAGGCGGACGACATCAGAAACGTCACCCTCATGAAAACCCTCCGCCGGTAGCGTCATTGGCCGGCCTGCCCTCGACCGCATGGCAGAGGCACGCCGGCAGCGCGCCCGGTTGCTAATCGCTAATTGCTGAAACAGGGGTAGCGCGACCCATCGCTAATGTAAACGACATCCACCCATGTTGCCTGCTCCCCAAGCCATTCCCTCTTTCGCGCCCGGTTGAAAAGGTATAAATTAGCGGTATATGATAAAGAATGCGCTAGCCGGCAAGGATTCCACCTGTACCGTGAGGAGTATCTCCATCATCCTGGTTTTGCTCTTCGTTCTGCAATTATCTACCGCCTTACCCCTCACGGCCAGCACCGATACCCCTTTCACCATCACCATCTACGGGTCGGTCAGGGATATGGTCACGGGCTCACCGATACCGGGAGCCGTTGTTTCTCTTCCCGAACAGAAAGTCGTCCTGAAGACGGACGCTTCAGGCAGCTTGCCTCTAAAAAGGATAGCTCTCCCTCGAAAAAGCGATCGAATTCGCCTCGCGATCGAGGCCGAAGGGTACCGGGACGAATCGAGCGACGCCCGCGTCTTTCGGGATGCGGAAATCGAAATCACCTCCCGGCTCGTCTCCCGGGACAACCCGGCGAGGGTCATCACCAGCGCCGAGGCTTCCGCCCTTGGAGACGTCGCCGATCGATCCTTCAAGAGGGGCGAGCAAGCCGGCGAGGGTGCGGTCGAGATTCTCGGAAGCCCGGCGCTTTTTTCGGCCCAGTCGCTAGGCGGCGGGGGCATCCCGCAAACCATCCGCGTCTACCGGACCGGGTCCGGCGTCGTCGAGGTGGTGCCATTCAACTTTTACGTCAAGCATGTTCTGCCGAGCGAGTGGATTGGAAGCTGGCCGATGGAGTCGCTCAAAGCCGGCGCGATGGGTGCAAAAACCTACGCCTGGTACTGGATTAGCCAGGGCGGCAAGTGGCCGTCGCTCGGCGCTGACGTGAAGGATACAACCGCCGACCAGGTCTACGATCCGAACTACAGCTACCCCACCACTGACGACGCCGTCGACCTCACTTGGTACTACAAGATGACCCGCGGAGGGGTGATCTTCCAGTCTCACTATCTCGACGGCACCTACGGACCGGGCTACTACCCTGGATACGAGGGTTGGATGACCCAGTGGGGAACCAAATACTGGGCCGACCAGGGTTATGACTGGCAGTGGATGCTCCATTATTACTATGACCCATATGGCGCCGTCTCAATAAGCTCCGTCCAGCAAGCTCCATCCGATCTCAACGGCGACGGGATCTCCGATGCCCTGTCGGTCTACGACTACGGCGGCTCGACGACCGCGCTCTGGGTATTCGCTTCCAGTGGCTCCAGACTACTACCGAATTCATGGTGGAGCTCGGCGTCCGGCGGCTTCAACGCCAACCGCGCCAAGTGGGTGACGGGCGACTTTAACGGCGACGGCAGGTCCGACGTCATCGCCCTCTACAACTATGGAGGCACAACATCCGGCCTCTGGCTCTGGAAGTCGACCGGGTCATCCCTCACTCATCCGGGTCAGGTCTTCTCCTCGCCTTACTGGTCGTGGGATAATACAAAGCTCGTCGCAGGTGACTTCAACGGAGACGGAAAAGATGAGTTATTCGCCTTCTACACGTATGGCGGGACGAATACCGGCGTCTTCGTCTTCGAGCAGAACCCGGACGGCACCTTCAAGTACCCGAGGATGGTCTTCTCCTCCCCCTACTGGGATTGGGCAAGAACCAGACTTCTCTCCGTAAAAGATGGGGCGAGGTCAAAAGTCGTTGCCGCCTACAACTACGGCGGAACCCAAATGGGTCTCTGGGTCTTCGAGCTAAACCCGGACGGTTCTTTAAGATACCCGGAGATGGCCTTCCACTCGGCTTACTGGGATTTCACAAGGACGAGCTTTCTTAACGGCGATGTTAACGGGGACGGCAAGGCGGATGTCATCGCCTTCTACAACTACGGGGGGACGACGACCGGGGCCTTCACCTTCAGGGCGACGGGACTTTCCGGCTCTCAGGCCTTTGCCTATCCCCAGTTCGCCTACTCCTCACCTTACTGGGACTTCGCAAGGTCCACCTTCATTCCGGGCGACCTCAACGGCGACGGCAACGCCGATGCCCTCGCCATCTACGATTACGGCGGGGGTTCAACCGGGGCCTGGATGTTCGCCTCGAACGGAAGCAATCTAGCCAGTCCAGTCATGATCTACTCCACCCCATACTGGGCGAACTCGGCTGCCAGGTGGGTGATGCCGTATTAACTGGTGCCTGGCACCGTGCACTTCAGCTACCAGGCGTTATGCTTCCAAAATGTGCAATTAGGCATATGGATTATCGGTTGTGGATAACTGAAATCGATTTCTATTCATAACAGCAGGTGGAGGCGATAATGGAGCCTAGTGTATTAAAAGTCAAATACGTTCCCTAAAATACCGCGAGCTTGACCCCGTACAGAAGGAAGAACAAAAACCGCAGCTTGAGCTCTTTGCAGGTGGTATACTAAAGTTAAGAACACCGACGGGTTGACCGATACTTAATCTTGCCAGGTAAAATCATGAACTTCGGAAAAACCTTAAAAGGTGCGTTCGCTTTATGACCGAGCTCATCAAAGGGCAGATGGATTACATCTTCTTCGTCTACGGCTTGGCCTTCATCATCGTGGCAGTGCCGTGCTTTGTAATGATGAAGATAAAAAACCAGGACTTGTCATGGATCTGGTTGGGCCTATTCGGCGTGGCCAGTGGGCTAGATCAATGGCTCGCACTCCTGGCCTACGACTTCGGCGACAGCCTCCCATTTAGAGCCTTTCGCATCTCAACCATAGTGGTCGCTTACCTGTTCCTGGCCGAATTCGGGCGCACCGGTCTTAACCGGTTTCGTGGCAAGGGTCCAGGTCGATGGGTATTCATTCCCCTTCTTATACTTGCCGGCTCCGGTTGGCTGGCGGCGGGCTGGCCCGGCGTGAACGCCGCCTCACGGCTGCTTGGCGTGGTTGGGGGTCTCTGGGCGGCCCTCGCTCTCCTCCTCGTCGCCAGGAATATGGACCAATTCGCACGCCGGTGGCTCATGGCGGGCGGTGTGGCGATCGGCTTCTACGGAATAATCACGGGCATCGTCCCCCAGGTGCTCTTCTTCCCGGCATCTTTAGTCCAGGTCGATTCGCTTTTGCAAGCTCTTGGCCTCCTCATCCAGTTGCTCCTCTGCCTTCTGGCCATCGTCTTCGCTACCGCGATCTGGATCTATTCGCAGGCGCTCCAGAGCGCCGACGCCGGCCTGCCGGAACATGACGTCGCCTCAAAACCCGCCATCTCGGCCGTCCTGATGATCCTCGCCATTCTGCTTCTTGGTTGGGTCATGACCGAATCCGTTGGAAGGTATACCGAGGCGAAGGATCGCCGCTACCTGCTTTCCAGGACGTTAACCGCATCTTCAGCCATCAACTCGACTAGCGTCTCATCGCTCACGGGCACACCCGACGATGTCGGCAAAGACGATTATCAACATATACGCTATCAGCTCCGGTCAATCCAAAAGGCCAATCCCGACAGTCGCTTCGTCTACCTCATAGGATTGCGCAATGGCAAGGCGATCTTTCTCGTCGACGCGGAGCCGGTAGACTCCAAAGAGTATTCGGCGCCTGGAAAGGCGTATGGTAAAATGACCTCCGAGCTTATGGCGCTTTTCTCAAATGGCCAGCCTTACGTGGAAAGACCGGTCAGGGATGTCTCGGGCGTCTGGGTCTCCGGTTTTGCCGTAATCAACAGCCCGGTGACAAATCGCCCGGTCGCCGTTCTTGCCATTGAGGTCGACGCAAATGACTGGGTTCGGGAGATCGCTTTTCACAGGCTCTTCCCCATCATCATAACCCTCGTCCTGTGCGTTTTAACTTTGGTGCTCTCAATGGCCTGGCAGCGAACGAAAGAGTCGGCCTTGCAGATTGCCGCCCTCCAGATCGCCGCCTTGAAGGTCGCCAACGAAAAGAAGTTGCGCGACATCACTTCGGCCCTGGGAGAAGGGATCTATGTCCTGGATGCCGAGGGGCTCCTGACATTTATAAACCCTGAAGGCGAACGCCTCCTGGGCTGGAGCGAATCGGAGCTGCTCGGCAAGCGCGTGCACGATATTTTCCATTACCAGAAAGCGGACGGGACGCAACTGGCAGCCGATGATTGTCCGATAATCAAAACGATAAAGAACGGTAAGTCTCGCCGCGTAGACGATGATGTTTTTACGAGGAAAAACGGGCCAACTTTTCCAGTTTCATATATGGTCACGCCCATCAAGGAGGGTCGAGAAGTCGTCGGCGCCGTCACGGTATTCCAGGACATCACGGAGCGCAAGCTAACGGAGGCAAGGCTGAGGCTCTTCTCAGAGGCCGTTCAAGAGGCGGCGGATGGAGTCCAAATCGTCGACCTTGACGGCCGCGTAATCTACTCAAACAGAGCGGTGGAGGAGATATACGGCTTCTCTCCCGAGGAGTTTGAGGGGAAGCATGTCAATGAAATGAACGTGGACCCGGAGCTTGCCGGCAAGGTGATCATCCCAAGCATAGTAAAGACAGGGCGCTGGAATGGCGAGCTCATGGTCAAGCACAAGGACGGGAGGGCGTTTCCAATCTGGCTATCCGCCTCCATGGTCAAAGACAGCAAAGGTGTGCCCATAGCCATGGTCGGGATTATCAAGGATGTTACCGAGCACAACCGGATAGAGGAAGAGCTAAGATTTAAATCCCTGCTGCTCGAAAGCGCCACCGATGCGGTCGTCGTCCACGACTTCGAAGGAAACATACTACATGTCAACGAAGCGGCCTATAAAACCAAGGGATATACGAGAGAAGAGCTGATGGCCATTCCGCTTTTCAAGCTGGTCGTGCCGGACGACAAGAAATTTATAAAACCTCGCATTGAAGCTCTGCTGAAAACCGGCAGCGTTGAGTTTGAGGTCGCTCACTTCAAGAAAGATGGAACCATCTTGCCTCTGGAAGTGCGCTCTCACGTTATCGAGTACGGCGGCAGGAAAGTGATCGTCGGGATAGAGCGGGATATCACCGAGCGCAAGCGTTCGGAGAAGGAAATCAGGCGTACGACAACATATCTGGAAAGCATCTTGAACAGCTCTCAGGACCTGATCTTCAGCGTCCGCAAAGACGGCACCTTCAGCTACTTCAATCCCCGACTGGAAAAGATAACCGGCTATACGCCCGACCAGATAAGGGGCAGGCCCTTCCTCGAATTCATCCCCGAGCATCGCAAAGAGCTCATGAAGGAAAAGTGGGTGGAGATCAATAAGGGCATAGCGCAGACTTACGAGACGGAGATCGTCAAAGCGGACGGGACGCTGGCGCACGTTCTTGTCTCGACCTCCATTATGGAAGGGTTCGACGAGTTCCTCGTGGTGCTCAAGGACATCACCGAGCGCAAGCAAGCAGAGGAGGAGTTGGAGTTCGAATCCCTGTTGCTCGATAGCGCCATCGATTCGTTCTTTGTTCACGATTTCGAGGGAAAGATGATCTATGTCAACGAAGCAGCTTATAAGACCAGGGGGTATAGTAAAGAAGAGCTTCTCGCCATATCGCTACAGAAGCTGGACGCGCCCGAATATGCAAAGCTTATCAAGCCACGCATGGAAGCACTAATAAAGACGGGCAGCGCCATATTCGAGTCCGCTCACTTAAGAAAAGACGGGAGCGTCTTGCCCGTCGAAGTACACGCTCGCATCGTCGAATACGGTGGCCGGAAGGTGGTGGCGGCAATTGTGCGAGACGTCACCGAGCGCAAAAAGGCCGAGGAGACGATCAAGCGCATGGCTTATTATGACCCCCTGACCGACCTGCCAAACCGGATGCTCTTTAACGACCGGCTCACCGTGGCTCTGGCCCACGCCCATCGCAACCAGGAGATGCTCTCCCTGGTCTTCCTCGACCTCGATCGCTTCAAGACCATAAACGATACGCTCGGCCACGTCGTGGGAGATCAGTTGCTGCGAGGAGTCGCCGACCGGCTTAGGGAGCTTGTCCGTGAAGACGATACCGTCGCCCGCCTGGGGGGCGACGAATTCACCCTGGTGCTGACGCAGGTCGGCCGTGAAGAGGATGTGGTCAAGGTCGCCCAAAAAGTTATCGAAGCCTTCAAATCTCCGTTCAGCTTCGACGGCCACGAACTTCACATCACCACCAGCATGGGGATCGCCCTCTACCCCATCGACGGGGAAGACGCCGAAACCCTGCTCAAGAACGCCGATACTGCCATGTACCGCGCGAAGGAAAAGGGGAGGAACAATTACCAGCTCTACGCCCCGGCCATGAGCGCCACGGCGTTCGAGCGACTCGCCCTTGAGAACAACTTGCGCCGTGCGCTGGAGCAAGATGAATTCATCGTCCACTACCAACCGCAGGCGAATATCAATAGCGGAAAGATCGTTGGCGTGGAAGCCCTGGTTCGTTGGCTCCATCCCGACCTGGGGCTCATATTGCCAATGGAGTTCATCCCCCTGGCGGAAGAGACGGGTCTCATCGTCCCAATAGGAGAATGGGTTCTTCGCGCCGCCTGCGCACAAAACAAAGTCTGGCAAGACGCGGGCTTCCCACCCATGCGCATGGCCGTGAACCTCTCCGCATCCCAGTTCCAGCAGCATAACCTGGTGGAGACGGTCGCTCAGGTGTTGAAAGAGACCGGCTTGGATCCCCACTGCCTGGAGCTTGAAATCACCGAGAGCATCGCCATGCAGAATGCCGAACATACGATCAAAACGCTCCGCGACCTAGTGGGAATGGGGATCGGCATCGCTATAGATGATTTCGGCACTGGCTATTCATCCCTCAGTTACTTGAAGCGCTTCTCAATCAACACGTTGAAAATCGACCGGGCCTTTGTGCGCGACGTCACCACTAACCAGGATAGCGCAGCCATCGCCACGACCATCGTCGTCCTGGCGCAAAACCTGAAGCTCAACGTAATCGCCGAGGGCGTGGAGACCGAAGAGCAGCTCGCCTTCCTCAAAAAGCGCCACTGCAACGAAATGCAAGGCTACCTATTCAGCCGGCCAGTCCTAGCCGAAGAGCTCACCAAGCTGTTGGAGGAAGACCGAATCTTAACGATCGGCAAGGACCAGGAGGAACCGCTGGAGGTTTTAGAGACGTAAGAAGTTCCTCATCTGTCACCTCTTGAGCAATTCCCCGGTTTCGTTGTCATTCTTAGGAGGCGAAGCCGACGAAGGGTGAGTTTCACACTAACCCGCTCGCTTTTCCTCGTCCTCAAGCCCTTTGTAGATCAGGGAGCGCATCAGAGTTTGCCAGCCCATGCCCTTGCGCTCGGCAAGCTTTTTAAGACGCTCAATAGCTTCCTCTTCGATTCTGAAATTGATTAACTTTTTTCTGTGCGGACCAACCAGCGGCTCGGCAACCTCTTCTGTTTCATCAAAGTAGCCGGTAGCGTCGTGAGTAGCCCAAAATTCGCGCTCTTCGTCCTCATTCGCAAACTTCGGAATACGGCTCTTCTTTTCGGTCATTTCTGGCACCTCCATGCTCTAATCACAACAAAAGAGGCCCAAGAAGGACCTCTGTTGTGGCCAGGGACGGAATTGAACCGCCGACACGAGGATTTTCAGTCCTCTGCTCTACCGACTGAGCTACCTGGCCAAATCATTCTCTTTTCGGCGCGAAACACCCCTTAATTTTAGCCAAATCGAGGGCGGCGTCAAGGATAATAAAGAGGTTGACGCAGTTGAAGTCGGGAAAATGGAGTTCACTCGCTAATCTTCGCCGTTGATCGCGAGTCTAGATCTCGGAACGCAGTGAGGGCGATCAGATTTCTTGATAAGGGTGTCGAGATTATCCTTCAAGAAATTGAGCGCCCCAGATTCATCGCTGTCGAATGAAACCTGTTTCAAACTTCCTCCTCGGGCTTCACCAGTGTTGGGCCCATCACTTCGAATTCGTGCGCGAAATGACGCTTCCCCAAATAGAGGGCGACGTTGACAAGCCCAATAAGTATCGGCACCTCGACAAGCGGACCGATGACGGCGGCGAAGGCCGCCCCTGAGTTGATGCCAAAGACAGCGACCGCAACGGCGATCGCAAGCTCGAAGTTGTTGCTCGCCGCGGTGAAAGAGATCGTGGTGGTCTTTGCGTAGCCGGCGCCCACCTTCTTGGCCAGATAAAACGCCGCGAAAAACATGATAACGAAGTAGCCAAAAAGCGGTATAGCCACTCTCACTACGTCGAGTGGCAAGCTTACGATGTACTGCCCTTTAAGCGAAAACATAACGACGATGGTGAAGAGAAGCGCGACGAGAGTAATCGGTGAAACGCGCGGGATGAACTTCGTCTCATACCACTCACGTCCCTTGGTTTTGAGCGCCGTAAAGCGGGTCAACATACCACCGAAGAAGGGAATGCCCAGATAGATTAGGACGCTCTCGGCGATCTGACTCATGCTCATATGGATGGCCGCCCCCTTAAGACCGACCAGGGGAAGGAGCACCGTAATGAGGAAATAGGCGTACGCCGAGAAGAAAAGAATCTGAAAGATCGAATTAAGGGCGACGAGTCCGGCTGCGTACTCCCGGTGCCCTCCAGCGAGATCGTTCCAGACGATGACCATCGCGATGCAGGGGGAGATGCCGATGATGATAAGCCCCACCATATATTCCGGATAAGCGGGAAGAAGCGTGACTGCAAGCCCGAACATCACGAGCGGGGCGATAATCCAGTTTAGAACGAGTGCCAGCACGAGCGCTTTACGGTGTTCAAAGACATTCCGGAGCTCCTCGTACTTCACCTTCGCAAGCGGCGGATACATCATGAGGATGAGGCCGACGGCGATGGGAATCGATGTCGTGCCCGCCTGAAGCCGCGTGATCACTTTGACCGCCCCCGGCAAGAGATTGCCCGCCCCGATACCTACGGCCATCGCGAGGAAAATCCAGAGCGTTAGATAGCGGTCGAGAAACGAAAGTTTTTTCACTGTCAGACCGGATGCATCCACATCCATCTCAGTTGGCACCGGCGATCGCCCCCTCTTCAGCGTCGGAGCAGCGGTAGGTGCTCGGCTTCGGATCGGCGGACGCCCTCGATAGAAGCCCGTCAATCATCTCCATGAGCACGGCGACCCCGGCAAAATTCAGGCGGTTGAAAATCCAATTCCCTTCCCTGCGGTCGTTTACCAGACCGGCGATCTTAAGCTCCCTCAGGTGGTGGGAGACGAGAGGTTGAGAGAGCTTTAGTTCGGCGACGATCTCGCAGACGCACATCTCCTTATCCAAAAGCATCTCGAAGATTCTGAGCCTTGTTGGGTCTGAAAGGGCTTTGAGTGCGACGGTGAGATTGATATCGGCCATCAAAACATCCCCTTTCCAGGAGCTTTCCAATACACATAAGTATATAAATATGCGTTTATATGTCAATAGAGCGGGTTACTTTTGCGACCGGAAACAAAACAAGCTGCCACGAAACATAAGTTTTACGTAACCGAAACGGTACGTTAACTCCACCGAAATCGGGATGAAACGCGGTTGACTGATGATCGTTACCGAGGGTTAGCAACAGAGGGTTAGGTTTTCTAGCGGATTAGGAGGTAAAGATGAATAATGTGAGCGCGGGGGATACCGCCTTCATGCTCATCGCGACTGCCCTCGTCATGTTCATGACGCCCGGGCTCGCGCTCTTCTATGGAGGCATGGTTCGCAGCAAGAACGCCCTTGGGACGATTATGCAGAGCTTCGTCGCCCTTGGCATCGTCACCGTCCTTTGGATCCTCTTCGGCTACTCGCTCGCTTTCGGGCCGGACAAGTTCCACCTTATCGGGGGGCTTAAGTACCTGGGCTTGAACGGCGTGGGGGCGGCGCCGAACGCTGACCTGGCGGCGACTATACCGCAAACAGTTTTTATGGCCTACCAATTGATGTTCGCCATCATCACCCCCGCTCTCATCTCCGGAGCTTTTGCCGAGAGGATGAAGTTCAAGGGGTACCTCCTCTTCATCGCCCTGTGGACGATCGTCGTCTACTTCCCGGTGGCGCACTGGGTCTGGGCGCCGGGCGGTTGGATAAGGAATCTCGGCGCGCTAGATTTTGCCGGCGGCACCGTCGTGCACATCAACGCGGGCATCGCCGCACTGGCGGCCGCGCTCTATATAGGTAAGCGCAAGGGATTTGGAAAAGAGGCGCACGTTCCTCACAACGTGCCGATGACGGTCCTGGGGGCCGCGATGCTCTGGTTCGGCTGGTTCGGCTTCAACGCGGGGAGCGCGTTGTCGGCCGGCTCTCTCGCGGCCTCAGCTTTCGTCGCCACCCAGGTCGCCGCGGCAACCGCGACGCTCGGTTGGGTCATCGCGGAGTGGGCCAAAGCGGGCAAGCCGACGACGCTCGGTGCCGCGACGGGTGCCGTGGCGGGCCTCGTCGCCATCACCCCTGCGGCCGGGTTCGTCGGCCCGTTGGGCGCGGCGGTCATCGGCCTACTCGCCGGCGCCATCTGCTACTTTGCAGTTGGGCTCAAGTACCGCTTTGGCTATGACGACTCGCTCGACGTCGTCGGTTGTCACCTGGTGGGGGGCATCGTGGGGTCACTTGCCACCGGCATCTTCGCTTCAAAAGTGATCAACCCGGCGGGCGCCAACGGCCTTCTGTTCGGGAACCCATCGCTCTTCTTGATCCAGTTCATAGCGGTCGCGGTAACGATGGGATTCGGCTTCATCGTCACCCTGGCGCTCCTAAAAGTGACCGACGTCCTCGTGGGATTAAGGGTATCAGAAGAGGAGGAGGAGACCGGTCTCGACCTCTCGCAGCATAGCGAGGGCGCCTACGCGCTTGGTTTTGGAGAGATGACCATGGCGTCCACCGGAGCGGTCAGCCGGCCGGTCGACGAGGCGCTGAAAACACACGCCGCGATCCTCGCCGAGGCCGCCGAGAAGATGGCGGCGGCGGCAGAAAAGATGTCAACGTCCGATAAGTCTGCTTAAAGGGGAAACAGTAGATGAAGCTCGTAATCGCGATCATCAAACCGCTAAAGCTGGAAGTCGTCAAAGACGAACTGCGCTCCCTCGGCGTTAAGGGAATCACCGTGACCGAGGTCAAGGGATATGGCCGCCAGGAGGGGCATGTCGAGATATATCGCGGCGCGGAGTACCGAGTGGAGTTCGTGCCAAAGGTCAAGCTGGAGATCGCCGTCCCCGACGAGCTGGCCGACCAGGTCGTCGAGCGCATCATGCTCGCGGCCCGCACCGGGCAGATAGGCGACGGCAAGGTCTTCGTACTGCCCCTAGAAGGAGCGTACCGCATCCGGACGGGAGAGGGTGGGGAAACCGCATTGTAACTTCTACTAACGACGCTTCCCACAGCCACTTTATCTTTGAGGACGTAGAGAGAGTGAAGAAGCCGCATTGTAACTTCTACTAACCCCCGGAAAAAGGAGCCACCGAAGGCTCCTTTTTATTAACGACTGCCGATTCGTCTCTCATCGGTCGTTGGTTGATGGCTGATGGCTGATGATTGATGGCTAAGATGGTATAGTAAGGCGGCAAAAGTAATTTCCTTAGAGCGGCCAATCTCAATGGGCAGTCCTTCTGATAACGCAACTGACATAACATCCGTGTCGCGCCCGTCGACTTGCTTCGACCGAACGGCGGGTTCAAAGCCCTGCCCCATCGGGTCTACGGGTGCCTGCTGCTCGACCTGCGCCATGGGTCCCTGCCGGCTCTCCCCGCAGAAGACCGGGGTTTGCGGCGCGACCTTGGACGCGGTCGGAGCCCGGAATTTCGCCCGCGCGGTAGCAGCCGGCGTCGCCGCCCACGCGGATCACGGGCGAAGTCTGGCAGAGGCTATCCTCGCTTATTCGGAAGGGCGCCTTTCCGATCTCTCCATCGCCGATCAGGGCAAACTCGCGAGCCTCGCTGGCCTCTACGGTCTAGCTGCGGCAGACGACCTCGACAAGCGCGAGCTGGCCGGAGCGGTCGCCACCGGGGCGCTGGCCGACTTCGGTAGGCAGGAGGGTCAGCTATCGCTGATAAAGACCGCACCGCCGGAGAGGCTGGCGTTATGGGAGTCGCTTGGCCTTACCCCCCGGGGTATCGACCGTGAGATCGTCGAGACCTTACACCGCACGCACGCAGGGACGGACCAGAGCGCGGAGCACCTCCTCGACCAGGCGATCAGAACCGCCCTCGCCGATGGGTGGGGCGGTAGCATGCTAGCGACGGGATTCGCCGATATTGCTTTCGGCATACCCAAAGCCGTTCGCTCCTCGACGGATCTCGGGGTCCTCGATCCGTCTTCTGTAAATATCGTCGTCCACGGACACGAGCCGCTCGTCGCGGAGATGCTGGCGGTGGCGGCGTCCGATCGGGACCTCGTGGAGAAAGCAAAGTCCGCCGGGGCGGCCGGCGTCAACCTCGCCGGAGTCTGCTGCACAGCCAACGAGGTCTTGATGCGCCGGGGCATCCCGTCGATCGGCGGCGTCACCCATCAGGAGGCAGCCCTCTTAACCGGAGTGGTCGACGTCATGGCCGTCGACGTCCAATGCATCTTCCAATCGCTCGCCCTGATAGCGAAATCGATGGGGACCCTTCTCATAACGACTTCATCCAAAGCGCGGCTTGCCGGCGCTTGTCACCTGCCGCTTGGGGATAATCCGCTTGGCGTTGCGAAGGAGATTATCTCGCTTGCCATCGACGGTTTCCGCAAGAGAGATACGCCCGATCCGGGCCGAACCGCCGATCTGGTCGGCGGTTTCTCCCTCGAGCAGATCGAGCGTTCTCTCGGGGGACGCTTCCTGGGGTCGCTCAGACCGCTGAACGACGCGATCGTCGCCGGCTACGTCAGAGGAGCCGCAGCAGTCGTCGGCTGCAACAACCCGCGCGTCTCATCCGGCGAGTTTTCCTGCGTCAAGGGGTTGATCAGGAATAACGTCCTGGTCGTTCAGACGGGTTGCGCCGCCATGGACTCCGCGCGCCGTGGATATTTGTGGATGGAGGCCATCGAGAGCGCCGGACCGCTTCTCAAAGAGATCTGCCGGCATGTGGGCATTCCGCCCGTCCTCCACATGGGCTCCTGCGTCGACAACTCCCGGATACTGTTAGCGCTTTCGAAGATGGTCGCCGAGGGCGGGCTCGGCAGCGACATCAGCGACCTTCCGGTCGTTGGGCTAGCCCCCGAGTGGATGAGCGAGAAGTCTCTCGCCATCGGCACTTACTTCGCGGCTTCCGGCGTGCCGGTCATCTTCGGCCACCGCAATCCGGTAAGCGCGAGCGAGACTTTGACGAAATTAATGAGCTCAGGTTGGCGGATGAAGCTCGGCGGTTCTCTGGAGTACGAGCCCGACCCCAAGCTTCTGGCTAAGAAAGCGATCGAAAAGATTGACGAAAGGAGGGAGCTCCTCGGCATAACCGGCTTCGGGCTTTCCGGCGATGGGAGGCTCGGCGACAAAGAGAGGAAGCGACAGTTGATATGGTGGCAAAAGAGGTTAAGCTATTTGCTCAGTTAGCTTGCGACGGGGCCGAGTCGCTGCTGGGAAGGGCGCGCGTAGCAATCTATCAAGCCGGCGGCTTCTCCCGTGACATGCCGGTCTCCCTCCCGGATACGCGCTACCGCCTGCCGGTCATCTACGGGCTTACCGGAATCAAGGTTGAGAGGCTAGCTGACCTCCAGGCCCCGCTCGACCTGGCCGCGTCCCTCATCGGCCCCTCGCCCACCGAGAACCCCTGGTTGCCGTATCTAGGCACGGCGCTTGATGCCGGAGTATCCGCCCTTATCTCCGCCGAGATACTAAGCGCTCTCTTGCTTCCCAACCTGCCACCGGGCTATCTGGGGTTCCCTTCGGACGGTTGGGTCGAAAGCTACGGCTCGGGGTTTATCGGCGGCGGCGAGGTCGGCTTCGTCCTTGCGCTAGGCGATCCCGGCGAACGTCTTAAGATGGTATTGGACGAATTCAAAACCGAGAACGTCACAATTCTGGCGACCGGCGGATCTTACCGGTTGGCAAGCGAGCAACCTGGTGGGGCGGGGGGAGCCCCCCAACCGCTCTTCACGCTCTCCGACGACCTTTCCGGTCACGCTTTCTCTTTTGGAGTCTTGAGCCGCCTGGCGATGATGAACGGGGTCGAGCCGGGAGACCACCGAGCGCTGCTCGACTTTTGCCGCCGGAGACTCTTCGGTTTCGTCGCTTTGTTCGAGGACGCAGACCCGGTGGCGCGGGCGTTCGCCGCCGGAGGGATCAGCTTCGGCCTGGCGACCATCGTCGGCGAATACACCCCGCAGCTTCTCCCCATCTACAGCGTGCCGCGCTTCTAGTATCCTGGTACCTTGGTACGCGCTTTGGAGAGTTGACGAAGCGGGGTTTGTCATAGTCAAGGCCTGTAGCAGGTCGATGCGCCCTTACGCTATAATTACGGCTACTTCTTACAATCGAGGTGTCGTCATGACCAAGCGGCAGATCGTAAGGATAGATGAGGAACTCTGCAATGGGTGCGGAATTTGCGTCACTCCATGCGCGGAGGGCGCGATAGAGATTATCAACGGGAAGGCCAAGGTCGTCCGGGAGGAGCTCTGCGATGGCGCGGGCTTCTGCCTCGCGGTCTGCCCGGTCGGCGCGCTCTCTATCGAGGAGCGCGCGGCGCCAGCCTTCGACGAGGGGGCGACCCACGAGCAGGCGGCCTCGCGGGGAAGGACATACATCGCGCAGTCCTGCTTCGCCTGCGGGAACACGGAGGACGACGCTCCGCTGATCCCCGTGAGGCAAAGCACCTGGGCCTGCGTGAGATGCTTGCCGTCGCTTATTCACAGTTAGAGACTCTTATTAGAAAGGGGTCGGGTATGATTCTTTATGTGAACGGGTCGGTCAGGCACCCGGTTTTCGATTGCGGTAAGGGAAAGTACTTCGGCCGAATCACCGATATTCTTGTCGATGACGGCTTCAAAACGGTCCTGGGTTACGTCTGCCGCACGCGTTTTTTCCGCCCGAGGTGGGCTTTCGACACCTCGGCCGTTCGTTTGATCAACAAAGACCTCATGCTTATCGACCGAAAAGGTAAGAAGTGGCTGCCATTGAACAAGGCGGTCCACGAGGCGTGGCGGAGATCCAAAAGCATGCCCAAGATCAAGGTGATCGAGGGGGGAAAGACTGTCGGGGAGGTGGCTGATTTCGCTTTCGATAGTGAAACCGGGCAGGTGGTCGGCGTCCTTATCTCCCGCGGTCTCCTCGGAAAGCTTCTGTATATTCCCCAATCGGACGTCGTGATGGCCGGGCGCGACGGCGTCCTGGTCAGGGAGGGCTCTATCGTCGATAACCGGCCGCCAAGGGAAGCAGGCGGCCTTTTCAACGGTTTTCTTAAAGCTGCCGCCCGTGGACTCGGGACGGGCGTGGCGAAGGCGAGAGCTGCCGTCAAAGAGCACACCGCTAATTCTCTCGCCGGCAAAGAGGCTCCTTCCGAGATTTTGGATTCGGGTGGACGTCTGCTTGCCCGAGAAGGAGAGCGCCTTACGCCCGAGGTGATTGGAAAGCTCGAGGCGGCCGATAAGCTCTCTGAAACCTCTCTTTTGATGGCGGGCAAGAACTTTGGAGCCGCTCTAGCCGCAGCCAACAGGCGGCTTAGAAAAAGAACCGGCCGCCAGCAAAGCAAGCCCCAGTAAATTTACCCCTTTCCAAATTGTTAAATGTTTGCGAAAATATCAGCAATGATATTGTATTGGTCGCACGGACTTGAAAATGGCCCCCTCAAATCACTAGTCTCCGGATCGGACGTCGATCGGATAATTAAGTGTACCGAGAAATTGGTCAGAGAGTACCCGGAAGGCGAGAGCGCCTGGTTCATCCTCGCGGCCACGTTGAAAGAATTCTTGCTCCCGGCGAGTCGCCGGTATGACCCCGATGAAGCGAAGAGGCACCCCTTCTATCCTCTGATGATTGAGTCGTTTGACCGCCTGGTTGAGATCAATCCGGACGAGCCCGTCCACCGCTGGAACCGGGCGATGCTCCGTCAAGGCCTGGGTCTTTTTAGCGAGGCCATTGAGGACTTGCAGATATTCGTCGAGGAGGTTAAGCCGGGGGACGCGTTTGACGAGAGCGATTACCGGTCATGGCTCGCCTCGGCCTACGACCACCTCGGCTGCGACCTTCTCGGTATTGGCGCAACCGAGGCGGCGCTGGGGGCTCTTAACAAAGCAATCAAATTGGATCCAAACTACCGTTACTCCTGGGAGGACCTTTCGACGGTCTACGAGATCCTCGGCGACGGAGAGAAAGCGGCGGAGTGCCTGAGAAGAGCCGACGAGCTGCCCGAGAGAGAAGAGTAGGCCCGGAATTTGCTCAAGTCTCGCCTGCAGTCAAACAGACTCAGGGGGAGGCCTCCTCCCCCGAGAATTGCCCCCTCCAGATCGCGGGTTCAAATCCCGAGTTCTAACTAAACAACAAGGCCCCCGCAAAGCGGGGGCCTTGTTGTTTGCGGAGCCGACGGGATTTGAACCCGCGATCTCTGGCTTGACAGGCCAGTGTGCTAAACCAGGCTGCACCACGGCTCCCTGCGGTCGATCTCCAACTTCAAGTCAACATTCGTAGTCTATCTGAAGCACCAGGGCGATTCAAGCATTCCTATATTAGACCCATGGGGAAATCCTTTCCCCCGGGGAATTACCCCCTTTACGGTCGCTGGTTCAAATCCGACCTCAAACCCTTTAAAAATAAGAAATCCCACAAGGGGTGTTTCTCATTTCGCTGTGGGCGATGCTGGATTTGAACCAGCGACCCCCTGCTTGTAAGGCAGATGCTCTCCCACTGAGCTAATCGCCCTCCTAGTCTCATGGTACCGTAGTACCATAGTACCTTAGCTAAAAGACCCATTATTAATACTTGTAACCATGGCACTTAATTGTCTTCCGAGCGTATCATATCTTTCCGTCAGCACCTCATAAGTCGCTTCTTTCAAGTATCCGTGAGCTAAGGCAAATTCAAGATGTACTTTCATAGACTTCGAGCGCTAGATTAAATGCCGTATTATAGACTTCTAGCCTCTTATAGCCGCTAGCCATTGCTACCTCGGCGATGCTCTTCCAGGGTACCAAGGTACCAAGATACCAAGGTACTAGTAGTGCCCCCAGCGGAATTCGAATCCGCGCCGCGGCCTTGAAAGGGCCGTATCCTAGGCCTCTAGACGATGGGGGCATTCTAGAAACTAGACGATCAGCTACTGGAGATCATCTAGAATATCCGGATGTCATAAGCTCAGTATACTTTGCGAACTGAGCTATTGCATCAGGTCTAGTTTTTAGCTGGTAGGCCGTGGAGGACTCGAACCTCCCACACCCGGATTAAAAGTCCGGTGCTCTACCAGATGAGCTAACGGCCCACGTTATAAAAGTCACCCTTCAGGACTTCAAGATGTTCAGACAAAACAATAGCGGGCGCGCCCGCTACAGCGCACCATAATACAGCGCCGCCGGAATGCTGTCAATAATCGTAGCAGGCCACACGCACAAACATTAATTATACTTCCTGATGACGATGCTCGTCAAAACAACCCCTAGCCTTCGTAGGGCGAGAGCGAATACCATATCCAGGATAGCGACTGGAGCCTGTCCGCCGCTTCGGGAAGGCCGCCTTGCGGCCGTCTCTCGCTATCGCGAAATTTCTGCTATAAAATTTCGCCA
>JAMCWL010000002.1:1198-4908 GCA_023481285.1 Actinomycetota bacterium | reverse complement strand
GCATTTGGGTTATTTTCCAGTCGCCCTTGTCATCCGGGGCTATCGAGAGATAAAAAGTCACCGGCTTGCCGGTCGGCTCGGTCAGTCGCTTTCCGGTTTCGTAATCGGCGTAGTAGCTTCCGTCCGTGAAGGTGTACTTCGCCTCGCCCCAGCCGCCGGGGTCCGCGCTTATTTTATCAAGAACGCGATCGGTTTGGACTCTCACCTTTAGCTTGCCCTCTTTCTTTTCCCGCTCCGATTGCGCTTTTATCTCCTGGAGTCCTTTGCCCGCGAAGGCTTTATCGAAGTCGTTCACGTTTTTCCGCACGCTTAGATATACATCGATGTCTTTATTGATATCCGCGGTGATCTTGTTCTTGAGCGCCTCGCCGGTTAGTTTAACCGGCGACTCCTGCGCCTTGACGATCTTCGCCGTATCTTTCAACTGAGGGTTCTTGGTGGGATCATCCAGGTACGCCTTACTTCCGCACCCGGCCGATAGGGCGGCGACCGACAGCCCGATAACTCCCAAGACCAAGACCAACGCCAACGCAAATTTCTTTGACACCTCAAGACCTCCAAATCCTCTATCGATACGTGGCCGCCGGCGCATGCCGTCGACTGCACCGTAACTTCGTAACACCACCTTACCTATGTTAATAAAATCACGTTCTCCTTTCAACCGAATATCACCCGGTCGGGCCTTCCCTACCAGCGCCGCCCCGCCGCCTCCATCTTCTCTTGTGCTATCATCCAAGCAACGAACAGTGCGAGGGGTGACGAAGATCGGCAAGCGCATCGTTCTGGTTATGATCGGATTGGTCGTGCTCTCAGCCAGCGTGGGTGTCGCGACATACATCTATTTAACTTCGGATCTCGAGCTGCCGTCGGGACACGCCGAAGCCACGCCGCGATACTCCTACTCGATTACGGGTACGGGGAAGACCATGCTCAAGGAGCCGTTAAGCGCGGCGGTCGTGGGCGGACGGGTCTTTGTGGCCGACGGAGCGACCGGCAAAGTTGTCATTTTTCTCCTCAACGGGACGCCGCTGCGCTCCTTCAAGCTCCTACCTGAGGTTGAATCGGCGAAGCCCCTCATGGTAGCCGGAGACAGTGAAGGCCGCGCGTATGTCACGGTGACCGTCGGTTCGGTCAATAAGATCATGGTCTACGACGAAGATGGGGGCTTCTTGTACGCGTTCCCCGACGGCGTCGCCAAAGGGTTCGGGGCTCCGATCGCACTCGTGAAGCCGATGGGGCTGTTCGTTACAGATGACCGTCTCTACGTCACGGACATCGGCGATCATACCGTCAAGATATTCAGCAGCAATGGCCAGTTTTTGAGGAAATTCGGCGGATGGGGCCACGCCCACGGCCAATTCGCTTACCCGAACGGCGTGGCCGTCGACGAGTCCGGCTGGATATACGTGACTGATTCCAACAATGCTCGAGTGGAAGTCTACGACCAAGAGGGTCGCTACAGATCAAGCCTGACCCCGGCCGGCAACGCCCTCTTCTCGCTGCCTCGGGGGATAGCGGTCGATCGGATGGGCAGGATCCATGTGGTCGACTCGTTCGGCCATAAAGTCTTCGTCTTCGACAAGCACGGATTTCCGCTCCAAGCTAAAGGTGACCAGGGCAATGCCGTGAATGATTTTTACTATCCCAACGGCATCACAATTGACTCTCACGAGCGGGCGTTTATCGCCGATCGCCAGAACGGGCGCATTGCGGTCTGGCAAATTAATTAAGGGCCGGACATGTGGCCGATTTGAAAATGCGCAGGATTGGCCGTAAGATTATTCAATAATCAAGGGTCGTTGCGGAAAGGAAGTGGACGTTTCGGCGAAACTGGTGAGCGAAGAGATTATAGACAACGAGACGGACGGTGGCGCGAAGGCTCTCCGTTGGATATATGTTACGCTGCTCTTGCTTCTGGCCGTCGCCGGAGGATTCGTCGCTTACTCGCTTGTTAGAGGGGTGCAAGCTCCCCGGACGAGAGTCGAGCGAGACATCATGCTTTATAGGGACCTCACTAAGAGGAATCCGAAAGACGTCAATATGTGGATGAGCCTCGGTCATGCCTATCTTGATTCCAAGGACTACGACGCGGCGATCGGGGCCTTCAACGACGCTCTCAAGCTCAATCCGAAAACCACCGACGCGAAGGTCGCGATAGCCCTTACATACCAGCAGATGGGTGATAATGACAAGGCGGTTAAGAGCTTCGAGGAAATCGTGAAGGCGCAGCCGAGCAATGATATCGCGCGGTTGGCTTTGGCGCGAGCCCGGTTCGACAAAGGTGATTACCAGGAAGCTCTCGCTCTCGTGCGGCAGCTCGAGAAGTCGGATGCGGGGGAGGCTGACGTATACTATTTGGCCGGGCAGATTTACGAAAAGTTGGGCAAGAAAACGTCGGCCAAAGCCGAGTACGAAAAAATCTTTAAGCTTGATCCCGCGTCGGCGGATGCCAAGAGCGCCATCGAGCGGTTGGGGATCTAGTGTTAGGGGCCCGGAATGAGTAAAAGAACGCTGATAGCTCGCATAATCACTCTCACAATCGCCCTGGGCGGCCTTGTCTATCTGTATATGGCGGCGAACCAGCCGCTCGGCTTCGAGCAGGCGACTGTCCAAAATTCGCAGTTCCTCTGGTCTTTCTACGGAACCGGTAAAACTGCAGAAACCATGTTGAGCAGGCCCCACGCTGTCGCGATCGACAAAGACGGAAACATCTATCTTGCCGACACCAACCATCAGCGAGTGCTCGTGCTCGACCCGTCGCGCAGGCTCAAGGCGACGCTTGATCCCGGGGTCACCCCCGCCCTCAAGAAAAACCCCGCGCTGACTAGGGGTTATCTAGCCGTTGCCGTCGCAAATAACGGTACCGTGTATGTGGCCGACAAACTGCAAGGCAAGATCTACATGACCGACCTAAAGGGCCGCAACTTGGGATCGATAGACGAGATGCAGCCGACCGCTCTAGCTGTCGCGAACAACAAGCTTTACGCCGCGACTTACGGCCACATCGTTGTTTATGATCTTAAAGGACACATTCTAAGGAAGTTCGGGACCAGGGGCAGTGGTCTCGGAGAATACGATTTTCCGGGTGGCATAACCGCGGACCCGCGCGGCAACATCTACGTTTCGGATTCGAACAACAACCGATTAGTCGCCCTCAACCAGGACGGCAAAATCATCTGGGTCGTGGGAAAGAAAGGCGTCGCGATGAACGACGCAAATCGAACCTTCGGCTTACCGGCCGGCTTGGCGATCGACGAGAAAGGCAACCTCTACGTCGTCGACGCGTTCAATGGCTCGGTCGTCGTTTTCGACACCCAGGGCACGCGGCTGGCCGAAATCGGGGAGTGGGGCAAACAGGAAGGGCAGCTCTACTACCCGTCCGGCATCGTCTCCACCGGCAAAGGTCGCTTCATCATCGCAGACGAGTTCAACGACCGGCTTCAATCCGTCAAGCTGACGCTGCCCGGGCAGTCGGCGTCGCCTATCGACGGCCTGTCCGAGACGCTCAACGATCCGGTCGTCCTATGGGGGCTTTTGGCGCTCGGTCTGCTTGCATGCACCGCCGTCATCGTGCGCAAGCTCCTCAAGCGCTCTTCTACCGCAATAGCCGGCGGCGGCGCCAAGGCCTCTTAAACGGTATCGCAATTTGAGGATGGCTTCCTAAAAACCGACCGCTATGCTAATCTCATATCCGGACCGGGAGTGCTGGT
>JAMCWL010000002.1:0-1188 GCA_023481285.1 Actinomycetota bacterium | reverse complement strand
CGGCGAACACCGAGATCTACACCACGAACCCCCATGGCAATTACTCGTCAGCGACCAACAAGTGCAAGACCTGCCACGCGGTCCACAGAGCGACGGGCACGTACAAGCTGTTGGCTAGCGGTACGGATGTCAATAGTGCGTGCGATTACTGCCACGTAGGGGCGGGCGCGCACACCAACAAACTCGTTTACGGATATGCGGGCGTCGCCCCGACGGCGGTCAACAACGGCCACACAATTAGCGGCTCCGCGGTCACGATACCCGACAACAACACAAACGCAACGACGATCTTAGTGTGCAACAAGTGCCACAGCGTTCACGGGGCCAAGACCATCGGCTTCGGCGACGGCAAGCGGATGATCCTGAGGAACAACCCGCTGGACGATACCAGCACTCCCGTTCCGGATACATCGACGGCGTTCTCGGGCGCCAGCTTGACGGTCGTGGCCTTCTGCGAGAAGTGCCATGACTCCAATTCCGGCAGCCAGAGCCACCCATTCGTCAGCACGCCCGATAGCCAGACCGCGTGGTCGGGGTCGCCGCTCTGCAGCAGCTGCCACAACGCTCAAGGTGAGCCCCACGCCGCGGTACAGAACGGCTATAAGATGCTTATGGGCCGCGATACCGGCGCGAACATCGCCTCGTCGAACCTCGACGACGCATGCCGTCGCTGCCACCTCGACGCGTCCGGCACGCAGGGAGTCGGCTCTACCTTCTAGCCGGCGAGCATCGCGAATATAAAAGGGCTTCCATTTGGAAGCCCTTTTTTTGGTGCGCCCGGCGGCGGGGCGCGGGACTGTTAGCCGGACGGCAAGAGTGTCCGCTGTGAGGCGGAATCCGAAGGAGGCCGCAGGCAAAACGCCGGTCTGACGTATAGGAACCGCACTTACTGTTGGTTTGGCGGGCTTACTGGGGCCGGCGGTCGATTACCTGGCGCGACCAGCCGCTCGCCCGGATCGTGGCAGAGGTCGCAGAAGACGGGACTTTTGTCCGCAAGGTGGCAACTCATGCAGGCTTTCTCCGCCGATCCGCTCACCCGGTGTCCCAACTTCCAGTCGGCCGGGTGCCCGGGGAAGTGGTGGCAATTTCCACAGAAGTTGTTATCGTGGCATTTTTTGCAAATCGCTTTCTTCTCGAACGCGGCGGCCTTCGCGTGGCCGGCGGTCGACCACCGTCGGGGCGACGCCC
>JAMCWL010000004.1 GCA_023481285.1 Actinomycetota bacterium | reverse complement strand
GCGTCGGATTGATTTTGCGTCATGAACCGCCGTGTACGGAACCGTACGCACGGTGGTGTGGGAGGACGGGGGATGCGAATCCCCCTCCTACCCGATCAATATCTTGATTGTTGGGCTGTTAGGCGCTGGTAGCTTGCGCCCACCATACCATGCTCTAGAATTAAGCAAGAGCGGCCTCGTAGCACCGGGCACCGACTGGGCGCAAGACTTCTCTCCTTGCGCCCGGCGGGAGTTCTGAAAAGTAGCCGGCTGCTCAGTGATTCACGTGAAGGCCATCTTTAAGGGACCAGTCCCGAGAATCGCTCTGGCCATCGCCTTGGCGGCCACCTTTGCCTTGAGCGCCATCGCCCTGTTTGGAGCGACAACTTACGAGATAGACGGCGTATCTCTTCGTCTCTCAATCCGACCGAAGGCAAGGGGAGAGACGGTCTTGAGCATCCCTCCCTTCGGGGAGATCGTCGCAAATACCCATGTGACGCCGATGAGGATCGACGCGTCGCTGGAGCGCATCTACCCGGAGAAGATTGGAAAGGTGGCCCAGGAGGCCCCCATCGGCGAGAAGCTGATCGCCAGAGTCGAAAGGGACGCCCGGCGGACGTTAAGGAGCTTCGTCTTCAGGCTTATCGCCATTTCGGCGCTGGGGGGAGCGGTAGGGGCGTTCTTCGTAAAAAAGAGGCCACACTACGCCCTTCTGGGGGCCGCGGTCGGCTCGATCATCATCGCCGCCCTCTTGGGCGCCACCTATGAGACATACGACCTCAACGCTTTTCGCCAACCGAGGTATTCAGGGGCGCTCTCAACGGCGCCCTGGATGACGGAGGCGATCGCCGAGCGGTTGGGGGCGCTCAAAACGTTCCGCGAGGAGATCCGAGATATCGCCGGCAACGTCCACGAGTTCTATTCGAAGGTGGACTCCTGGGAGCCCGTCAGGAACGGGGAAGGCGATGTCCGGATTTTACAGGTCTCGGATATCCATACGAATCCCGTGGCTTTGGACATCATCGAGCGTATCACCCGCGACTTCAAAGCCGAGTTCGTCATCGACACGGGCGACGTGACGGACTTCGGCACGCCCCTCGAAACCGCGTTTATTGAGCGCATCGCAAAGCTGAACAAGCCCTACCTCTTCGTGCCCGGGAACCACGATTCGCCGGCGACTATCGAGCGGCTGAAGACGCTTCCGAACGTTACAATCCTCGACGGACAGGTGAAAAATCTCGCCGGCATATCGGTTCTTGGAGTGGCGGATCCCGCTTCGGCATCGGGCGATACCTTTACTGCGACAAAGCAGGCGCTCGACGATAAGGCGAGGTATCTCAAGAGGCTCGCGACGAGAGAGCGCACCTTCATCGTGGCAGCGCACAATCCGGCAGTGGCCCGCACGGCGTTCAAAATGGTTCCGGTCGTTCTGACTGGACACACCCACCAGCCGGACGTCTTAGAGGATCGGGGCTTTGTTATGATAAACGCCGGCACTACTGGGGCGGCTGGTTTGAGAACATTTCGCGAGGAAAAGGGAGTTCCTTTCTCTCTGCAGATACTCCGCTTTAAGCGAAACCCGCTAAAGTTAATAGCAGTTGACACCGTCACCGTCTACGGTCTTGAGCGGGAGTTTCACTTTGACAGGCGCGTGGTGGACGGGGTCTCGACGGGCAGTCCGGCTCTCGCTGCTGGATCGCGCTAGCCGCCGAAAGAGCGCCGGGCGTTATTTGCGAGCTTGTGAGCCAGGCGATTAGACCTAGGCAGGCGGTAGCATTGGCATGCAAGCGAGAAGACCTCAATCGCTGAGTCCAGGCCTATGGCGTACCTCTATGGCGTCACGACGGGGATGAATAACTTCCCATTCTCCATGCCCGCTGATGATCAGCAAGCCCCAGGAGGGCCAACCTAGCCCCCCTTTGCTAAGCAATTGCCCGCCTGACCTGCTGTTTTTCTGACGAAAAGTTTGACAGGGGGAGTCGAAGGAGATTAGAATTTTTTCAAGCATTAGCGGTTTCGCGTATTCTTTTTAGTTTTGGAAGAGGGACGATGAAAGGACAGAGCAAAGAGGCTTGCACGGCTGATGTTATGATGTCGGAGATAAATCTTCTTGACGAGCCAGAAGAAAGAGAAGTGCAGGAAAAGCCGGTCGCGGTTGTAGAGTGGGAGGACATCACCGCGTACTCTCGCGTGGAGCTACCGGAAGACTTCGAAATATTCCGCCTCTCGAAGATTACGGTGGGCCTTCTCTGGAAGGAAGCCGAGGATTATATCGTCCTCGTTCAAGACTACGACCTCACGAATCGGGGCAAGGGATATAGGCACAACGACTTCCACATCATTCCCAGGGGCGCGATCAAAAGGGTGAGCGTCCTTGGCGACGTAAGCTTCTAAGCTTTTGATATTTCAGTGAATAACCCCGCGTCAGTCGCGGGGTTTGTTTTTGGCCGCTAATCGGTCGGGAAGTCGAGGTTTTTGAAATCTTCAGGCTCGATGTTGTCGAGGAACTCCCGGAAGCGGTCGACGACTTCATCTTCACCCTCTTCACTAAAGACGGCGGCCTTTTCAAGGACGGTTTCGTCCGCGAAGATCGGCGCGCGGACTCGGACCGCGAGCGCTATAGCGTCGCTAGGCCGGGCGTCGATCATGAGCGAGGTCGAGTTTGACAGGATATGTATTTGGGCGTAAAAAGTCCCGTCGCGAAGGTCGCTTATTACGATCTGTTTGACTTCTGCGTGCAAATCGCCGATGACCGATTTTAAAAGATCGTGGGTGAGAGGCCGCGATGGTTTAACCCCCTGGATTTCCATGAGGATGGCAGTAGCCTCAAACTGGCCGATCCAAATCGGCAGAAAGCGGCTCGCCACCGTATCCTTAAGGATGATGACCGGCTGATTGGTCACAACGTCTAGATTTACCCCGTGAACTTCCATCTCGTGCAAATTCGACACCCCGTTAACGCGAGGATAGAATATGTTTGCCCGCTTGCGGAAAGCCGCCCACTCTTGATCTTTACGAGCAAGCTGCTCCGGGCAGAAAGCACGTCTCCAGTGACAATACCAAATGTCTGAGGAGGGGCGCAAGCAAGGAGGGCTCAACGGCCTTTCGGAAGCGCGGCTGTATATTGCGCGACTACGGGCGCGCGTGTAAAATATGAACGTTGACCGGGCCTATAGCTCAGTTGGTTAGAGCGCGCCCCTGATAAGGGCGAGGTCAGTGGTTCGAATCCACTTAGGCCCACATTTGTAGCATTGTGAAATGCCTTTTGGGCATTTTTTGTTGCCCAAAAGCCAAGACCTTAAGTGATAATTAGAGATGTGCATCGCTCGTCTAGCGATGCAAGTTGCCCCGACCACGCTTTTCGTGGCAGAATATGCAACGTCACAAAAAAAGAAGTTTGGGGAATTAGCTCAGATGGGAGAGCGCCGCCTTTGCACGGCGGAGGTCAGGGGTTCGAATCCCCTATTCTCCACAAAAAAGAAGGCCGTTGGCTAAGGCTGAGAACCCCTGACCTGGAGGGGGCATATTCATGGGGGGCCTCCCCCATGATCTGTTAACACTACCTTAGTGTTAACAAGACTACTGCAACAGCGATAATTGAGAAGCCCAGAACCATCCGACGATTAATGATATCTTTTAAAACGCTGGCTGGTTCAACCAAAACGGCACAAGCTTGCATTTCAAGGATAACGCCAGGCGCTTCGTCAATACTCAATACGGGGAAGAGCATACCGGGCTGCGTACGCTTCAGAGTAACTTCGCCGTGGTAGCATGTGGCCAGGCCGTTATCAAGAGCAGACTCAGATGGCTCGAGATTGACGTGAGCATCGATGCTGGACGGATCATCCTGAGGGCTAAATGTGGCACAAGGAAAGTGCGCCATGAGCCGCTTGCCCTCAAATCTTTCCTTTACTCCCGGCACTCTGTCATTAGGCACCAACTTAAGCCTGGCATATATCTCATTGCCGACAACAAACGCATCCTCGGTTTCATACTCGACCGAGAGCGAGAATTCATGCTGAGCCTCATCAAAGGGGACCGATGCATTGCCGGGCGCCCCACTTAAATACACGCCATAAGTCGGCACTTTGATTGCCGAAGAAGTGAGGCCGAAGATGATAGCTACTGCTATAAGCACCAATGCTGCAAAGATTGCTAGGGACGGGTAGTGGACAGTTTGATGCGGAATAAGGCCGTATCTCCATAGAAGGATGATTGCGAAATTGGCAACGACAAGAGCACCTACGACAAAGCTCAGCGCTCCACGTCGGAAAAGGTTTATGAGCTTATATTTGATAGTGCCCGGTGATGAATCTATTGCACGTGCCATTGTATGTTCCTAAAAAAACGAAGATTTTCACTAATTCAAGGTCCATGGTCATGATGCTTCGGTCTTGAGAGTAGCACGACGCACGGTCGCGGGCCAGGCATGAAGGCCGCTGGGAGAGCTATCGAGTGATGTTATTATTGTCCGTCTCTCGTCATCTTAGCGCTCAGAATGATCCCCAGGGAGATTGTTTAGGAGCGCCGGGACAAAGCCTGCTCATTCTAAGCCGGACTTGAGCTTAGGATGAATAAACAAAGGGCCCCTCATAAGGAGCCCTCTATCTCTTGTTCGTTCATTATTTAGCGCCTTTTTAATCGGTTAGAGAGATCTGACTGTTTTTCCTTGCTCGTTTTTCTTAGGGTTTTGATCTTCTCATCAAGAGATTGGAGCTTTAACGCCGACCCACCTGACGGCTTCAGTTTTTGCACAACCCTAACGTTGGATGCACTTTCTCCCTTCGGGCCGGAGGTCACGTTAAACTCAACGATGTCCCCCTCTGCTAATGGCCCCTGGTCCTTACTGTCGATCGCCCTTTGATGGATAAATAGGTCGGCGCCGTTTTCACGCCCGATAAATCCATATCCTTTATTAACGTTAAACCATTTCACCGTTCCCGTTGCCAATACAATCACCTCCTGCCACAAAACCCGAGGTGCAAGTGCTATTCCAATCCGTGGCGTTATTGCGCTAATAGCGGCTTCCGTAACCTCGGCCTCCGCCACCCCCGCGACCTCGGCCACCACCGAAACCGCGGCCCCCACCTCGGCGCTCCTGGGGCCGTGCTTCGCTCACCTTGATAATTCTTCCATCGACCTCAGAGCCGTTGAGTGCCTCGATCGCCGCCTTCGCTTCATCGTCGTTCGCCATCTCGACAAAGGCAAAGCCCTTACTGCGACCGGTGTCCCTGTCGACTATGAGGCTTACTGAGTCAATCGCCCCGTGCTGGCTGAAGGCATTCCTCAGGGTATCCTCGGTCGTTTCGTAGGAGAGATTCCCCACATACAGTTTCATGCCGTGTATCTCCTTTCTCCGGTTCCCCGGACCGTCGCACTGTTAACGTCTTTTCGTCCGCCGCTTTGTACTGCGCCTCGCACCGCCATCGTATGCTAGCCTTGGCGCAACTGCAACTCTGGCCACCCGGCTCGGGCTCGGGACGTAACGGGTAGCATACGCAAAGCCCGGAATATCTTTACAGATGAGCGTTTGCCCGATGAACGTCTCGATGGCACGAAAATCGGTGACCTCTTCGGTGGTGAGAAAGCTGATGGCCGTACCGCGGGCACTTGCACGAGCCGTACGCCCGATGCGGTGCAAGTAGTCTTCGGGGCTGGTAGGTATATCATAGTTGATGACATGCGATATAGCGTCTACATCGATACCGCGCGCCACGATATCGGTGGCGACGAGGACGCGGTGGCGACCCGCTTTAAAGCCGGCAAGCGCCGCTTGCCGCTGTGCTTGACTGCGATCTGAATGAATCGTCGTGGCACCGATCCCCGAGCGCGTAAGTGTACGACATAGCCGGTCTGCCCGACGCTTCGTTCTGGTGAAGACAAGAACCCGGTGCAGGTTATTCCAGCGCAAAAGCTCGATAAGCAGGTCTGATTTCTGTAGTCCGTTTACCGGATATACCGATTGCTCGATCGCCTCGACCGGCACGGAGCGGTGACCGATCTCGATCGAAACGGGGTTATCAAGTGTGCCAGCGATAACGCTAAGCACACCCGGCGTCATCGTCGCTGAGAATAGGAGGTTCTGGCGCTTCTTCGGCAGCGCTTGAATGATCCGCTTGATGTCCGGCAAGAACCCCATATCGAGCATGCGATCGGCTTCATCGAGAATAAACACTTCAATTTCCGATAGTCGTAGATCATTCCGCCGCATCATGTCAAGCAGACGGCCTGGCGTTGCCACTAGCATGTCGACACCGCCCCGAACTCTCCGCTGCTGTTGCAGGTAGGGTGCGCCACCGAAGACGGCCGCCACCTTGTGGTTGGTGAAGCGCGCACATCCTCGTGCGACCTCTTCAATCTGCACCGCAAGCTCGCGAGTCGGCGTAACGATGAGCGCTTTTATACCATTACTACAGCTTATCCGCTGAAGCGTCGGCAGGACAAAGGCCGCCGTCTTGCCGGTACCCGTCTGCGCACGTCCGACGATATCCCGTCCCTCCAAAGCGTGCGGAATTGCCTGCCCCTGAACCGGAGTTGGCTCTGTATAACCCATAGCCGTCACTCCCTCAACGAGGGCGGGCTTAAGCCCTAAGCATCTAAATGCCATGTACTACTCCTTTTTGTGCGTATATGCTGGAACCGAGAACTTTGCTTTAGGCGTAGTCTAATCTGAAAGGTCTCGAAATGACGAGGACAGCTCAGCAGGCAGTAAACGCGGCTAAATTAAGTTCTATAGTATCTTTTGAATCCTACCACATTCTCACTAGAAGCACAAGCGATAATCCGTCTTTAATGTCGCCGCAGGATTCCAGAGGCCGCCGCCGTCCTTCACCTCCGACCGCGTCTCATCGAAGGTCTTTCGCTATTTGGGAAGCTGGAGTTCGTTAGAGTTCGTTTGAACCTGATGGACCGGCCGCTTCTCGGTCTTCACCGGGCGCATCGATCAATCGAGTCCTCGCGAGGCGATTCACCAAGAGCATTCCAAGCGAGCCACCCGCCAAGTTAAATATCAGGTCCTGCATGTTGTTGGCGTAGTCGCCTACACCCGTTGAAGGCATGGTTGTTACGGCGAGGTATTCGACGATCTCTATCAACGCGCCTATCCCCAGCACAACCGCGATGACTATAAAGGATTCCATCCGTCGAAGGGACAGCCCTACTTGCCTGAACAGATGCCTGAGCGCCACCGAGCCGACCAGGGAGTTGTAGAGGTGAACGTACTTGTCGAACCGGAGACCGATGAAGTAATGTCCGTAGAGCCGTGTGTTGTGCGGCCCGAAGTGAATCAGGCCACCCGCGAAGTGAGCCAGTATGCCCACCTCGAGCGCCAGGAAGAGCCACATCGGGTAGGAGTACTTCCTTAAAACTCGCCAGAGCAGGAACCCGGCCCCGATAAACACCGCTGCGTAAAGGCCGAACTCCCACTCCGCGGCATAATAAACGATCCCGGTCATCATCAGGAGTAGCGCGAAGTTGACGAGAATAAAGAGGTCGAAAGGACCGGGTTTTATCGCTCTCACCGGTTCACTCGCACGCGCTTCGCTTCGGCGGGCATCGTCCCCACGACGCGGGCTTTGCCCTCGGAGAGCTCCACTTTTTGAATATTCAACCCGTCCATGCGCGCCAGCCTTCGATTTACCAGGTTGATTACGTAATTTTCTGCTTGCGGCCAATAATTTACCGGCACCGAGATTCCCGAAACCTGGGCTGCGCTCACTGAGCCGGTTACGGACTTGCCGCTTGTCAGTGAAGCGCTCCCCGATACATAAACCGGATACTTTATACCCTTATATGTGACCATGCCGGACGCCTCGGCGCGATTTCCTCCGAGGAGGCGCACCTGGACCTGGCTGACTGGGAAGCGAGAGCTATGATTGTAAGAGAGCAATGCGGAGAGCTCGGCTTCCGTGAATGTTGCGTCGATCAGCGCCTGGCCAGTGTAGACCATTTCGGTGCCTTCGATCGGACCATCGATCTTGTTCTTGAGCTTTAGGGGAGTTTTGGCAAGCGCCGTGTTGAAGTCTTTTTCGGAGTAGCGGACTCCTAGATCCTTTGGCTTTGCCGTGCCTGCCAATCCCGAGAGCACCGGCACGACGCCCAAGAAAGTCCCCACCGTCAATGCTAAAACTAAAACTCCGAGAATACCCAGCACGACCTTGCCCATCCTGCGCTTTTTTGGCATTTTCCCTTCAGAAGCCATCTCTTTATTCTGGTCGGACATGCGCTCACAGCCTCCTTAGCATTATTGGCCATTGTCAAAAGCTCTTGCGGTCCAGTAAGTCGTGGCGATGGTAGCATATTAATACATCGGGAGCTTGCTTTCTTCACCCCTAAAGGGTGATGCTGAGCTTTTCCGACGTCTACCTAGCGTAGCGGACGAGCGCAGCTTCGAAGTCCGTGAAGTCGTACTCGGTGATCTCTGCCTGTTTCCACAGGGCTTTTAGTTCGCGGAGCGTCATGGCGGGGTCGTCGCTTTGAGCAAAACCAAGTTCTCTCGCGGCCGCAAAAGCTCGCTTGCTTAATGCTGGGTCCGCCTGGGGGAAGACGCCTCGAAGCTCTCGTAAGAATATGTTGGCCGTCACTTCCCCGACGCCTTTGAAGGCGCGCAGGCGCATTTCGAGCTCTCTTGGTGTCCTGGATTCTTCTATGAGATTAAGCATGTTTCCGCCATATTCTTTCAGGAGTTTTTCGGTCACGCCGAGAAGCTTGTTGGCCGTGCGATTATCGTACCTGGCGTAGCCCCCCGCCCCGAGGACGGGGATCATGCCGCTCCATCCGGCCGAAATAATCGCCCGCGGACTCGTTATCCCGGCCCTTTCGAACTTTCTGTAAGTTCTTACGGCGATTTCCTGGCTGATTCTCGCCCCGAATAAGAGGGAAGCCATGAACCACTTGAATATCTCGTCGGGCTTTATCGACCGAAGATCGATTCCAAGCTCGGTTGAGAACCTGCCGCCGTACTTCTCGATCAATTCTCTGATCTTGCGGGCTGCGTTTTTGGCCTTCATACAGCCATCTTTCCCATTCCACCGCCCTATATTTGACAGGGGATGCTAAGGAGCGGCGCGGCCACACCTTACGAATCTGCAAGAAAAAGGCGGACCAGTCTCAGCTCAGCAAAGGAAAACTCCTGGCCGAGGATGGCTCGCACGGGGGTTAAGAAGTGACCACCGGACTGTTCAAAGGCCGCCTTTATTTCCACCAAGCGTTCCGGCGGCGGCTTCAAATAGTCGAGGTCCAGTTCGGCGCCGAACTCGACCAATCTTTCCAGGTGACTGATGATAGTCTCCTCGGCCAGCCCGCGCCTCTCGGCGATCTCCGCCAGGGAGAGTTTTTGTAAGACGAGCTTCTTGGTCTCGTCGTAAGTGGCGCCCGAGCGATTCACCGTACGATTCTTGGCCGGCCGTCGGGCGGGGGCGACTTGCTCTTCCAGGCCCAGCTCGAGCGTGTGTCGGCGAATTACGGCTAGAAATGCTTCCCCGAAATGCGCCAATTTTTCGGCCCCCACGCCGAAGATTTCAGAAAGACTTTCCGGTCTTTGAGGAAAATAGGCGGCCATCTCTTGCAGGGAGGCGTCGCCGAAGATCACGAACGGCGGCACGCCCCTCTCGTCAGCTAGGGTTTTGCGCAAAACCCGCAACTTCTCAAATAGTTCGCGGTCAAAATCGATCTCTCCGGCGGTTTTAGCCGCGCGCTGCTCGACGCCACGTGCCGGTCGGGGCAGGATAATTCTTTCGCGCAGCTTAAGCCAGCTTCGTCCGGCCTCGGTTAAGCCGAGCGTTGGATACCGGTGCCCATTTTTAACGAGCAATTTTCTTGCCAGCAAAACATTGATGAGCTGTACCAGCTCATCAATGGTGAAATCTTGAACGATGCCGAAGACTGAGAGCCCTTCGTGCCCGCGTTCGCGGATCTTCTTGTCATTCGCCCCGCGCAGGACGTTGATGACATAGCCGGCGCCGAATCGCTCCCCCGTCCTAACGACGGCGGAGAGAATTTTCTGGGCGATCTCGGTGGCGTCAAATTCCGCCCTGGGCGTAAGGCAGACGTCACAGCCGCCGCAATCTTGCCTCTCCCACTCTTCGCCGAAGTACTTCAGCAAATACGCGCGGCGGCAATCCTGCCACTCGCAATACTCGATCACCTGCGCCAGCTTGTCGCCCGCCCTATTCCGCTCCGAGGGGTCCTCGATCTGGTCTATGAAGAAGTCGTGCTTGATCTTATCGCCGTAAGAATAGAAGAGGACGCACTCGCTGGGCAGGCCATCGCGCCCAGCGCGCCCGGTTTCCTGGTAGTAGCCCTCGAGCGTTCTTGGCATGTCATAGTGGACGATCAAGCGGACGTCGGGCTTGTCGATGCCCATCCCAAAAGCGATCGTCGCCACGACGATCGGCACTTCGTCGCGGATAAACTTCTCCTGGGTCTCTTTGCGCACGTCGTTAGCGAGTCCGGCGTGGTACGCCATGGCGTTAAAGTTGTTCGCTCGCAAGTCGGCGGCAAGCTCCTCGGTCCCCTTTCGAGAGACGCAGTAAATGATCGTTGGCTCATTTTGATGTTTATGAAGCAACGCGAGTAGCGCGTTAAAAGCGTTTCTTTTGGGACGGACGAGGTAGGTAAGGTTTGGCCGATTGAAGCTGGAAATGAAGGTTTGCGCCTCTTTAAGCTCAAGCTGAGCGATAATGTCCTCGCGCACTCTTCTCGTGGCGGTCGCGGTAAGGGCTATGACCGGCGCGTCCGGAAAGTCGCGCCGAAGCGTTTTTAGGTTGCGGTACTCGGGGCGGAAGTCATGGCCCCATTCCGAAATACAGTGCGCCTCGTCGATGGCGATGAGGCTCACCTTGAGCGCCGACAAGAAGGCTTGAAAGTCGGGGACGGCGACGCGCTCGGGCGCGAGGTAAAGAATCTTGGTCCGCTCTTGCCGGACCCGCACCATCGCGCGATTGATCTCAGTCTGCGTTAGCGAGCTGTTGATGAAGTCCGCCGCGACGCCATTCGCTTGAAGTGCGTCCACCTGATCTTTCATCAGGGAGATCAGCGGTGAGACGACCAGGGTGAGACCGTCGAACTTCAAAGCCGGCAATTGATAGCAGAGCGACTTTCCGCCGCCTGTCGGCATTAAAACCAAGCAGTCCCGCTTCGCGAGAACGCTCGCGACGATCTCTTCTTGCAGCGGGCGAAATTTATCATAGCCGAAGTAGGTTTTGAGAAGCGTGCGCATGAAATGATTTTAATGCAAGGACTTGGATTGGATAAGCTTTTTCCTATGGTGTTTCTAGCTTAAGCTCTCATCACCTTAGAATGTTGATTCTTTATGCACTGTTGATGCGGATGCTCTCGATGGTCGTCGGCGCTAGAGCTTTCGCGTGAAGCTTGCGGGCAACTCTTCGCCGTGCTTGCTGCGCCAGTACTGCCAGGCGCGCTCGACCAGCTTCTCATAGTAAGAGAAGTGCTCGGGGTCGTTTCTCCTGACTCGCTCCTGCTCCAGGTAGGGCCCTATCTTGGCGTCGCACCTTAAGATGGCGCCGCATAGCCTCGTGAACACTAGTTCCGGTGGGTTTATCAGCCCCGTCTCGACAAGAAAGCCCATTCTCTCGATGACGAGTCCCACCTTCTCGACCGCTTCAAGTTGCGCGCCCGTAAGCGCATCGACATCCGTTGGAAGATCGGAGTTGAAAATATAGGCGCGAGCGGCGCGCACGCTGTCCGAGTCAAACTCTTCAAAAGCCTTATCCGCCGCTTCTCTCACGTGTTGGGCGTGCATTATCCTTAGCTGCTTACGGGTGACGAAGGCGGCATAAAAGAACGCAAATGCGGTTAGAACGGTCGCGGCAGCGGTTAGTACGCTTGCCATGGTGACTATGCTGGTGCTCATCTTTCCCTCCATACCAGTCTACCACCAGGTCTTACCTTTAGCCATATCTTATAGGTTTGGCAAGGGAAAGGCGGGAGAAAGACCTCCATTTCATCGAAGTCTTAGGAAATTATTGACAATAATGATTTGCTAGGCTAATTTTTAAGCAAGCTAATTAAGCAAGAATAGGACCCCTTCTTATGGACAAGACGGATAGCTTAGTCAGGCAAATAACGAGAACTATTCCGAAGATCATCGCGAGCGAGCAGTCCCCGCTGATAATCGGGGAAGCGGCGGAGGTGTTTACGCTCACCCAGACGCTAGTCCTCATTACCCTGGCGGACAAGGGAGAGCTCGCGATGGCGGAGCTCGCATCACACCTAAAGGTCTCAGCTCCCACGATGACAGGAGTCGTCGATAGGCTGGAGAAGAGGGCCATCGTCGCCAGGAAAAGCAGCCTTGAAGACAGGCGGAAGGTTAGCGTTGCGCTCGGCCAAAAAGGGGAAGAAGTTGTCGCGCAGGTGGTCTCGGCGATCAAGGGGAGATGGCAGGCCATTGTCTCCACGCTCACCGACGATGAAAAGGAGCAGTTGGCGGCGATTTTAAAGAAGATAGAGGGGGCGTTGTGATGGAGTCTGTTGCTATGGCGAAGGAGTTGGTCAAGGAGTTTAAGGGGGTGCGCGCTCTCGACGGGCTCTCGCTCGAAGTGCCTTCAGGGATAACCTACGGGCTTTTGGGGCCAAACGGAGCGGGCAAAACGACCCTCATCCGCATCCTGGTCGGCATCGCTTCCCCAACAGCAGGAGAGGCGATCGTTCTGGGTAGGCGGCCCGGGTCGTCTGGCAACGCTCGAGAGATCGGCTACATGACCCAATTGCCAGCCTTATACCAGGACCTCTCGGTGGCGGAGAATCTTGAGTTCTTCGCCAAGGTCTTTGGTCTCGAGAAGAAGGGCGAGCGAAAGCAGAGGATAGACGAGGTATTGGAGCTCGTCGAAATGACGGGCAAGCAGGATTCGCTCGTCTCGTCGCTTTCGGGCGGCATGAAGCAGCGGGTTTCTCTTGCTTGCTCTCTTGTCCATGCGCCGAAGCTGATCTTTCTCGACGAGCCGACGGTCGGCGTCGACCCGTCGCTCAGGAGGGCGTTTTGGGACCACTTTAAGCGCTTAAATTCCGAGGGCGTAACGATCATCGTCTCGAGCCACGTCATGGACGAGGCGGAGCGCTGCGACAGACTGGGCCTCTTGCGAAGGGGCAGGCTCCTAATCGAGGGGTCGCTCTCCGAAATCCTCTCTGCGACCTCCGAGACGAAGCTGGAGGAGGCCTTTCTCGCCCTCGAGAGAGACGGTCTCGATAACGAGAAGGCGGGATTGGCATGAGCGGCACCAGGATCTTAGCGATAGCCCAACGCATCATCCGCCAGTTTGGACATGACAAGCGGACGCTGACGCTCCTCTTCTTCGTCCCAATAGTGGTCATCTCGCTACTGGGACCTCTTTTAACGACCAAAACAACATTTAAGATCGGACTGGTCGACGAGGACAAGCCGTTTGCTCCACCGGCCTCGGCCGCCGCTAAACCCGCAGTGCCCCCGCCCGTTATTCCGGGGATGTCTCCACCGGCTCTCGGCAACAAGGCGCCAGGCGAAAGACCAAAACCCAAGCCTGTTAAGGTGTCGGATCGCGCGATAGACGCTCTCAAAGCCGACGGCGATTTGACCGTCACCGTCGTGCGCGAGAAGGAGATCCCCTCTCTGCTGCGGGATGGGCAGTCGGTTGCCGTCCTAAAGTTTCCAGCCAATTTCAGCAAAGAGCTGCTGTCTGGCGGTAGCCCTAAAGCGACGATCGTTGTTGACGGCTCCAACCCATCGAGGGCCCAGGGCGCGATCGCCAAAGTTCAAAAAGCGCTCGCAAGTCAGGGTAAGAGCGACAGCAAGCTGTCGATCGATGTCGGCTATCGATATGGTGGCGACAACTTCGATGCCCTCGACTACTTCGCCCCGGCGTTCATCGCCTTCTTCGCCTTCTTCTTCGTCTTTCTCTTGACCTCCGTGTCTTTCTTAAGGGAGAGGGGTCAGGGAACGATAGAGCGCTTGATGTCCTCCCCGGCCAGCCGTTTGGAGATTATCCTCGGTTACCAGCTCGGCTTCATCGTTTTCGCGACGATCCAGGTCGCAATAATCATGCTCTATACAGTCTACGCGCTTAAAGTGCACTACATCGGCAACATCGGCGCAGTCTTTCTCGTCGAGTTTTTGCTCACGCTCGTCGGGGTGAACATGGGGATATTCTTCTCTTCATTCGCCGCGAACGAGCTGCAGGTGATCCAGTTTATCCCGATCGTCATCATCCCTCAGGCCTTGCTCTCCGGGATCGTCATGTCCGTCGAGGAGATGCCCAAGTACTTTCGGTGGCTGGCGGAAGTGATGCCGCTCACCCACGCGAACAACGCGCTTAAGGGCATCATGATCAAGGGGTACTCTTTGGGCGAGGTCTCGTTCGAGATCGCTTTCCTGATCGGTTTTGCTCTACTGATGGTCGTCCTCTCGGCGGCGACCATACGGCGGCGGATCGCCTAGAACTCATAAATAGCTCAAGGCTCAAAGCTATTTTTCCTTGAAGAGGAGGCTGAGCACAAAGAACGCAAGCGCGATGACAACGATGATGCCGCCGCTTGCAAGCCCCGCGTAAAACGAGAGAAAAAGGCCCAGGATCACTGAGAGCAGCGAAAAAACAACCGCCAGCAGTATGGTTGCTTTGAAGCTTTTCTTGAACTGCATGGCGGTTAGTCCGGGTATGACCATCAGAGCGCCGATAAGAAGCACTCCCACGATTCTGATAGAGAGCGATACCGTTATCGCCGCCAGCACCATTAAGACGAGATTAAGTCGCTCAACCTTAAGACCGCTTACCTTGGCGGCCTCTTCGTCAAAGGAGATGAAGAAAAACTCCTTGAAAAGCAAGTAGGCAAGCGATAGCACCACTACGCCCAATGCCGCCACAAAATAGAGATCCAAAGGCTGAACCGTGGCGATGCTGCCGAACAAAAGGTTCAAGAGATTTGCGTTGAAGCCCCGGGAAAGGCCGAATAGAACGGTTGCAACGGCGAGACTGCCCGACAAGAAGAGCGCCAGTACCGACTCCCCGTAGACTTTCGTTCGCGCCTGCAGCCGGTCGATTCCGATTGCGCCGAGGGCGGCAAGCGCAACCGCCGATGCGACGGGCTGTGTGCCGGCAAGGACGCTTACGGCAACACCGAGAAGTGAAACGTGCGCCAACGTATCGGCGAAAAGCGAGTAACGCTTGACGATCAGAAACATGCCTATGACCGGGGCGATAATGCCTACAAGCGCTCCCACCATAAAGGCGCGAATCATGAAATCGTAGTTGAAAATCTCTGGCATCTTCGCCCCCTTATTTCTCGTTGAGCATGAGCCTGACGCTCTCACCGTAAATGCTCTCCAAGACGGCCCTTTTTTCGTGAAAGATGAGACTCACCGGCCCCTCGCATACGAGGCTTCGGTTGATGCAGATGAGCTGGCTTGCCTCATGCGCGATAATGTCGAGATCGTGCGAGACAAAAACGATGGTTATCCCGTGCTTCTTATTAAGCTCCTGCAAAAACCCGTAGAACTTGCTCTGAGAACCCACGTCGACGCCCGCCGCGGGCTCGTCTAAGATCAAGACTTCGGGTTCGCTTGACAGAGCGCGCGCGATGAAGACGCGCTGCCTCTCGCCGCCGGAGAGATCGGAGATCAGCCTGTTTACAAGGTGGGAGACGTCGCTTATTTCAAGCGCATGATCGATCGCTTCATGGTCGGCCGCCGAAAACCGCCTGAAGAGGCCGGCTTTGGCAACCCGACCATGGCTCACCACCTCATAAGCCGTGATTGGAAAGCGCCCGTCGATGTGCGCCGCCCGCTGCGGCAGGTAGCCTATTTTCGTCCAATCTTTAAAGGCGGCGATATCGCCCCCAAACAGCTTCACCGAGCCGGAATTCGGCGAACGAAGCCCTAAGATTACATGCAGAAGGGTCGTTTTCCCGCCACCGTTAGGGCCGATTACGCCGGCGTACGCCCCTTTTTCGATGGCGAAGCTGATGTCATGCAATACCGGCTCGCCACTATAGCTGAAACTTATCTCGTCAAGCTCGATTATCGCCATGTTCTTACTCGCCCTCCAATGCGACGCGCAAATTCTTCAAGTTCTCTCGCATCACGCTCATATAATTCTTTCCTTCCCTTTGCTCTTCCGGCGTGAGACCCTCAAGCGGGTTTAGAACGAGCGTTTTTGCGCCGATTTCCTTGGCGACGGTCTCGGATAACCTGGGGCTTGTCAGAGTTTCGAAAAAGACGTACTTGACCTTGTTATCCCTGGCGAACTTCGCAACCTCGGCAAGCTTTGCCGGAGAAGGCTCCTCCTCCGCCAGGCCGGCGATCGGGACCTGGCGGAAGTTATAGCGCTTTGCGAGGTAGGCGAAGGCTGTGTGCGAAGTGATAATCTCGTTTCTCCGGCGGCTCTTAAGGCCTTCTTGGAACTCCTTGTCGAGCATGGCTAGCTTTTCGATGTATGCGCCGGCGTTTTTCTCATAGAAGCTTTTGCCGCTTGGGTCGACCCCGCCGAGCTTTTCGGCGATGTTTCTAACTACCTGCTGTGCGAGCGCGGGGTCTAGGTAAAAGTGCCCATCGGTCACCGCCTTTTCTTTCTCGGCCTCATCTTCCTCGGGAACGGCTTTCAGCAAAGAGATGCTCTTGCTCGCGTTGACGACGGCGACGTCCCTTAAATCGGGCAGCACTTTATCGGCCCAAGGCTCGAAGCCGGTCCCCGAGTAGATGAATACCTTTGACTTCTGTAGCGAAACGATATCTTTCGGAGAGGGCTCAAAATCATGGGGTTCGACGCCGGCCGGGGTGACCGTTTTCACGGTGACCTTGTCGCCGCCGACCTGGCGCGCAAACTCGGCCAGCGTATAGAAGCTGGCGGCGACCGCAACCTTTTCTTCCGAACCCTTTTTGGATAGGTTGGCGAAGACAATACCGGCGAATACGATTGCGGCTACTAAAATCCCCGCCGCCACAAAGAAACGCTTATTCAAACCCCGCTCCTCTTGCATCCTTTCAACTGCTCTGTTGGCAGCTCGTACAAAGCCCGAAGAATTCAATGAGGTGACCGCTCACCTTGAATTTTTGCTTGCCAAGCATCTCTTCTATCTGCCGAATCCCCTCGCTGCATGCGATATCTTCGATCTCCCCGCAGACTTTACAGATCGCGTGATGGTGATGCTCGAGCGCCGCGAGCTCAAATCTGTCCTGTCGCTCTCCAAAGGAAAGCCTATTGATGATCTCTTGCTCGAGCATGAAGGCAATCTCGCGGTAGACCGAGGTCTTGTGCGGGCCAAGACCGCGCTTTTTCAATAATCCGATAAGCTCACCCGCGGAAAGCGGTTTTTTTGCGCGGTCAAGCTCCTCAATGATTGCCATGCGTACTTTGGTCAGGCGAAAACCCTGATCTTTCAAGTCCCTAATAATGCCGTCGTAAAAACTGCGCTTCATAACTATTTATCTTATCGCAACTTAGTTGCATTAGATTTAATTTTTTCCCGCTTTTGATGGCGATAAACAAACGCCGACGGGTGGTGCGATGCTATAATTGGTTTTGTTACCTTTAAGAACGGAGGAGGCTTTGGTGGAAAAGACGCGCGAGAATCTACGCAAGGCGTTTGCCGGCGAAAGCCAGGCCCGCAATAAGTACACCTACTTCGCGAGCATCGCCAGAAGGGAGGGGTACGAGCAGATCGCGGCCATCTTCCGGGAGACGGCCGAAAACGAGAAGGAGCATGCGAAGATAGCGCTCACGTTTCTTAAGGAGCTTGGCGATACCAGGACGAACCTCGAGGCGGCCGTCGACGGCGAGCATGGTGAGTGGACGGAGATGTACCCGGAGTTCGAGAGGACGGCAAGGGAAGAGGGTCTCGACGAGATCGCCGATTTCTTCCAAAGGGTGGCGACGATCGAGCAGGCACACGAAGAGAGGTTCAAGGCCCTTCTGGCCAACATTAAAGAAGCAAAGGTCTTTCGGCGGGGGACGCCCGTAAAGTGGCTCTGCCGGAACTGCGGCTTCATCTACGAGGGTACCGAGGCGCCCGAGGTCTGCCCGGCCTGCCTACACCCAAAGTCATTCTATGAAATCAAGGCGGTGAATTATTAGTAGGGGCGGTTCGCGAACCGCCCGAGTGGACTAGGTCCCCGGGGACCCCGTCGGCTGCCCAACGTAGATGATAACGAGCGTATCCCTCTTAACGAGCTCGCCATCCTTCGGCGCTTGCCCGAAGACCGTCCCCGGTTGAGCCGCACCCGGAATGTACTGGACTTGTGGTGTAAGGCCCGCTTGCTGCAGAATTGTCTTGGCCTCGGCCTCACCCTTGCCGATGACGCGGGGCACGGCGATGAGCTCCGGGCCCTTGCTGACGACGACGGTCACTTTCGAACCCTTGTTCACGGGGGTTCCGGCCGGCGGCGTCGTCCGGATGACAACGCCCGCGGCGATGCTGTCGTTAAACTCCTCATTTATCGTGACCTTCAATCCGGCTTGATCTAGCGTGGCCGTCGCCTCGGTGGCCGGCTTGTTGTAGACGTCGGGGATCTGAACGGTCTCGGGCCCCTTGCTTATTCTCAGCGTAAAGGCGCTCCCCTTTCTGACGGGCTCGCCCGGTTCGGGAAATTGAGAGATGACCCGTCCGACGCCGATCTTATCCGAATACTCGTACGCGTTATTGCCGGACGGCTCGAAACCGGCCTTCATAAGCTTGGACGTCGCGTTGTCCGACGTCTCACCGACGACATTGGGCGCGGTGATCATGGGCTTCCCAAGACTGAGGACGATGGAGATAGTATCTCCCTCCTTGACTGAAGAGCCGTCGGCTGGATTTTGCTTGATGACCTGACCCTCGGGAACCGTATCCGAGTACTCCTCGCCCTTCTTCTTCACCTTAAGCTTACGGCCTGAGAGAATCGCTTTTGCCTGGTCAAGGGTGAGGCTGGTGATTCTTGGAACAGTAATTTTCTCTTCGGGCGGGGGTTTTGTAACGCTGAAGATGGCTAACCCGATCCCGAATGCCGCCGCCAGGAGAAAGAGCGCGACCAGGGTGATCGCGACGACCCGCCTCCTCTTCTCTTTGGGCTTTTTAAGGTTGGGTTGGGCTATGACCATCGTCGTCTCGGCTGGCGGTGCGGCCACCGGTGAGCCGGCCTCCACTCTCGAAAGGTCGTCTCTCATCCCGTCGGCGTTCTGGTACCGCAAGGACGGGTCTTTCGCCATACATTTCATGACGACCTTTTCTATATCGACCGTGATCTCCCGGTTGACCAGCGAGGGGAGCAACGGCCGCTCCTCTATCTGCTTCAGGGCGACCGAGACCGGATTCTCGCCGTCGAACGGGACATGACCGGTGAGCATCTCGTAAAGGACGACGCCGAGGGAGTAGATATCGGAGGCCTGACCGACCTCCTCTCCTCTGGCCTGCTCGGGCGATATGTAGTGGGCGGTTCCAAGGATTGAGCCGGTCTGGGTTATCGTCGAGGTGCCGGCCCTCGCTATGCCAAAGTCGGTTACTTTGACCTCGCCTTCCAGCGTCAAGATGATGTTATGGGGTTTGACGTCTCGATGGATGACGCCCTTCTTATGGGCGTAGGCGAGAGCCGCGGCGACATCTTTGGCGATGCGAATGGCTTCGGATTGGAGGAGAGCCCCCCCGCGGCGAACCCGGTCTTTGACCGTCTCTCCGTCGATATATTCCATAACGATGAAGTAGGTTGAGTCTTGGGCGCCCCAATCGTAGATCGCGACGATGTTCGGGTGAGATAGGGAGGCCGCCGATTTAGCTTCGCGGCGGAAGCGCTCGACGAAGTCGGGGTCTTCGGCCAGACTGCGGTAGAGGACCTTTAAGGCCACCGTCCTCGAAAGCACGGTATCCTCCGCCTTGTAGACGTCGGCCATCCCGCCTGAGCCGATTCGCTCTATCAACCGGTATCTATCCTGAAAAATCTTTCCTTCCATTGCTCTTCGCTCTCTAGTTTAACATGTTTTGACATCTACCGTCCGCGACGAGCCACTCTCTTATTTGGCGAGGGCGGCCTCGATTACCTGCCGGGCGACGGGCGCCGCGGTCTTCCCGCCGAGCCCTCCGTTCTCGACAATGACCGCGACGGCTATTTTTGCCGAGTCGGCCGGGGCGAATCCGACGAACCAGGCGTGGGGAGCCCCCGATGCCGTCTCCGCAGTCCCAGTTTTGCCGGCAACCTTAACGCCCGGAATCCTCGCCGCCCGCCCGGTTCCCCCCTCCACGGCGTCAGCCATGAGGGTGGTGAGGGTCTTTGCCGTCTTCTCCGAGACGGCCTGGCGCCAGAGAGTTGGCGCGAACCTCTCCCGAACGGCCCCCTCGGGGCTCCTAGCTTCGCGGATGAGGCGCGGGGCCATTATCTTGCCCTTGTTCGCGATCCCCGAAGCGACGAGGGCCATTTGCATGGGGGTCGCTTCGAGCTGGGCCTGCCCAACGGACGTCCAGGCAAGCGCTAACTTGTCCATTTCGCCCGGCGACGGGATCCTGCTTGTGGAGGCTGGCAGTCTGATGGGGAGTGCTTGGCCGAAGCCAAAGCGCTGAGCGTAGCCCACGAGATCGTCGCCTACGTCGAGGCCTATCTTTGCGAAAACCGTATTGACGGAGCCCGCAAACGCCTTATCAAGCGTCATTCTCCCGAGCTCCTGGCTGTCGAAGTTCACCACCTTGCCGCCGGAGACATAGAGCTCGGCTGGCCCATCGTAGATTGAACCGGGTGTGGCGACTCCTTTTTCGAGAGCGGCGGCGGCGGTAACGATCTTGAATGTCGACCCCGGCGGATAGAGCCCCTGGGTTGCCCGGTTGATCAGAGGAGCGTCCGGGTCGCTCCGGAGCGATGCAAAAGCGGAATCGATCTTATTGGAATCATAAGTGGGGTAGCTGACAAGGGCGAGCAGATCGCCAGTCTCCGGATCGAGAGCGACGACGGCGCCCTTTCGCTTCCCGAGCGCTCTCGTCGCGATCTCCTGCAAGCGCTCCGAAACGGTCAGGTAGATGTCATCGCCGGCGAGTTCACCGCCGGCTAGCTGGTTTATATACTCGCGAAGAGAGGAAGCTCTCAATCTGGTCATCAAGTACTCGTTGGCCGACAACTCTATCCCGCTCCGGCCATAGCGGTCACTCGAAAAGCCAGCGACGTTTGCAAAGAGATCGCCAAGGGGGTAGCGGCGGTCGAAGCCATCACTGCTTGCGCGGCTCTCCGCGACGACATGGCCTTCGGCGGACAAGATCGCGCCGCGCCTAAAGCGCCGCTCTTGGACTAGCGCTCTCCCATTGTTTTCGTCTGCGACGAGCCGGTTCGCTGCGACGACCTGCAGATAGGCGAGTTGTCCGGCGAGAATGACGAAGAGGCCCGCCAGGAGCGCCGTCATTCGGCGAATACGCTCGTTCACGCGGGCCTCCTCGACGAAGAGATTTCAACTATGACGGAGACAAGAATGAAATTGGCAAGAATGGAGCTTCCACCGTAGCTCACAAAAGGCAGCGTGATGCCGGTCAACGGGATTACCCGGCTGATGCCGGCGATGATAATGGCCGCCTGGAGAGCGAAGACGCCGGTGAGGCCGGCTGCAAGGAGCTTACCGAAATCCTCGCTAGACGCCAGCGCCGTCTTAAAGCCGCGGGCCATGAGGATAATGTAGGCGAGCAGGATGGCCAAAGCGCCGACCAGGCCAAGCTCCTCGGCGATGGCCGAGAAGATAAAGTCGGTATGGACGGCCGGGATAAAATCGGGGTAGCCTCGGCCAAGCCCCGCCCCGGTGAGCCCGCCGGAGGAGATCGCTATGAGCGACTGGATAAGCTGGTAGCCGACCCCTTTAGGATCCACCCAGGGGTTGAGCCAGATATCGACTCGGACCTTTACGTGCCAGAAGAGAGAATAGGCCGCCGCCGCGCCCGCCAGAAAAAGGAGCGAACCGATAAGCGTATAGACCGGCCTGCCGGTCGCGACGTAGAGCATAATCAAGAAAGCGCCGAAGAAAAGAAGGGAGGTCCCGAGGTCGCGCTCGAAGACAAGCACGGCCAAGGAGACGACCCACATCATGACGAGGGGGCCTAGATGCTTTATCTCGGGGATCCATACCCCCATGAACCGCTTTGTCGAGACGGAGAGGAGCTCTCTCTTCTCTTCAAGGTAAGCGGCGAAAAAGACGACCATGAACACCTTCGCAAGTTCCGCCGGTTGGAAGGAGAGGGGACCCAGTTGAAGCCAGAGTTTGGCCCCGTAATGGTCACGACCGAGAAAAATCGGCGCAAGAAGGAGCGCCAGACCCGCCAGGGCGAAGGTGTATTTGTACCTCTTGAGCTCGACATAGCGGCGGATCAGGATTATCGCGAGAACGGCGGCCGTGGCCCCGATGGCCACCCAGACGACCTGCGCCCGGCCGAGGGCTGGATCTATCCGGTAAACGGCGGCCGCACCCAGGCCGGAGAGCAGGGCGACGACCGGCAAGAAGACCTGTTCGGCTTCGGGTACGCGCCACTTGATGACCAAATGCAGCGCGACAAAAATCATGGCCAGATAGACAGCCAGGCGAAGTCCGGCGATATCGACGGCCCCCCTCTTCCCGAGTCCGATAAGGAGAAAGGCGAGGGCGTTTATGGCTAACGCGACGATGAGGGCGAGCAACTCGCGCCTGCGGCTCATCGCTTCTCCCGGGTGAGGGTGGCGAGATCCTCAACCGCCCTTTCCGCATCTTTAAGGCTCTTTACCGGCATGCCCCTTGAAAGGCGCTCCCGGTTCGGGGCGGGAAGCCCATCTATTTTCACATCCGTCTCTTTGATGAGGGTTCTTAAGCTAAAGCCGGCGAAGCTACCCGGAACACCTCGATAGACGGCGACCCGGCCACCGTACTCTCCTAGATAAAAACCACTTGAAAGATAGCGCCAAGCCATCGAGCTGCCGATGGCCAAGATAGCGACCGCCAGGAATGCCCCGATCGCTTTAGTGATGCGACCCACCCGAGGAGCGGCCGGCAGGGATCCCGGCTCAAAGACGACCACCGTCACGTTGTCCGCGCCGCCTCGCGAGTTCGCTAAGGCTATGAGCTTTGCCGCGATCGAATCGAGCTCTTCTTCGGATGCGATTATCGAGGCGACCTCTTCGTCGGTCGCCGCTATCGCCAGCCCATCCGTGGCGAGTAGATAGCGATCTCCACGGAGCATCTCTTTGACCTTGACGTCGACTCTTATTTCGGCGGAGGCTCCCAGGGCTCTCGTGATGACGCTTCGCTGTGGATGGTCGGCGGCCTCCTCCGGCTTAAGGTGCCCCCTTTCGATCATCTGAGCGACTAGGGAATGATCTTTCGTTAATTGCCTTAGTCGACCGGCCCTCAGCCGGTAAAGTCGGGAATCGCCGACATGGGCGATGTAGAGGCGCCTTCCCTCGGCGACACAGGCGGTAAGGGTCGTCCCCATCCCCTGCCTTTCCTTATTGGAGCGGGCGCGGTCGAAAATGATCTCATTTGCCCTTCCAAATCGGTCGATCAGGGCCCTTTCTAAACTGCGTGACGCCCCGATGTCACGCAAGCAATCGACCGCTATATTGCTTGCCACCTCCCCGGCAAGGTGCCCGCCCATGCCGTCCGCGACGGCGAAGATGCGCCCATCCGCCAGAAAAGAATCTTCATTAACCGATCGGCGTCCGCCGATATCCGTCGCTGCCGAGTAGCGCATCCTCACTCCATATATTGAAAGATCGTTTCGCCCAGCCTGATGCGGTCGCCGGACTTCAACTTCTCAACATCGGTCAGGCGACGGCCGTTCAAATAGGCCCCGTTGGTGCTCCCGAGGTCCTCGATAGCATAGCCGTTGCCCTCTGTAAACAACCTGACATGGCGGTTGGAGATGTAAGGATCGGGAAGCGAGAGTCCCCCGTCGACCTCACGCCCTATGACGATGCTCTCTCCAGAGAGAGGAAAGTTTGACCCCCTTGCTGCCGCACCCTTCAGACCGATGAGGCGCGGGGCGAAAGCCCGCCTCTCCACGGCCATATCCAGGTAGATCGTTCGCAGGACCACAAAGAGGAAGGTGTATAAGCCGACGAGCAAAGTGAACTTCAGTGTGGTGATCGCGATATTAAACACCGGGCTCTCTCCGGAAAATCAGGGTGGTGAGACCGATCCTGATTTTATCGCCGCTTTTTAGGGTGTGCTCGTAGACTTTGTGGCCGTTCAGAAATGTTCCGTTGCGGCTGCTCAGATCTCGGAGAATCCGCTCGTTACCCATCCGAACGATTTCGGCATGGCGCCTGGAGACACTCTGGTCCGGGATGACGACGTCATTCGCCGCGGCGCGGCCGATCGTCGTTCGCTCCGCGGAGAGAGGATAAACCTTTTTGGCATCCGGAAACTGGAGCGTTGCTTCCGGGCGGAGAGCTTTCATTACCCTGGTTCCGTCGACCGGGAGATCGGGCTCGCTTTTTGAATCTTCCTTTTCGACGTGTCGATCACCTTCTTCGGTGCGGTCGACAAGGGAGCTTTCGATTTTGAAGACGCCCAGGCCCAGCCCTTCTCCGGCCTCGATCTCGACGGTCGGGCGCCCGATAATCGCGTAACTTTCGCGCTGTGCGTGGGCGGTCAAAAAGTCGGAGAATTCCTCGCATAACTTGGCCTTGAAGGGCAAGAGCCTTTCAGCATCGGCCGGGCTCACCAGGACGATGTACGTATTCGGTGCGTAGATCTTGCTCACGCTAACCGTGCGATTGTCGTCCATCTCACGAGCGAGCTTCTTCGCAACCTCGATCGGCTGTACGCCGGATCTGAACTGGCGGGCGAAAAAGCCCTCAAGAATCGTTTCGAAGCGGCGCTCGAGCTCCCTAATCAGGCTCATTTTCGAAAGACCTCCTGCGCCCCGGCGCGACCAGGGCAAGCAATACGATAATTATAAGAGAAAAGGCCAAGCGGTGCATTACAACATCAACTTCGATTACGCGGTGGACTTAAACGTGTTATAATCCCGCATATCACGGGCGAGTGGCGGAATCGGCAGACGCGCTAGGTTCAGGACCTAGTGGGCTTAAGCCCATGGGGGTTCAAGTCCCCCCTCGCCCACCAGTTGCATCTTACTTGAACTTCTATCCAATATTGGATAGAAATCGGTGCTGAATTCCTTGTCGCTGATTTCCTGATCCTTCACTGCCAAATCGATCGCCTCCTTGGGGAAAACAATGCTAGTATCAAGCATATTACCTAAATAGATCATGGGCAAGCGGTTGGTATAATGATGATTGTACTGGCGCTCAGGAGGCGAGTGCTTTGATGACGCTTAGTCACGAGCTTGAAATTAGGCTACGCGCCGACTTAGGTGACAAAGAATTTGAACGACTGCACTTCGAGTCTGTGGCTCCCCAAATCTACAATGCTCTCAATATGGCTCGAGTTCGATGTATGCCCTTTACTGATCTAGTTTGGAATCTTCGCGAGCTAGAACGCACTCAAAACGCTGCCCAAATAGTCGACTGTCTATGTCAGCTAAGCCTTACCAAAGAAGAGCAATCATTGCTTGCACCAGCATTAAAGTCGCTATTGGAAAGAGCCGAGACTTTTCCATCGAAAAGCAAGGCGCAAATCGACAGGTATGCGAGTCGAATTCTCAAACGTCTGGATGCGGAATTTGCTGAAGATATTGCAGGGCCATTTTTTACTCACACAAGAAAGGCCCGCCGCCAGATGGCCTTCGATGCATTCAAGAAAGCAGGAGTAACGCCTAGTCTAGGGTGCCATCTCTGGGTGCTCTACCAAGAGCACGGCGACCAAGAATACCTTCAACTTATAGCCCGAAATCCTGATGCGTTATTAAGGTTACCGATCGAAAGAATCCTCGAAGAACTTGATGAGGAGTATTGGCGCGCTAGGGTTATCCAAGCATTGCTTGAAGCAAACAGCGAGCTAGCGTTGGTTTCTGAAATTGCTCTTGCTTACCCCATAGAGTTTGTTCATGCTGTTGGTCGCACCCGGAACGACTGCTTTCTCCCTCTTCTTCTTGATATTTTTTCGACAAATAAGACAAAGATTGATTTCCTGTCGATTTTTACTTGGTGCCTCGGAGCACTGAAAGCTGAAACATATCTTGATATGGTCGAGGAAGCACTTGATGAAATATCCAAAACGCTGCAGAAGGTTTCCATCTAAATAATGAAACGCGTGTTAGAGATGGTGATGCCATGGGATCGTATACTGAACTTTCGATAGCAGGTTACCCGGTGCTTCTAACAAAGAGCACGGTTGTTCCTGAAGCGATGACTATTTTTCGAGAGTCGGACAAGTGCATTTTCGATCGGAAGCTATCAGAGAGAAATCCTGTTATATGGGGTGAACCAAAGGAGCCAGACCGCGAGACTCACGAAAGAGCCGTGGTATACCAGAGCGATACTACAAAAGTCATTGATCGTCTCAATATCATGGGTTTTACTATTCGGCGAATAAAAGAAGATTTCAAAGCGATTCGTGCGCAAAAGCTTGAGGAGTTGCAGCATGGGGCAGAAGAAAATCAAGAATTGGATTGGTTTGTTGATGAGTGGAAGTTCGTTAAAAAGCTGACCTTTGACGAGTATGCGGAAGGTCTCAGAAAAGTAATGGACGACAAGCTGGTATTTTGGTTCCTTGAAAAAGAAGACGAGAATCAGCTAGATCCTCTGACAAAATACATAGTTTTAGATGACGAGCATGAAGACTTTGAGCTTGGATTTTTTGCTTCGGACATCCGTTCGTTATTGCGCTTGGCTTGTGAATTGGCAGCACCAAACTCTGAAGTTGTTCAGGACATTACTGAGGTGGTTCACGCTGGCTATTATGTCGAAGACGAACCAGTATGTCGGAAATCCATCGAGTCCTTAACAGAGAGACACACAGAGAACTCGTTGCGAATAATTCTTACAGAAGGTTCTACCGACGTGGAGATTTTAAGGGAGGGCCTTGCGTTGCTTTATCCTCACCTAGCCGAATATTATTCGTTTCTAGATATCGCTTCCTTTCGATCTCAAGGCGGTGCTGGCAGTCTTGTTGCGATTGTTAAGGCATTTGCCGCTGCTGGAATTACAAATCGAATAATTGCCATCTTTGATAACGATGCTGCGGCGTTTGATGCAAGACGTTCCCTAACTGCAATTAAACTGCCGTCGAACATCTCTATTTGCAATTATCCAAATCTCGATTTACTCAAGAGCTATCCCACAATCGGCCCAGGAGGTCGTGTAGAACTTGATGTTAATGGCCGTGCCGCTAGCATAGAACTTTATTTGGGTGAGGATGTTTTAACTAATGGTGATGGCAAGTTCCCGGTCCAATGGAAAGGTTTCGTGGAGAAGTTGAACAAATATCAAGGCGAGGTGATGCATAAGGAAACGATTCATGAAGCGCTCCAGAAAAAGCTAAAGCGCTGTAGAACCTCTCAGTCGGAAATGATTGCTGCCGATTGGCAAGGTTTGAGGGCGATATTCGACGTCATCTTTCATGCGTTCGATTAAATATCTCAAGATAAAAAAGAACAGGCAAACAACCTTGGACTTAGTAAATAAGCATTGCCCAATGGGATTTCGTTGATTTCCCGAGTTCTTTTTTCGACGCCCTCAACCAGCCTTTTCATATTGTACCAACCACTGATTCAGGCTAGAATTTAATTATGGATAAAAAAGAGCTGCTCAGAGTAGTTAAAGAGGGCGAGAGCGAAAAAGTTGAATTCAAGCGCTCCTTTGCCGAAATTGACCGAGCGATTCAAACTTTAGTTGCTTTTGCCAATGCAAACGGCGGTATTGTTATCTTCGGCGTCGGGAACAATGGCTCTTTAGTCGGAATTGATATCGGCCAGAACAACGTCGAGCAAATGTCGAATAAGATAGTGGGCAATACGGAGCCTCAAATCTATCCCAGTATTGACCTTGTTACGATCGACGGAAAGACATTGGTGACGGTAAAAGTCGGTAAAGGCACCAGCCAGCCGTATATGGCATTCGGCAAGCCATATAAGCGAGTAGGCAAGACCACCGTCCAAATGAAACGCGAAGAATTAAAAAGGCTATTTAGGAAAAATATGCCAGCTTTTGATATAGCGCCAGTAGAAGATGCAACTTCTGACGACATCGATAGAGAAAAAGTCGATTGGTTTTTAAAAAGAAGGGCTGAGGTCAGGAATTTATCTATTCCAAAAGCCAGCATCGAGCAAATCCTTATAAATCTCAATTGCTTGACGGGTGATTTAGTTCCCACCTGGGCAGGGATTTTGTTTTTCGGCAAGGAACCACAACAGTTTCTTTCGAGAAGCCAGCTCAAGATGGCCCGTTTTAAGGGGACAACCAGACTCGAGTTTATCGACAGAGCAGAGCTTGAAGGTACATTGCCCGAGATGCTTGATGAGGCCGAGAGGTTCATCAGAAGAAACACTCGAAGAGCCCACAAGGTAGTTGGCTTTAGAGGCACATCAATCTACGAATACCCGTATAAAGCCCTAAGGGAAGCGATGGTCAATGCCCTCGTTCATCGAGACTATAGAATGTCTGGTTCCACCCAAGTCATGATCTTTGATGATCGGGTAGAAGTCCAAAGCCCGGGCGGTCTACCAGAAGGGATTGACATCAAGAATCTCGAAGGAAAGCACCGGCCGAGAAACGATATCCTTTGTGAGCGCTTCCATGATATCGATGAGATGGAAGAGTATGGCACGGGCATTACCAAGATGAAGAATTGGATGAAAGGCCACGGCCTAAGAGTACCCAAGATTCAGGAAAAAGCCGAGCACTTTATAATCACCTTCTATGGTCCAGGCGACCATATTCTTGATCTAGTACCGGAAGAAGGAGTAACCGACCTGAAAGCGCTCGGGCTCAATGAGCGGCAAGTCAAGGCGCTGGCGCTTATGGTTAATGAGAGGAAAGTTTTGACTAACAAAACTTATCGGGAACTCTTTGGAGTAACAAGCAAGACGGCCACGAGGGACTTAACTTTGTTGACCGGAACCGAATTTGTTCAAAAAACAGGTGGCAGCAGGAACATACAATATAGGGCTTCGGAATAGCCGCAACTTATACCTTGAGCAGGTGAATGTCCTGAATCCGGCAAAAATGTCCCGAATAATGTCCTGAATATTGTTGGAATTAGTCTTTTTTACCGTTTTCTTGATAACAAAGACGTAGCGATTTACCTGCTAAATGTCCTGAATATCGAAAAAATGTCCCGAATAATGTCCTGAATTCAAGAGGCTTAAAAGGCGAAAAATCTGCCTCTCGCTTAGGGTAATTTCAGCTCAGCGACATGCTTTACTAGTTTATCCAGCAAATCCCGGTTCAAGTTGCGTCCTATCTGCTCCACCAAAATAAAGGGCACTTTTGGCGGCTTAGTTTTTTAGAATGTTTCCGCGCCATCTTCTTGATGTAGAGACGGGAGTCGCTTCACAAAGGGCCGCGCTGCATAGCTGCTACCAAGTATAGTACGAGAATTCATATCAGCCACCAGCGAGAAGATCAAGCCGTTGTTCCAAGTGTTATATCGCCCCCAGGCTTCAGCCTTATCGCGCGGGTAAAATAGCTGCACAAAGAGAGGCGGTGTAGCGTGGTCCGGATTGCCGCAGTCGGAGATCTCCACATGCAGGAAATATCGGCGGGAATGATCAAGCCCGCCTTAAACCGGGTCAATGAGGAGGCGGATATGCTCATCCTGACCGGCGATCTTACTCAGCACGGGCGTTTAGGAGAGGCCGCCGTCTTGCTGCGCGAACTTTCAACCGTTGACGTCCCTATCGTCGCCGTCCTCGGCAACCACGATTTTCACGATGGCAACGAGGGCAATTTCGCCATGCTCCTGGCCGGTTATGGTGTAATCATCCTCGATGGTGGAGCGATCGAGCTCTCAATCAATGGCCTAACGGTAGGCCTGACGGGCACCAAGGGGTTTGGCGGCGGTTTTGGCATGCGAACGATACCCGATTTCGGCGAGCAGATTTTCAAGAACATGTATCGCGAGGCGTCGTTCGAAGCCGCAAAAATCGGCGAGGGGCTCGAGTCCCTAGAGACCGACTTCAAGGTCGTGGTGCTTCACTACTCACCCGTCAGAGAGACGCTGCAGGGAGAACCTCTCGAGATATATCCCTTTCTCGGCACGTCGATTCTCGCCGAGCCGATCGACCGCTATGGCGCCGACCTTGTCATACACGGACACGCGCACCACGGTTCGGAGATATCGAGAACCGCCGGGGGAATTCCGGTAAGGAACGTCGCCATGCCGCTTCTGGGCAGGCCGTATCGCATCTATCATCTGGCCGTTCCTACGTCAGCCCCAGAGATTTACGCGCCTCGTCGGTGACGAGACGCCTCACGCGATCAAGGGGCAATCCGCTTTTAAGGGCGATCGCCCGGCAATCGTCGAACTCCGGCCGCGTTGAAATGATCTTGCCCCGGTAGCGACCGGCCTTGACCCGAGCGTCTCCCCACGCGGTCTTTACCATGATGACTTCCCTCTGGGCCACTATCCGGCGGCTTCTTGAGTAGCGAACGCCAAGTGTTGAACCTTCGTCGAGCATCGCCGAGGCCAACGCCTCCTCTTTCCCCGAGGACGTCAGCGCGGATACGATCACCCCCGGCCTTCCCTTTTTCATGTAAACCGGTGTGAACCAGGCGTCGACCGCCCCGGCTTCGAAAAGCCGTTCCATCATGAACGAGAGGAGCTCTCCGTCGGCTGTATCGAGGGTCGTTTCGACGAGAGAGACCTCTTCGAGCGGTGATACGAGCTTTCCTAAGAAAACACGTAAAACGTTCGGGAGGTCGAGCTCCCGCGCGCCGGCCCCGTAGCCCACGCCTTCCAGCTCCACCATCGGCATCTCGCCAAATGAAGTTGTCGCCGAAGCAAGTATTGCGGCGCCCGTCGGGGTTACGAGTTCCGCCTGGACATTTGCCGAGTAAAGTGGAGCGCCGACTAGTATCTCCGCCACAGCCGGCGCCGGCAGGGGAATTAGGCCATGCTCAGTTTTGACGACGCCAAACCCGGTCGCTACGGGCGATGAGCGCACCTCCTCGATTCCAAGAGCTTTAAGGGCGACGCTCGCCGAGACGACGTCGACTATCGCGTCGGTCGCGCCGACTTCGTGAAAGTGGACCGTCTCCAGCGTCTTGCGGTGCACTTTCGCTTCGGCCTCGGCCAACCTTCGGAATATATCGATGGCCCTCGCTTTGACATCGTCATCCAGCTCGCTCTCCTCGACGAGCTCGCGAATGTTCGTCCAGGTTCGGACGATCCCCTTTTCTTCGGCGCGAACGGTAAACCTGGTGGCCGCGATGGCGCCCCTCGTTACGGGCTCCGCCATGATTTCAAAGGCTGGAAGGGCGATTTTGGCAAGCTCGCGCTCGATTCTATCCAGAGGGGCACCGAGGTCGATGAGGGCGCCGACGGTCATATCGCCGGATATACCGGAAAAACAGTCGAAATATGCCATGCCCATCGGTCGGTCCCCTGTCTCGTGCAAAAAAGTCGCTTCTTAAGGTATAATTATTTGTCAATTGATCGGAGATGCAAAGCGATATTTTGGTTTGACCTGGAAGGAGCGGAGGGAAGGGTGCCAACCGAGAAAGCCATAATACTGTCCTCCCTGGCCCTGAGCGGTTTTCTCTCCCTCTGGGTCGTCTTCTTATCAGTACGCGTTCGGAACTTGGGCTCCAAACACAGAACGGTAAAGGCCTTAAGTAAGGATAGTGATGTCGCGAGCGCGATCGATGAGCTCAACCGGCTTTACGTCGAGACAAAGAGCGAAGTCGCTGCCCTGAGAGATGGCCAGGTGGCGCTCGCCAAGGGTCTTACAGGAGCGGTGCAAGGGGTCGGCGTGGTTCGCTTCGACGCCTTCGACGATTCGGCTGGACGATTATCCTTCTCGGTAGCCCTTCTTGACGCGGCCGGCAGCGGTGTGGTCTTATCGACGATAAACGGCCGGCACGAGAGCCGGAGTTATGCCAAGCTGGTTGAAAAAGGAAGCTCGCCCTACAATCTCACGGACGAGGAGTTTCAGGCGATCAAGCTCGCGATGGAATAGGTGGTCTCTCTTGCGAATAGGTTTCTTGGGTCCCCGGGGGACCTTCACAGAGGAAGCCCTTTTGGCTTCCGTCTCGGTTGATGAGCAAGGCCTCGTTCCGTACCCGACGGAGGCCGACGTTCTTCACGCCGTCGAGCGGGGAGAGGTTGAAAAGGGTATCGTGCCTATCGAAAACTCGATCGAAGGCTCCGTCAACGCCACTCTCGATGTTCTCGCCTTCGAGACAGACCTTTCCGTTGAAAAAGAGATAGTCATACCGATAGTTCACAACCTGATCGGTAGGCGAGGGCTAGCCTTAGCGGATGTAGCGAGAGTCGTCTCGCACCCACAGGCAACCGCCCAGTGCCGTCTTTACCTTGCGAAGAAGCTGGCCGGAGTTCCGGTCATTGCGGCGAGCTCCACCGCCGAGGCGGTTAAACAAGTGGCCGAGGAGAACGGCAGCTCGGTGGCGATTGGACCGGGACTTGCCGCCGAGCTTTACGACCTTTCGATCATCGACCCGGACATCGCCGATTTCGAGGAGAACAAGACGCGCTTCGTCATCGTCGGCAAGGAGACGCCGCCCGCTAGCGGCAAAGACAAGACATCGATAGTCTGCTTCATAAAAGAGGACCATCCCGGCGCACTCCTTCAGATATTGAATGAGTTCGCTTACGAAAACATCAACCTGACGAAGATACAGTCGAGACCGACCCGGAAAGCGCTCGGCGATTATTGCTTCTTCATCGATATCGAGGGGCATATCACGGACCGAAGCGTCGAGACGGCTCTGAAGTTCCTTCGCTATCGCATAAGGGAGGTCAAGGTCCTGGGAAGCTATCCCAGGGCAAACCATGCCGATGCTTGATATTAAATGGGCGCGCGAGCACGTTGATGAATTGGCGGCGGCGATGGCAAACCGAAACGCCAAGATCGATCTCGATAGGTTCGTCGAACTCGAGAGGGAGAGAAGGCGCTTGCTTGCCGAGGTGGAAGAGATGAAGCACCGGCGCAACGTCACCTCGCAGAGGATCGCCGGGAAAAAGAAACGGGGGAATGGAGCGGAAGACGAGGTGCTCGCGATGCGGGAGCTCGGCGCGGAGATCAAAGCAATAGACGGGAGGGTCTCGGAGGTCGAGGCTATGCTCGAATCTCTCATGCTGGAGATGCCGAACGTTCCTCACGAGAGCGTGCCCGTCGGGCCTGACGAATCGGCGAACGTCGTCGTTCGCGATTGGGGTGAGGCCCCGGAATTCGATTTCGAGCCGAAGGCTCATTGGGATGTCGGTCCGGCGCTCGAAATACTCGATTTCGAGCGGGCCGCCAAGATTGCCCGCTCTCGCTTCGTTCTTTACCTCGGTCTCGGCGCTAGGCTTGAGAGAGCGCTCATCAACTTCATGCTCGACCTGCATACGGGTGAGCATGGATATACCGAGGTTTTTCCGCCGATTCTTGTAAACGCAGAGAGCTTATATGGGACGGGGCAGTTGCCGAAATTCGGACCCGACCTATTTAGGGTGGAAGGCGAGAATCTTTATCTTATCCCCACAGCCGAAGTGCCGGTTACAAACATCCACCGGGACGAAGTGCTCGAAGAGGCCGTCTTGCCGCTCAAGTACTGCGCCTACACCCCTTGCTTCAGGAGCGAGGCGGGCGCCTACGGCAAGGAGACCCGGGGAATCATTCGCCAGCACCAATTCAACAAGGTCGAGCTCGTTAAAGTAGTAACACCCGATATCTCCTACGAAGAGCTTGAGTCGCTAACGGCAGATGCTGAGGAGGTTCTAAGGCGCTTAAACCTGCATTATCGCGTCGTGGCGCTGTCCACAGGCGACCTAGGGTTCTCATCGGCCAAAACTTACGATCTCGAGGTCTGGCTGCCTGGATTCGGAGGGTACAAGGAGATTTCGTCCTGCTCGAACTTCGAGGACTTCCAGGCCAGAAGGGCGAATATACGCTTCAGAGATGGGAGCACCGGCAAGCTGGCCTTCGCCCACACGCTTAACGGCTCCGGTTTGGCGATCGGGCGGACCGTCGCCGCGATCCTTGAGAACTATCAGACGGCCGATGGCCGGGTCATCGTGCCGGAGGTGCTTCGCCCTTATATGAGAGCGGACGTGATCGGCTAGCGGCCAAAGCCGTGGCGTGGTAAATTAGAGGAGCCGGGCTCGTCGTGAGCCCGGTTTTTTCGGAGGGATGGCAGAGCGGACGAATGCGGCGGTCTTGAAAACCGTTGACCCGCAAGGGTCCGGGGGTTCGAATCCCTCTCCCTCCGCAAAACCTTCGGTTTGCACCCGCCTAATTGCTTTGGCGCTTGTCCATACCTTTAATTAACCCCGTCAACGTGCAAAATGGCTCTTAGTAAGAACCTTAGTACAATCTCGAACCGCCAAGCGCGAGGATCCTGGCCATTAAAACGACGAATGCGACGATGCCGATGACCCCGAGGATGAACCCCGAGAGGGCGATGGCGAAGCCGCGGCGTATGCCGCCCCTCGATTGGTAGATTCCAACCCCGCTGAAGACGATGGCCAGAATGGCCGACGAGATGCCGATGAACGGAAGGGGCAAGAGGAGAACCCCCAGCACTCCAAGGATGAAGCCGACGACGGACGTTTCGCTTATCGATCCCCGCCCCTCTTCCAGCGGATAAGTCTCGATTTTTCCGCCCTCGCGGCAGTATATGGTATCACCCTCTCTCATACACTCGCTCTCATCAAGGGAGTGCAATATCCTCTCTTCTTCCCCGTCTCTTTCCGGCAACTCCACCTCATCCCTCCTACCAGGAAGAGTATCCCCGTCGACCCGGAGTGAAAAACTCGCCGATCGGCCGGCTGCCTAGCAAAACAAGGATTTTTGAAATGCGAAAAAAAACGAGCAGTCTCTATCTCCGGCGGATGAAGACGGCTTCTCTCGCCAAGCAGAGCCGCTGGAAGGCTATCAGTTCAAGGCCTGAGTCAGAGCAGTGGTCGACGAACGCTTGCCATGTAAAATCCCTTGTTGAGCCAGGGTGGATGCGAACGATCCATGGAACCCAACTCGGCCTGAAAGGTTCCTTGATAATAAAGATACCCCCTGTCTGCAGAGAAGAGGCTATCTGAACCACGAGCCAGCGCCAGAGACGGTTTGAGTGGAGAGCTTCGAGTGATATAGCCATGTCCGCCAGCCTATCATCCGTACTTCGACTTCGACTGACGTCCACCCTACCGAGGCCCTTCAAGCTCCGCTGCTTGAGGACGTCAATCTTGTCAGCATTCTTGCCAAGACCATACTCATTAACGACAAAGAGGGCGATTTCTCCCTTTGACAGCGATTTGCTGGTGCTACTCTCGGCCCCGAGCTGCCCTACTCCGTGCTCCATAAATGACAAGAATACACTTACGGCCATCGTGAGGTGCTCGTTCCACATCCTCATCTCTCTTGAAGGGCGAAGTGCCCCTGGAGGAATGAGCGTCCCGCTTTTGAGTAGAGCGCCATGCAGCCTACCGATCATTTTTACCTGCTCCTCCCTCCTCAAACTCTTCCGGGTGGGTCCATCTCCGGGTTTCGATCCCCAGCTTTAAGAACCAGATGGACAAGGTACCGACGCTCACCCCTACGCCCGATTTCTTAAGGTGCTCGGTTATCTGCTTCATAGTCTGAGTCCGGTAGAGATCTCTAAGCAAGGCCTCAACAGGACGACCGAATCTCTCTTCTATCAACCGCATCTTCGCTGTTTTTCTGACCGCTTTTTTTCTCATAAGCGCTATACCAGTATCAATATTGCACTACTGTATTGAATATTATAATACAAAAACGAGTAAGCGATTGCAATTTTTAAAACTGTTTTAGAAAGTGTTTTTAAAAATTGCTATTCTGTTGTTATGGCAACCAGAGAGTGGGTCGGGCTTCAGCTCAGAAAAGCCAGGCAGCCCAAGAAACAGGAGATTGTAGCCTCGGACATAAGAGCTATGGGTGTGCCGATGTCACAGAACCGGCTCTCCCGTCTCGAGCGTGGAGAGACCGATATGACGCCGGAGGAGATGGCTGTCTTCTGCCGTTACTACGGAGTTCCCCCCGAATACTTTCTCTACCAGCCGGGTAAGCCAACCGCCGACATCGAGCAAGTTAAAGAGGATAAGAGCACTTATTCCCGCTTGGTTAAAAAGCTTGAATACCTAAATCTCGACGAGTTGGACGCGATCGAGCGCGTCGTCGATGAGCTGAAAAGGAAGGGCTGATCGGAGCGAGACATAGTTCAAATGTTCGAATGTCGACTGCTCGAATGCTTGCGCGCAAAAAGGGCATTACGACGCCTTTTTTTGCGCGCCCGGAGGGATTCGAACCCCCGACCACCGGATTCGTAGTCCGTTACTCTATCCAGCTGAGCTACGGGCGCGTTTTTCACCTTTTAAAGAGATTTTTATAGTAAATGCTACACGAAAGCGCGTCAACCGCTCCTGACCGCCCGCCTTGACCCGCAACCGAACTGTCTGCTCAGAGCCACATCGGCTGGCTACCTCTTGACTAATCGGTCAGTAACTGGCACTTTTTATCTATAAACCCGCCTTACGCGCGCTAATCTCTGGGGATACCTTGAAGTGTGCGGTCTGTGACTCCGAAACCGGTGAGGGCGTAGTCAACTGTCCCCATTGCGGGGCTGAAATGGAGGACAGACTTTTGCCCGATATAAAGAAGTTCCTGGGGACGCTCTTAAAAACCACGGATAAGCGCGTTCGCATAATCGCCGGCGTCATCGCGCTGTTCGCTATCGCTCTAGCCGCCTACAGATCATTCCCCGGAGAAGGGACCATCACCGGCCGCGTCAAATGGAGAGATCCCGTCGGATATTACCCGGTAGTCGGAGCTCGCGTCCTCGTCGTCCGCGGGGACAAGATCATCATCGAGAAGCAGACCGACGACCAGGGGCGCTTTAACCTCGCGGTCCAAGACGGTGGCGCCGAACTCATCGTTGCCGACCTCAACAGCGTCAAGACAGGCGGCGCGTCGGATTACACCATCACCAAGCGGGTTTGGCTGGCGCGGTTTTGGAAGAAGCGCCTCTCAATCGGGCGAGGGGGCTCGGTAAGCTTCGACTTCAACAACGACAACCTCGACCGGCCGGAGATCAAGTACTTCAGCACCGGCCAGCTTATGGACTACCGCAACCGCACGGGATGGAGCTCTGGCGGTCCCTTCAGCGAAGCGGATGTAAGCAAGGCCCTGACTGTGAGGTAGGAAGGCCTGACCCTTTCATGGGGGAGCATTTCGCCGCGAGACTTGGCTTGGATGTTCCGCGGAGTCTATTCGAACAATATTATAGCAGCATTACAGCAGGTAGAGAAGCTAAGCATGTAGTCACTGGACTCCGAAGAGCAGCGATTAGACTAATCTATTTCGATTTCATCAAGAAATGCCGCCGGGCCTAAAATCGTTATCCCTTCGTATTCTTTTAGTGGCTGGAGATGCTTGGTATCTCCAGAGACTAGGAAGTCAACTCGTGCCTGGATGGCGCATTCCAAGATACGGTTATCGGGCTCACCTTCGACAACCGAAAGGGTTATCTCCGGGTTGGTAAGTCTGGTGATGGCGACAAGCTCCAGGTGGCTTCCCCGATCTCGTCCTTGGACCATTTGAATTTTGTCTCAAGGATTCTTTCGATCTCTCTTAAGATGGGTTTGGAGATATAGACCTCGACTAGACCCTCGCGAGCCAGATCGATAATCTCTTCCGGCTTTCCGCCGATTGCAATGGCTGAAATATAGACGTTGGTATCAAGAACGACCTTTATCATCTATTTATGTTCGCTTCTAAATTCCTGAATCAAGCGCTCGATATCTTCCTCTGATCTAATGCCCAGCTCTTCTGCCGTTCTTGCTCCCCGAGCTCTTACGCTCTGCCATCTTTCACGGGTAGAAATATACTGACGCAAAGCTTCTCTAAAAAGCTCGCTTCTGGTCCGGTTTTCTTCTCTTGCAATCTTCTCTGCCTTCTTGAACATCTCCTGGGGCAGAGATACCGTTAATACTTTACTAGCTCTGGCCAACACGACCACCTCCTTTATTACTTTATAATAATTTGTATTACATGTTATTTACCACATTTGACCTGGTGTCAATGGGGATTTTGATGAACAGCAGGCACCAGAAGGCGATTTTCGGGTTATTACACCGGGCGGCGAACACTATTTATTGAACGAAGATGTTCCGGAAGGTGCAGATATTGCCACGCACTTTCCCTAACAACATTTGCGGCTTCGGCGCAACGGCGTAGTGGGCGGCCTGAGGGGCATGACCGGCAACGTGGACGGTTGCGGCAGCGTGACCGCCTGTGCGCGCGGCGGCGCGGGCCGCAGTATGATTGACGTCGCGAGCGGCGGTTCGGCAGCAAATGCGGCGCGCGGGCATCGCTCTCACTGTTATCTCATCACGCACCCAAGCCCGCCCTGCTTCAATAGAACAGATCATGAGGGAATCCTTCCCCCCATGAGTATGCCCCCCTGAGGGTTCGAATCCCACCTGCGACATGAGGATACTTAGTACCCTTGTCAACAACTGGCGGAGAGAGAGGGATTCGAACCCTCGAAGGGAGTTTAAGCCCCCTTACTCGCTTAGCAGGCGAGTGCCTTCAGCCACTCGGCCATCTCTCCGGACCTAAAAATACCCTCTAATCATCGCATATCGCCCCGATCTGTCAAGATAAGTCCGTTGGTCATGGCCCCAACATTCAGGCTCTGCAAAAAGACAGATGGAAGCGGCGCGATCTTCCTGCCATCTGTTTTGATGGGAACTCGATTTCCTTTTGTGTGGTTCTAGTAGGGGCGAGCCGCCGGCCTGCCCGCGGGCAAGGCATCGCCATGCCGCTACGATGTTCCAATGTGGGAGAGCATTAGATCATTAGAGCATTAGATTCGCATTAGAGCAACCGGTGCCCGATTGAAAGTCTTTTAGCTCTCTAGACCCTCATGAGCTCTAGTGTTCTAATGTCTAATGCTCTAATGCTCCGCAAAATGGCCCTTAATGGGCCATTTTGCGGAGGGAGAGGGATTCGAACCCTCGAGGGGGTTGAAGCCCCCTACACGATTTCCAGTCGTGCCAGTTCAGCCGCTCCTGCATCCCTCCGATATGAGGACACTTAGTGCCCTTGTCAACAACTGGCGGAGGGAGAGGGATTCGAACCCTCGAAGCCCTTGCGGGCTTAACGGTTTTCGAGACCGCCCTGTTCAACCACTCCAGCACCCCTCCGGGCACACCGCATTATTATAGCGAATTACGTCCCGTCTAAGAATATTTATTGTCGATATTCACTATCGATGAGGGCGTCTCAGAGACGGGCTTAACCTTCCTCTCCTCGTCTTTTCCTGAAGAAATTACGGAGTAGAGCCGCAGCTTCGTCGGCGAGAACACCTGATATGACTTCAGCCTGATGATTCAGGCGAGGGTCATCGACGATGTTGTAAAGGCTGCCGGCGGCTCCGCCTTTTGGGTCGTCCGGCCCGTACACCAGGCGGTCCATTCGAGCCTGGAAAATCGCGCCGGCGCACATCGGGCAAGGCTCTTTGGTCACGTAGATCGTACAGCCCGAAAGCCGCCAGCGACCGAGCCTTCTAGACGCCTCTTCGAGCGCGATGATTTCCGCGTGGGCGACCGGGCTCTGCCGGGCCTCCCTCTCATTCTTGGCGCGCGCAACAATTTCTCCGTCGCAGACAACGACGGCGCCAACTGGAACATCTCCTGCTTCTGCGGCGCTGCTGGCCTCGTCGAGCGCTATGCGCATGAACCGCTCGTCTTCTTCTCTGCTTCTCACAGAACTATTCTTTACCAAACAAACCGGAATAGGCAAGCGAAGCGGGAAATCATTAGCATTTAGAAAACGAACGGTCAAGATTCAACCGGGTGCTCACCATTCGTTTTATGATGATTTTTGCGCTGTGATCTGGCGGAAGCTTTGTTGCCAAGCTCCGTCTTCTTAAAGGCCGGGTTTTTAATTGCCGATAAACTATTAGTTAAGCACTCGTCGAGGGGTATGACGTTGAGCCCTAGAAAAAGCAGTAAAGGAAGCGCTTCATTGCTATACGCATCGAGGGTGCGGTGGGCCGCATCCGGAACCTTGCTCGCTCTTCTCCTGGTTGCGAGGGTCGCTGGCACTCCATATCCGTGGACGCTTTTTCTGGCGCTGCTTATGGGGGCGGCTTCAAACCTGGTTTTCGACGGGTGGTATAAGCTGCACCAGGGCAAACTCCTGCTCTACGGGCAGATTATTCTTGATGCGATCGTGATCGCCGCCCTCGTGCATTTTACCGGCGGTATCGACAGCCCATTTGCCTGGTTCTTTCTCGTCATCATAGTCGCCGTATCTTTGGTCGACCGCAGGCCGACCGGCTTTATCGCCGCCGCGATCAGCTCCCTCTTATATTCAGCGGTGATTCTTCTTGAGCATTTCGGTTTATTGGGAAAGCATGCGTACGGTCCCGGCGAGGCTATCAGCAATGCGCCCCTGACGGCGGCCGCTCTAAGGATTGCCTCACAGACGGCCCTCTACTTTCTCTCAGCGACGCTCATCGCCATCTACCTCGGCAGGCTCCAGGACTCCGAGCGGTGGTATCGAGGTCTCGTCGAGAACGCGACCGATCTCATTTTTACCCTGGACCTTTCCGGGAACATCATTTCAGCCAACGCCGCCGCGCTCGATTTTACCGGCTATCTGGAGGAGGATCTCCCGATGGAGATCGCCAGGTTGCTTCCGGAGGACAGCGAGAAGTCGGAGCGACGCAGGTTCTTACGGGCTATAGCGAGCCCTAAGCCATCTGAACCGTATGAGATGGCGATTGTTAAGAAAGATGGGTCGCTCGCCTTTTTTGAGGTCAGTTTGAGGCTTGCCGTGCAGGATGGCAAGCCGGTTGGGGTTCAGGGCATAGCCCGCAATATCACCGAGAAAAAGAGAATTCAAGAGGAGGTTGAGAGGAAAAATCTGGAAAATGCCCGGCTTTTTGATGAGGCGACCAGGCGCGCGGATGACATGAGCAAGCTTCACAGGATGATCGGAACCATCGTCTCCAGTCTTGACTTGGACGAAGTGCTAGAGGCGATAGTATCCGAGGCCATGAATTCGCTGGCTGGATGCTCGGCAGCCATCGGCATGATAGATGGTGACAGCGTTTACTATCCAACGGCGATAGGCGTTGCCGCAAAAGACATCGTCAAGATGCGATTCGATCTGGGCGCATCGTTTTTGTCGAAGCCGGCTTTCGAAGGGACGGCTGTTGTAGTCCCGGATCTACAAATACCCGAGAATAAGCAGGCCAAAGTAGCTATAAGCCTCGGAATACGCTCCGCAATTTTCATGCCTTTAAAGATCCGGGAGAAGACAATTGGGGTTTTGAGCGTCTACAAGTCTGAGATTTACGAATTCTCCGAAGAGGAGAGAACCCTGCTTTCCGCATTCGCCAATCAGGCGGCCGTTGCACTTGAGAGCGCTCGCCTTTTCGAACAGGTTGCCAGGGGAAAGAGGGAATGGGAGGAGACATTCGATGCGATCGTCGACCCGCTCTCCATCTACGATCGCAGCCTTACGATTATGAGGGTTAACAAGGCGGTGGCCAAGTTGACCGGATTACAGCCCTCCGAGCTTATTGGCAGACGCTGCTACGAGACTTACTACAACCGCTTTGAGCCCTGTGCCAACTGCCCGTCACACGTCGCCATCCTCTCAGGAAAACCGGCGTTTGACGAGAGGGTGCTTCACGGGAGTCGAACGTTTCAGATTTGGGCGTTCCCAGTTTTCGATCCCGACGGCGGCGTTTCAGGTGTTGTGGAATACGCCCACGACATTACCGAACAGAAGAAGCTTGAGAGCCAGCTCGTCCAATCCACCAAGCTGGCGGCGGTCGGCGAGCTTGCCGCAAATATAGCTCATGAGATAAACAACCCGTTGACGAGCGTGCTCGGCTACGCCTCTTTCTTGCTTAAAAAACAAGAGCTTTCTTCAGAGGTCAAGCAGGATCTGAAGATCATTGAAGCGGAAGCGATTCGTGCTCGCTCCATAGTTCGCCATCTGCTTGATTTTGCTAGACAGACGCCGCTCCGCCCCACCGAGATCGATGTACGGGAGCTGGTTGGCGAGACTCTCACGCTGGTTAGAAGGCTGGCGCAGGTCTCGAATATCGAGATAGTCGAGGGATACGATCCAGAGATTCCGCCCGTCAAGGTCGACGCCAACCAGATCAAGCAGGTCTTCATAAACCTGATCAACAACGCTTTGCATGCGATGCCGGATGGCGGAATCCTTACGGTTCACACGAGCTCAACACCGGACGGCGTCGTCGTCTCGTTCAGCGACACCGGCGCCGGCATTTCACCCGATCACCTCGACCGCGTCTTCGAGCCATTCTTCTCAACCAAGGACGAGAAAGGTACCGGGTTGGGGCTCTCTGTCTCCTATAGGATCATCGAGGCGCATGGGGGGCTGATTGCGGTTGAAAGCAAGCAAGGGGAAGGCAGCACTTTCGCGGTGAAGCTCCCGGCGGCGGAGAAGGCGATGTCCCTTGGATAAAGAGAGGATTCTCCTCGTCGATGACGAGGAGCACATAGTCGAGCTCTGCCAGCGCACCCTGTCCGCGAGCGGTTACCAGGTCGCGGCGGCGGATAGCTTTACCGGGGCTCTGACCGCGGCCGGTAATGAGGAGTGCGACTTATTGGTCACGGATATGAAGATGCCGGACGGGACGGGGCTCGATCTCCTAAAAAAGCTGAGGGCTAAGCACCCCGACCTACCAGCCATCATCATCACGGGCTATGGGACGATCGATATGGTCATAGACTGTCTCAAACAGGGAACGCAGGGTTTCCTCCTGAAACCGTTTACGGCAGATGAGCTCGTCGAAACCGTCGAGAACTCTCTTCAAAACAGCCGGGCGCTTAAAGAGAATATTCGCCTGAAGGCTTTGCTGCCCCTTGCCGAGATGAGGCGAACCCTGCTCATTGATCTCACGCTCGATGAGCTCATACAAAACATCGTCAGCGTCCTCAAACGGAGCGCTGGCGCCGTTTCGGCTTGCTTGGCTTTGATTGAAAGCGGGGATAACCTGGTTCTCAAGGCGTCCAAAGGCGGTCGCAGAACGGCGGAGGGCGCAAAGACCTTCACGAAGATCGGCAGAGAGACGCTTAAACGCAGAATGCCCATTCTAATTCCTGGACACGGAGGTGACGAGCACTTACCGGTTCTTGAAAGCCTCGGTATTGGCTCGGTTGCTTCTTTGCCACTACTGGTTGGCGGCAACCCGATAGGCGCACTTTCGGTCAGCCGGGCGGTTAGCGAGAGGAATTTTGAGGTCGGCGACATCGAGATTCTCTCCATACTCGCGGGCGAGGTAGCCGTCGCCATAGAAAACGCCGGGCTCTACGAGAGCCTTCATGACTTCTACCTCTCGACGGTCAGGGCGCTGATTCTGGCCATCGAGGCAAAAGATTTTTACACGCGGGGTCACTCGGAGAAAGTCGCCAAACTCGCCGTGGCGATCGCGAAACGACTTGGTTTGAGGGGCACCTTCGTCAATATCGTCCAGCAGGCGGGTCTTCTTCATGACATCGGGAAGATCGGTCTACCCGAGAGTATCCTGCTAAAGCCCGGACCGCTCTCGGACAGCGAGTTTGCCGAGGTATATAAGCATCCGCTCCAAGGCGCAGAAATCCTGAGCCCCATCCGCCCGCTCAACGTTCTCGTTCCGCTGGTCAAGCACCACCATGAGCGCTGGGACGGCGGCGGCTACCCGAATGGGCTTGCCAGGGAGTCGATAACGCACGGCGCTCGCATCCTTGCCGTCGCCGACGCGTTCGACGCTATGACCTCCGACCGACCATACCGCTCTGCGCTCTCGTTTGACGCGGCCCGCTCGGAGATTGAGCGAGGCAAGGGAGAAAAGTTCGATCCCGAGGTCGCACGCGTTCTCCTCTTGATCGCCGACGAAGAGGGAGAGGCCGTCCTCGGTCGCTCTTGGGGGGAGAAGTACTTAGTGGACGCCTCGTCGCGAGCGGTCACAATCTCATTGATTCGGCAGGATTACAGCGACCAGGACTCGCTTTGCATCGGAGATCTTAGATAGCCTAGCTTGCAAGCGGGCGATAGCTTATCCAATTGACTTCGATTTCCCCTCGCCTTATACTCGTCGTTGACCGTGCTAGGCGGGGAGGTAGCGGTGCCCTGTACCTGCAATCCGCTATAGCGGGGCTGAATTCCCGCCCGCGGCCCGTCGCTGTGGGGTCGGTTGTCGCGTAAGCGGCGTTGAAGGTCGGGTCCCGCGCAACGAAAACTCGTGAACCCCGTCAGGTCCGGAAGGAAGCAGCGGTAAGCGAGCCATTTCGTGTGCCGCGGGGTGGCTTGGCTGGAGTTGGCTGCTCGGTAGCGCCCGGAGCGGCGTTGTCAACGGCGGGTGCACGGTCGTGACAAAAGGCCACCCTCAAGGATGGCCTTTTGTCACAGAGCATTAGAACATTGGACATTAGACATTAGAACTACCCGCTAACGATGTTAATGGTAGCGCTTTAACCCGTGCACCAGCTCTAATGCGAATCTAATGCTCTAATGTCTAATGCTCCGCCCTCGTCTCCTGCCCACGAAACCACGGGAACTGCTAAAAGTGCGCACGCTCTCGGACGTTCGAATACTTCCTCGCATCTTACGCGTGGGCTATAATAAAAAGAGATCGGCATAGCTACCAACCAGTACTTTCCTGCGGGGTAGCTTACGCCCGCACCGGTGAATTGCACGACCCGTCGCACTACCTTGGAGAACCGATGGCCGACTCTATCCACCATGAAGCGCTCTACAGGCGCTGGAGACCGCAAACCTTCAGCGCGATAATCGGACAAGAGCACGTCTCCAGGACCCTCGCCAATGCTGTGGCGGGAGGCCGGGTCGCTCACGCCTATCTCTTTTGCGGCCCAAGGGGAACGGGCAAAACCTCTACCGCTCGTATACTTGCCAAGGCATTGAATTGCGAAAAAGGGCCCACTGTTGAGCCCTGCGGCAAGTGTCGTTCATGCACCGAGATAGCCGAAGGCGCCTCCCTCGACGTGGTCGAAGTCGATGCGGCCTCCTATCGACAGGTTGATGAGACCCAGGAGGTGCTGAAGGGAGTCCGCCTCGCCCCCGCCGGCGATCGCCGGAAAGTCTATATCATAGACGAGGTGCACATGCTCTCCACGCACTCATTCAACGCCCTCCTAAAGACGCTTGAAGAGCCCCCCGAACATGTCATCTTCGTCCTGGCAACGACCGAGCCGCACCGGGTTCTACCCACCGTTCTCTCCAGGTGCCAGCGCTTTGACTTCCACCGAATCCCAATCGGGCTTCTAGTCGAGCACCTGAAGAGGGTTTCAGCGGAGGAGAAGATCAAGATCTCCGACGAAGCTCTTTCGCTGATCGCCCGCCGAGCGCAGGGCAGCGTGCGAGACGCTCTCGGCGCGCTGGAGCAGCTCGTCGGCTTTACCGGCGGCAAAAAAATAGAGGCTTCCGACGCGACTCGCCTGCTGGGTGCGGTTGAGCTTGATGTCCTTATCGACTTCGTCGATCAGCTAAATAGCGATCGGGCTGCAGATGCTTTCCGTCTCGTCCGGGAGCTTTCGGAAAGCGGTCGGGACGCAAGGAGCTTTATCGCCGAAGTCGTTGATCACCTGCGGCAGCTCTTTATTCTGCAGAACACTGGGGAGCCCGGGATGGCGCTCTCCGATCTCGTGGGAGATGATCTTGAGAAGGTAAAAGAGCAGGCGGGAAGGGTGAGGCCATCGAGGACCATCGCGTTCCTTGAGGCTTTCGGAGACGCGTATGAGAGAGCTCGCGGCCCGGAAGCGCGCCTTGTGCTTGAGATGACGATAGTCAAGCTGGCAAAGCCGGGAATGGATATCTCGCTGGATGGAATTTTATACCGGCTAGAACGGGTGGAGGCTGCTATGGCGGGCGGCGAAGCCATCCGCGAATCGAGCGGGGTCCAACTTGAGCCTCAAGCTGAGTCCTGCATTACGAAAGAGGCGAAAGAGGCGGTTGTAAGGGAGATACCGGAGCTGGCCGGGGATGAAGCGCTTGTGAAGGTCACCCAAGCCTGGGATGCTATCCTTGAACGACTGAGGAAAAAGAAGCCCGCCGCTCGAGCATGCCTGATCGAGTCAAAACCGATATCTCTCGAGGGTGGCCGGCTGGTTCTCGAGTTTGGACCATGGGCGAGCTTCCACCGGGAGAAGGTGGAGGGAGAGTATGCCGCCAATGTTATTGAAGCGGTAAAAGCGATCGTCGGCATTGATATTTCGCTTGACTGCCAAGCCGGAAAACCTCTTAAGAGCAAGGCGGACGAATCCAAAATGCTCTCAATCGAGGAGGTAGTCGGGTTTGTCGCCGATGAATTTGATGCTAAGATAGTTGGGGAATCCACGGTTTATTCCGGAGAACCATCCGTTCTTGAGGAGGATGAATGAAGGGCGATTACGGCAAGATGATGAAGCAGTTCCAGCAGATGCAGGCCGAGATGGCCAAAGTTGAAAAGGAGCTGGAAGACGAGAGGGTTGAGGCATCAGCGGGGGGAGGCGCGGTCAAGGTAGTCGCCTCCGGCAAACAGCAGCTGGTTGAATTGAAGATAGATCCGTCGGCGGTTGATCCGGAAGACGTTGAGATGTTGGAGGAGACGATAATAGCGGCAGTGAACGAGGTGATGCGCGAGGCGCAGGAGCTTGCCGCCAAAAAGCTGGGTCGCCTTACCGGTGGCATGGGCCTGCCAGGCCTGTAGGGGCACGCCGATAGCGTGCCCATTTGTCGACGTGGCGGGATATTGATCTAAGCTTACGGCAATAAATCTATTTATCAAGCGCTCCCTCGCCAGTCATATCAAGAAAGCGGTGAACTTTTTAGAATGTCCTACTACGCAAGTCCGCTCGCGGCTCTCGTCGATGAACTCGCAAAGCTCCCCGGCATCGGCCCGAAGAGCGCCCAGCGGCTCGCTTTTTATCTTCTAAAAGCGTCATCCGAGGAAGCTAAGCGTCTGGCTATAGCAATAACAGAGGTCAAAGAAAAGGTGCGGTTTTGTACCGATTGCTTTAACGTCTCCGTCAACGAGCGATGTGATATTTGCACCGATCTGCAGCGGGATAGGAGCATTATCTGCGTGGTCGAGGAGGCACGGGATATCGTCGCCCTCGAGCGAACGGGAGGATTTCACGGCCTTTACCATGTTCTGCAGGGGGCGATATCGCCGATCGATGGGGTGGGCCCCGAAGACATCAGGGTTAAAGAGCTTCTCGCCAGATTGGAGGGGGGCGTCGCCGAGATCCTCATAGCGACCAATCCCAATATCGAGGGAGAGGCAACCGCGATGTATATCGCCAGGCTCACTAAGCCGCTCGGCGTGAAGGTTACGCGCATAGCGAGCGGATTGCCGGTCGGCGGAGATCTCGAGTATGCCGACGAGGTAACGCTCGGAAAGGCGCTTGAAGGACGGCGTGAAATGTAGCAAAATGTAAGGACTGCCGAGGCCCGTCTGTCGCTTCAGGCTGTTGCAAGCTCTATTGGAAGCTTCTTGTTTGCAGATTTTGCACTTGGAGGTGTCAGGTGGAGAAGTTAACGGAAGTTCGCTGGCACGCTCGGGGAGGCCAGGGGGCAGTCACAGCCGCAAAACTCCTGGCTGAGGCGGCGCTTTCCCAGGGCAAGTATTTCCAGGCCTTTCCAGAGTACGGCCCCGAGCGCATGGGAGCGCCTATACAAGCATTCACCCGCATAAGCGGCGATCCCATCTACATAAAGTCAAGCATCACCAATCCGGATATAGTCGTCGTCCTCGACCCGACCCTCTTAAAATCGATCGATGTGACGGTCGGTCTTGCGGATGAAGGCATCTTGATCATCAATACGGATGCCTCTCCGGCGGAGATTCGCGCCTCGATGGGCCTCGTCGGAAGGAGCGTCTTTACGGTACCCGCCACGCAAATAGCCCTTGATACGATCGGCAAGCCGATTCCTAATACGCCGATGCTGGGGGCGCTTGCCAAGGCGACCGCATTGATGAGATTAGAGGATATCAGGTCCCATCTGCAGGCCAGCTTTGGGAAGAAGTTCGCGTCGGACGTGATAGAAGGGAACGTAAGGGCGCTCGAGCAAGCGTACGAGGAGGCTAAAGGAGAATAGCTATGAAGTGGAACATCGAGGGCGCCGAGGGATGGAAGTGGTGCGAACATCCCGCCGGAGCGGCCATTTTGGAAGCCGGGAACGCGCAATACTACAAGACCGGTGGCTGGCGCACTCTAAGACCTACTCTCGAAGGCAAGTGCAACAACTGCCTGCAGTGCTGGATATTCTGCCCTGATACCGCCGTGATCGTCGAGGATGAGAAATTCGCCGGTTTCGACCTCGATCACTGCAAGGGGTGCGGCATATGTTCCGAAGTCTGCGCGCTCAAAGCGATAGCCATGGTTGATGAGCAATCGGCTCAGGAGGAGGATCGCTGATGGCAAGAACGGTAGCCATGACAGGTAATATCGGCTGCGCTTACGCGATGAAGCAGATAAACCCGGATGTCGTCGCCGCTTACCCGATCACCCCGCAGACGACCATAGTGGAAGAATTCGCCAATTACGTCGCCAACGGCGAGGTCGATACGGAATACATAAATGTCGAGTCGGAGCATTCAGCGATGAGCGCCTGCATCGGCGCGTCGGCTGCGGGCTCTCGCGTCATGACGGCGACCTCTTCACAGGGCCTGGCCTATATGTGGGAGCAGCTCTATATAGCCTCGGCGATGAGGCTCCCGATAGTTATGCACAATGTTAACAGGGCGCTTTCCGGCCCGATCAATATACACTGCGACCACTCCGATTCGATGGGCGCTAGGGACGCCGGTTGGGTCCAGCTCTTTTCGGAAAATGCTCAGGAAGCGTACGATAACACGATTATGGCGATTAGGATCGCGGAGGACCCAAGCGTACGCCTTCCGGTCATGGTTCTCCTGGATGGCTTCATCGTCTCCCATGCGATCGACCGCTTTGATCTCCTTGACCACGCCGTCGTGCGAGAGTTCGTCGGCGAGCATAGACCCGTTAACCCGCTGCTCGATTTGGATAATCCGGTAACGCTCGGCTCCTTCTCGCTGCCGCCCTACTACTTTGAGCAGAAGAGGCAACTCCGCGCCGCTCTGGATGCCGCCCGCCAGGTTGTCAAGGAGGTATTCGATGCCTATGCCGCCATTTCCGGTAGAAGGTATGATTTCTTTGAAACCTACCGCCTGGATGATGCGGAAGTGGGCATGGTGGTGTTGGGATCGACGGCCGGAACTGCACGATATGCAGTGGATGTTCTCCGCGAAAAAGGCGTCAAGGTGGGGCTTCTAAAATTAAGGCTCTTCAGGCCCTTCCCGGCGCGGGGCGTCGCCCGGGCGCTATCACATCTCAAGGCCGTTGGCGTTATGGACCGCTCCGACTCCTTCGGGGCGGAGGGCGGTCCCGTCTATACTGAAACGAAGTCGGCCCTCTACGATTTGGATAAAAAGCCGGCGGTCGTCGGCTACATCTACGGTCTGGGAGGTCGAGATACCGGTCCGACTCAGATAGAGAGAGTCGTCGAGGACCTCATCAACGTCGCGGGTGGAGAAACGATCAAGAGCCCTGTTTATCTGGGAATAAAGGAGTAGTTACGGATGGCATCTCTGAAAGAGCTAACCCATAGGCCCGATCTCTTGACCGGCGGGCACCGTCTCTGCGCCGGGTGTGGCGCCTCGATCGCCGTCCGGCAGGTGCTTCTGGGAGCCAACGCGCCCGTGGTGGCCTGCTCGGCGACGAGCTGCCTGGAGGTATCGACAACGCCCTATCCTTACTCCGCCTGGAAAACACCCTTCATCCACAACGCCTTCGAAAACGCCGCGGCGACCATCGCCGGCGTCGAGGCCGCTTACCGGGCTCTTAAGCGGAAGGGAAAGATAGACAAAGATGTCAAGTTCGTCGCCTTCGGTGGAGACGGCGGCACGTACGATATCGGGCTCCAGTCGCTCTCTGGGGCGATGGAGCGCGGTCATAACATGGTTTACGTCTGTTATGACAATGGAGCGTACATGAACACCGGCATCCAGCGCTCCAGTGCGACGCCGTTCGGGGCGTCGACGACGACCTCTCCGGCTGGAAAGATGGTACCCGGCAAGCTGCAGTGGCGGAAGGATCTCGCAGCGATAGTCGCCGATCATTGCGTGCCCTATGTTGCACAAGCCTCGGTCTCTCACTGGAAGGACCTGGTAGAGAAAGCAGAGAAGGCTTTCGCCGTGGACGGACCGGCCTTTCTTAATGTTCTGGCGCCCTGTCCTCGAGGCTGGCGTTTTCCAAATGAGAAGACCATAGAGCTGGCAAAGCTCGCCGTACAGACCGGCTACTGGCCGCTCTTCGAGGTGGAGGACGGCGTCTGGCGCCTGAGCTTTAAGCCAAAAGATCTTAAGCCCATAGCGGAGTGGCTGAAGCTCCAGGGCCGGTTCAAGCACCTGTTTAAGCCGGGGAAAGAGACTCTTCTCGAAGAGTACCAGCGTCTGGTGAGCAATAAATGGCAGCGCCTTGTTGAGCGGTGCGAGGCCGGGCAGCCTTCGCTCGTCAGCGGCTAAGGACGGCGCCGGACAGGTAGACTTACGATCATTTCCTAGTTCTCGGAGACCAAATGGGGGTAAGATGCGGCTGTTAAGGTTAATTACGGTCTCAGTCGTGATGGCAATCACGATCATCGGCCTTGCCGGCTGTGCAAAGACAAAGACGGAAGTCTCGCCCGCCGGCAAAGTGACCAAACTGCGAATCTCCGGTTCCGGCACCGCCTATCCGCTCATCAAGATATTGGCCGACGATTACCACCGCAGAAATCCCGAAGTCGAGTTCTTTTTTCTGCCGAGCGTTCACTCGAAGGGGGGGATAGAGGGAGCGGCGAACGGCACTCTCGATATCGGAATGGTCTCTCGCGAGCTGACGCAAAAGGAGAAGGAATTGGGCCTCACCTACACTCTCCTCTCTGACGATGGTCTGGCGGTCGCTACGCATCCCGATACGCGGATCACCAGTCTATCGAAGGACGTTCTTAAGCGTATCTACTCCGGCGAAGTATCGAATTGGAAAGAAGTCGGGGGTCCTGACGGGGCGATTATCGTCCTCGACAGAAACGAGGATGAGTCGGCCAAAATGATCCTTCGAAAATATATTTTAGGATCTCCCGAGTTCTTTAAGACAACCGATAGGGCCGTAATACTCTACTATGAGAAGGACATGATCACTTCCCTGAAAGACACCCCCTCAAGTATCGGCTATCTCTCTCTGGGCTCAGCGGTGAGCCAGAAGCTGGGATTAAATTTGGTGGCCGTGGACGGCGTGGCCCCCAGCGTTCAGAACATCATGGACGCCAAGTATCCGATCATCAGGCCTCTGGGAATTGTGACCAAGGAAAAAGTCTCCGATGCCGCCAGGTCTTTCATCGACTTTGCAACGGCGAAAGAGGGGCGTGAGCTAATGTTGCGCAACGGGTTTGCTCCAGCAAAATAGGGGCTTGAAAGTGTACCAGAAAAGAGTTCCGCTCGCGTATAAGATAATCATACCCTTCGCCCTGCTCAACATCGTCGTGGCCTCGATCGCCGGGCCGATAGCCAGAAACTGGATCGCGGGAAAGATCGAGCAAGCGGCCAACCAGCACATGCGCGATGGCGCTCTCGCCGTCCAGGATTTCTTCTGGGAGAAGGAACGAGAGGTCCGGCTCCGCTCTCAAGCTATGGCCGACCGGAAAGAAGTGTCGGCCGCTCTGGCTGCCGGCGATCCGCATAGGCTACTCCGTGAGCTCTTACCCATAAAAGCTTCTTTCAGCGTCGATTCCTTTGCCGTCGCCGATCGGAACGGCCGGGTTCTGGAGGGCAATGGCGGGCTGCTGAATAACCAGGCTACGATATCCGAGTGGTCTCTTTTCAAGCAGGGCGTAGTCGAAATGAACAGCGCCAATCTGGTCGAGACGAAACGAGGGCTCCAGCTCGTTGGAATCAACCCCGTCCGCTCGGCCCAAGGCGTTATTGGGGTGGTTCTCGTTGGAATCGACGTCAACCCCATCTTGAAAGAGATAAAAGAAGACCTCCATTACGACCTGGCGCTTTTCTTGGATGGAAAGCTGGCGGCGAGTACGCTAACCAACGAACAAGTGCGCGCTATCAACGTTGACCGGGCCGTCGGCAGAGTCGCCGATGCAGACAAGGACGAGATCACGACCACCGATGACCCTGGCAATCCCCAGCGGATGATCTTGGTCCCACTCAAACTTCACGGCGAAGTAATCGGCTCTTTCGTCTTGCTCTCGAGCGACATCGAGGTAAATGCTGCGAAGCGGGACGTGGTCACGAATACCATACTCTTGAATACTCTAGTCGTCATCGTTATGGGGCTCATCGGCTATGTAATCTCCAAACGTTTAAGCAATCCGCTCGAAAAGGTCGCCGACGCCGCTAGAGCAATAGCCTCCGGGAACTTAAGTGAGCGCGTCGCCGTCCAAAGCGCCGACGAGATAGGAGACCTGGCGGAGATATTCAACAAGATGGCTGATAGCCTCGAGCAGCGCGCCGAGGAGCTCACCCACCGCATCAACGAGCTCTCAGTCCTGCACGACGTGAGCGCCGCGTTCGGCCGGACATCCAACCTTGAACAGCTCATGGATGCTCTGATAGCACCGGCCCTCGAGCTTTCCAAGGCGGAGGCTTGCTATATTGGTCTGGCCAACGACGGCGGGATCGGCCTTTTGCCGGAGACCTGGCGAGCCCTCAATCACGTCGATTCTGAGGAGCGTGCAGCCGTCCTCAGAGATCTGGCCGTCGCCGATCTTGAAAAATCATCCGCGCCCGTGATGCACGACGATCCAAACCTCGGCCATGTCGCCTGCATCCCACTTCGACTTGGCGACAGTACAAACGGGATTATGGCGGTCTCGCGCAAAAATCCGGGTTTCTCCCGCGGTGAGATACGGCTTCTTTCCACGCTCGGCGGTGAGGCGGCGGTCGCAGTCGAAAAAGTCAGGCTCTTTAACGGCCTGCGGGAGTCGTCGGTAAATACGGTAAAAGCTCTTGCGAACGCGGTCGAAGCCAAAGATCCTTATACCCGCGGCCATTCGGAACAGGTTGCGAGGTATTCCATGCTCCTCGCTGGCGAACTTGGCCTTTCAGAGCTCCAGAAACAATCGCTGGAGACCGCAGCTTATCTGCATGATATCGGCAAGATAGGCGTCTCAGACGATATTCTGGTCAAACCGGGCACGCTCTCCAAGGAAGAGCAATCGGCCATTCAGCAGCACACGCTGGTCGGTGCGAACATCCTCTCCGCGGCTCCCTTCCCCTGGCCGATAACCCCGGTCGTCCGCCACCACCACGAGAGGTATGATGGAAAGGGTTATCCAGCCGGGCTGTCGAAAGGCGAAATACCCTTGACTTCGCGAATCCTCGCCATCGCGGACGCGTTTGACGCGATGATCTCTGACCGCCCGTACCGGAGAGCGAGGTCGGTCGATGAAGCGCTCGCCGAATTGCAGCGCTGTGCCGGAACCCAATTCGACCCTTATCTCATCGGATTATTCGTCAGGGCGGTCAAGGGCAAAAAGGAGGCGGTCGCCGGAACACCGTCCGCCAGCGTCGACCTCCGCAAGAGGTGGGTGCGAAGCACGGTTGTTAAGATCGGGGAGTTGTTGATCGAGGGGTACGGTGAGCTTGCCGGGCCCCGGGTCACCGGCAGCCTGGAGGCCAGGCTAAACGAGTTCATGGTCAACGCCGGCATTGACGTCCTGGTGGCAGGCGGTCGCTTAGAGATCGGTTTTGACGACAACCTTGACTTCCGCCAAGAGATCGAGGTTTTCAGGGAGGTTTTGCGGACGGAGGTCGACCTAATTTCAAGCGTAACCGGGCGCCAGGTCGCCGAGAAGCTCTATCGAACCGCCTACGACAGCTTGACCGACGCTGAACGCAGGGTCCTCGACTTCTATCCCCTCGTGCCGCAGTTCAAGCAACCTACCGACCGCTTTGGCAAGCAATGATCCGGCTCTCGGTAATGATCATGTCGACCGGCAGGTCGAGATCGCCGGCCGGCACCGCGTCGACCAGTTGCATGTCGAACGCAAGAGCCACTCTCGGGACGTCGCTCCGGAGTAGTCTCAAGAATCGATCGTAGTAGCCACCACCGTACCCGACGCGATATCCTCGACAGTCAAAAGCGACCCCGGGAACGATCGCCAAATCCACCTCTTCCGGCTCGACGAGGCTGAGCGCCTCCCTGGCCGGTTCCGGGATGCCGAAAGCGCCCGGGACGAGCTCGGACGTATCCCATATCTCGCCAAGCAGAAGCCGCCGCTCTCTTTCAACAACGGGTAGGACCACACGCTTGCTTGCTCGCAGCGATGCGTCTATCAGCACCCGGGTCTCAACCTCGCTCCCAAATGAGGCGTAGGCCATGACGACTCCTGAGAGCTTAAACTCCTTTAAATCAAGCAAGCGGTTGGTTACGAGGGCGCTCATTTCCACCCGCACGACCTGTTCGAGCGCGTTTCTCTCGGCAAGCTTCCGGGTTCGCAGGACGTCTTTCAATAGCTCTCCTTGATGATGGCGACCAAACACCTTACACTCTCGATGGAGGTCGCTTCCATGGATTTCATCCGCATCCTCGAACATATTGGCAAGAACGGTGCCGTTCTGGCGCCGCTGCTAATTATATCACTGGGTGCAGCCGTTGCTTTTGACGAACTTTTCCCAAGAGATCGACTGTCCAAGGTTTTTATGACCGGTGGTCTTCCCGGCTCCCTCATCGCCTCTATCACGTCGGCCGTTCTTCCCCAGTCGGCAGGCGGAAAGATTCCCCTGGCGGCGCGGTTTAGGGGGATGGGCGGTCGGCTGCTGCCGACACTTTCATTCGCCATCGCCGGATCGGCGCTTTCACTGCCGGCGATAGTCCTCACCCTTTCTCTAGGCTGGAGGTTCGCCCTTTTGAGGCTGGGCTCCGTCATAATTTTCGGCGTGGTCGCCGGCACTCTTGCCCATACGCGGCTTCAAGAGGGGCTTAAGCTGAGCCCCCCGGTCGACTGGCTCTCCATCTGCGAGCCGGACTACTGCGATATCCGCCCGAATCCTGAGGAGTGGGAGAAGACTTATCCCTGGCGATCTTACTTGCGACTGCTAGGTTTAAGCATACGAATACTCTTTCCCTGGCTCATTCTGAGCCTTGTTTTGGCCGCTATGCTGGAGGTCGTCATCCCGCCGAAGACGCTCACGGCATTCCTCGGTCAATGGTGGAGTCCGGCGCTCGCCGCCGTTAGCGGGTTCCCCCTCTTCCTTGCCGTTGGGACCGACGTACCGCTCGTCCAGACGATGCTGTCCAAGGGCGTGCCGCTGGCAAGCGCCGTCTCGTTTATGCTTGGCGCTCCCGTCGTAAATTTCCCTGTCTATGCCATGCTAAAGCGATGGCTTGGCCGGAGCGCAGCACTCGGCATCATTATCGCTTGCTGGCTTATCGCTACCGGGCTAGGATGGTTTTTGATGTTTGTCGGCTGGGCCGGGAGAATCATTTTTTAGGGAGAGGGAGAGAGGGGACGTTGGTTGCGCAAGCTGCAATCATACGCTGAACCCTGTAAACTTAGCCTATGTCAAGACAACTAAGGCTTGCTATCCTTGCGGTTTCACAGATCGGCCTCTCCTTCGCCCAAACCGCCGGCCTCTTGAATATCCACCGCTCAACAGTTTCGAGATTACTCCTTCGGGGACGTGATCTAGCCGCGACGGTAGACTTAAACGACTGGATAAGCAGATAAAGCAACGCTGGCAACCAACGTCCCCCTTGGCCCCTTGGCCTGGGGTATCGTCTCTGGACAAAGTAAAGGCCGGGTTTTATGCCTGGCCTTTTCTTTCACATGATAGAATTACGCCATGTTGATCTTTCTCGACGATTCGGGAGACCCCGGCTTTAAGGTAGCCAAGGGCGCAACCAAATCTTTCGCAGTTGCTACGGTCATCTTCGATACAGCAGAGGATGCGCAAGCGACATATCAGCGGATTAAAGCAATACGGCAAGAGATGAAGCTGCACCCTGCATTTGAGTTCCATTTCAATAGCATGAATCGCGCCTTTCGGATGCGCTTCCTTGACGGAGTCGCCGGCTGTGGTTTCAGGGTGCGCGCAATTTACGTTGAAAAGGGCTGTATCTATAGCCAGACGCTCCGAGAACAAAAAGAATCGTTTTATAACTTCTTCATAAAATCGCTGCTGAAAAACCATGGAGGAACTATCTCGAAAGCCAAACTGCGCCTCGACGGACGCGGTAGCCGAGAGGTCAAGCGTAAACTCAAGGTGTACCTGAGACGCGAATTAGGCCCGGATATTATAAGCGACGTGCAATTTCGGGAATCACACCGTGACGATCTTATCCAGCTCGCTGATATGGTAGTAGGTAGCATAAGACGCGCTGGTGACGGTGATAAGCAGGATGCCCAGGATTACCTTAAGATAATACAACCAAGGATCGAGAATATATGGCGTTTCGTCTGATAAAACAACCTGACCTAGTCCCTATCCTGGAGTTATCCAGGAACGCGCACCATACGGTGACAATTCAGGACTAGGTCTTTGTAGCTTTAATCTACCCCAAAGAATCGGCAATTACAAGTGATTCTTTAAACTCAGAGGATTGGGATGAAGAAAAGGCCGGGTGGTCATCCCTTCCCGGCCTTTTCTATTTCCCCTGGTAAACAAAGCGCTATATTGGTTTATAAGCGCCGCTCAGTATGGGGATAGTACTATATCTCTTCAAAGAGGATCGACTTGAGCGCCTCTTCTTTCCCGGAAAGCTCTTCCAGGACTTCCTTAGCCAGCCAGGAAAGGCGCCTCTTACCCTCGTCGTCTTCATAGCCGTCCTGGACTAGGGCATCGTAGACCGCACCGGCGTCGTCACAGACGTGCGCCTCATAACGGTCATGATCGACACAGAGCATCATAAAAGCACGTGAAGCCAAAAGGCGGGGAGCGGGCGGGAGGCGCTCTTTCCCTTCCAATCCGAGGCCCTGTTAGAAAAGTGTTAGATGAAGCCCTGAGAGCCTTTCTACGCCCTTCTCTTCGCTTGCCTATCCAACGGACGGGAAGGGTGAAAAACGCCGTGAGGGTGAAGATAGGGCCGAAATTTGAGGCCGTTTTTGAGGGCTTTTGGTTTGAAGTGGTAGACAGATGGTAGACAGAGACGAAAAAGAGAGGGCTTGGGAAACTCCAATACCCTCTCTGAGCTGGGAGCGGGCAACGGGACTCGAACCCGCGATCTTCGGCTTGGGAAGCCGACGTTCTACCACTGAACTATGCCCGCGCTTTTCTCCGCATTTTGCGCGCGACCATTATTATACGCGTTTTCAACCAGGTCGCAAGCTCGAATTGCCTCACGAAAAAGCACTCGAAATCATCATTATCACGACTAGATTTCAGATGCTCGAAAATACGGTATTTTGACAAAGGCCCGTAACGTGTTAAAGTTTGCATAAGTTGAAGTCTAATTTTTTCGTCAAGGTTACTATGCAAGCGCAAGAGTGCTGATCCTGCATTTCTCATCGTGATATTAGGGGTTGGAGCAATAGTTGTGGCAAATAATCGCAGCATATTAATGCTGACCGCCGAAGCCGGTGGGGGGCATAAGAGTGTCGGTCTGGCGCTGAAGGAGCGCTTTGAAGGGGCGCTCCTGGGGTTCGATCTCACGGTGGTCAACGCTTTCGAAGAGCTTCTCGACTTTCCGCTCTCGCTGATTAACAATGCCCACCGGCAGATAGTTCGTCGCTCACCGGCGCTTTGGAACTTGCTTTTTGAGTCGACATCGAGCGGCAATCGTTTCTCAACGATCGAGGGATTGACCCGGTTGTGGACGAAAGACAGGGTCGAGGAGCTTTTTGATGAGCTCAATCCATCCGCAGTTCTATCGGTCATTCCTTTAGTCAACGAGCTGATTGGCGAGGTCGCTTGGGACAGGGGAGTGCCATTCGCCGTCGTCGTCACGGACATGGCGCGAGTCCACCCCGCCTGGCTCTCACGGCGGGCATCGATTTATTGCGCTCCGACTGAATTCGTCCGTAACGAGCTGGTCGGGTTGGGAATACCTGGCGAAAAAGTTTTCGTGACCGGGCTCCCGACTCGAAGGAGTTTCTTCATCCCGCCGGACGATCTGGTTGGCTTACGCGGGAAGCTCGGCATAGGGAGAGAGAGCTTCACCGTCCTTATGATGGGGGGCGGAGAGGGCGTCGGCTTGTCCAAGCAAGCCGTGAAGGAGCTTGCCGATCTGCCCGGACTCGAGTTATACATCTTCACCGGGCGTAATTCAAAGTTGAAAAAGAAGATCGAACGCCGCTTCGAAGAATCGGCAAAGGTCCTAGGCTTCGTCGAGAACGTCGACGAGTGGTTAAAAGCGGCCGATCTTCTGATAACCAAGTCCGGTCCGAGTACCCTCGTTGAGGCGGCTGCTTCTCAGACGCCCACTCTCTTTATAGGAGCGCTCCCCGGCCAGGAGCAGTCGATCATCGATCATCTTCTCTGGAGAGCGCCGGGTGGGAATGGGAACGGCCTCCTATGTGACGCCTCCGACATCTCTCGCCGGGTTAGCGAGCTCATGTCGTCCAGCGCAAAGAGGCAGGAGCTTGTCGATTCGATCGCCGGCTTTGCCAACCCTTCGGCCTCCGCCGAAGTCTGCTCTCTCATAAAAGACCTAATAATCGAGGAGAAAGATGAGATACGCGTCTACGTCTGATTTCGGTTACGCTGACCTTCACATCCATTCGCGCTTCAGCGATGGCGTCTCATCTATCAAGCGGATACTTGATCACGTCGAATGGCAAACGTCCATCGACGTAATCGCGATCACCGACCATAACACTATCAAGGGGTCGGCTCTCGCCGCCTCGCTTCAAGACCGATATAGCTTCGAGATCGTCGTTGGCGAAGAAATTTCAACCAGGTCGGGCGAGATAATCGGGCTTTTCCTCACCGACGAGATCGAGCGAGGCTTGTCGGTTGAGAAGACGATCGATCTCATTCATGAACAGGGAGGGCTGGCGATCGCCCCGCATCCCTTCGCTCTCTCCATAAGCGTGATTGGGGGCGTGGGCATTGGTTTTAAAAACGTTCGCTCTCTCGACCTCGATGGCTTTGAGGAACTGAACGCCAACCCTACCACCTGGTATTCAAACCTCCTTTCAAAATGGTTGATTAGACCACTCGGGGGTCTGGCGAGGCTGGGTGGAAGCGACGCACACACCGCCCGATCAATCGGTGCGGCAGCGACTGCTTTTAAAGGCAAGACGGCGGCCGACCTGAGGCACAGCATAGAGATGCATGAAACGACGCCTATAAAAATCTCTTCGTGGTTTAAGCAGCTCCTGGTCAGTGCCGGCGTCATCCCCGGAATGGCGCTTCAAGCCCGAAAGTTTCGTAACGGAACGGCCGAGAAATCGGCCGTAAGAGCCTTCTTCAACGAGCAGCTTACCAAAGCCGTCCAGGGCCTTGGTGAGGCTTTTGGTTCAAACGAGAGGTAGTCTCCCTCAAGCTTTATAGCGACGACGGATTGTGAAATCCAGAACCCCTTAATTATCGCTTATTTACTCCAAGGCCGGCTCCCTTTCCATCTCAAGCATCAGCCTGATGGTTCGACTAGCCTAGCTAGTTTGAACGGAGCTTTCCAGGGAATTTTAATCGAAGAGCGGAAAAGAAATTGGTCACGCGGGAGCTCAGGCTCTCCGTTGGTGACCTGTTTTTCGTTGGAGGTTATGGGCTTCCGGTATCTTCCCGCTTGCCAAGCACTTCCAGCGTCGTAACGACAGTCGGCCGCTCAGGTCTATCTTCTGAAGAGATATTGGTTGTTTAACGACCACAGAGGAATCGAAGCCTTATGAACGTGATTCAGCGGCTTTCGCCTTTCATCGCTCGCTGGGGGTATCTCGCGATATTCGTAGCGACTTTCCTCGAAAACATGGGCATTCCGGTGCCCGGCGAAATCTTCATTTTGATTGCAGGCACATTTGCCCTCCACGGTAAGATATTCTTGCCCTTCGTGATCCTGGTCGGGGCGGCGGGCGCGGTCCTCGGGGATAGCGTCATCTTCTTCATCGGCAGGTTTGGGGGACGTAAAGCCATTGCCAAGCTCAGGGACTGGCTGTCGATAGATAGACGAACGCTCGAGAAGATAGACTCGTTCTACCATCGCCGGGGGCCTTACGCCGTGACCTTCGGCAGGTTTATCACCGGCGGGCGCTTTACGGTGGCGATAACCTCGGGTGCCTCGGGAACAATGTCTTGGGAGAGGTATGTTTTCTATGACTATCTCGGGGCGCTGATCTGGGCCGGCGCTTTCGGTATAGCCGGCTTCTACTTTGCGAACCAGATCAGTCAGGTGCTGAACGTCTTAACAAGGTCATCCGTCTTGTTGGGGATCATCCTTCTGCTACTCACCATCGGGTACGCCGTCATCACTTACATCCTAAGACGTTATCGCAGGAAGGCCAAGCGCTGAAAAGGCGGTGCAGGTAGGCATAGAGGCACGGGCCGGATCCGAATGCTCGAATCGTGGTTATGGTTTTGAGTTCGTCAGGTAGTCGTGGATGGCGTCCGCCGCCTTCCGTCCGGCCCCCATCGCCAGGATGACGGTCGCGCTGCCGGTAACGATGTCGCCCCCCGCAAAGACGGCGGGTCGCGAGGTGGCGCCCGTTTCTTCGTTAGCGGCGATGTAGCCGCGCGACGTCACATCAAGTCCAGGGGTCGTCGTGGGAACGATCGGGTTGGCCTTCGTCCCGATGGCCATGATGACCGCATCGACCTCTATTGTGAACTCGCTACCGGGCACCTCGATCGGTCTCCTGCGGCCCGACTCGTCCGGTTCTCCGAGCTCCATAGCCACGCATTCCAAACCGGCAACCCAGCCCTCTTCGCCGAGCACTTGCTTGGGGTTCGTGAGGAACCTGAAATCGATGCCCTCCTCTTTCGCGTGATCGAGCTCTTCTTTCCTGGCCGGCATCTCCGCCTCGCTCCGCCGGTAGATGAGGTAGACTTTCTCCGCCCCGAGGCGCAGGGCGGTTCTGGCGGAATCCATCGCGACGTTTCCACCCCCGACGACGGCGACCCTTTTCGCCCGTTTAATGGGCGTGTCGTACTCCGGGAAGAGATAGGCTTTCATGAGGTTTGTCCTCGTCAGGTACTCGTTGGCCGAGTAAACGCCGTTCAAGTTCTCGCCCGGGATGCCCATAAACATGGGCAGGCCCGCCCCCGTCCCGATGAATACCGCTTCAAAGCCCTCTTCAAAGAGGCCATCGATGGTGAAGAGGCGACCGGCCACTGAATCGAAACGGATCTCGACGCCAAGCCCCTCTATATTCTCCACCTCCGCTTCGACGATGCGCTTCGGGAGACGGAATTCTGGGATCCCGTAGACCAGAACGCCTCCCGGCTTATGGAGCGCCTCGAAGACGGTGACCGCGTGGCCGCGCTTTGCAAGGTCGGCCGCGGCGGTCAGCCCCGCCGGCCCGCTGCCGATAATGGCGACTTTCTTCCCGGTAGGTGCTGGTTTTGCCGGTTCTTCGAAGCCGTTGGCCAGCTCAAAGTCGGCGGCAAAGCGCTCCAGGCGGCCGATGGCGACCGGGGCCTGCTTCTTGGCGAGGACGCAAACTTTCTCGCACTGGCTCTCCTGCGGGCAGACGCGACCGCAGACGGCCGGCAGGGCGTTCTTCTCCTTGATCTTGGCGGCCGCCCCCGCATAATCACCTGCTTTGAGAAGGGCGATGAACTCTTTGATGGGCACGCTAACCGGGCAGCCGTCTACGCAGGTCGGCTCCTTGCAGTGAAGGCATCTTGAGGCCTCCTTAAGCATGAGCTCTTCGGTATAGCCAAGGGCGACCTCGTCGAAGTTCGTGATTCTTTCCGCGGCATCCTGCTCTAGCATCGGCGTGCGCGTAAGCTTATCGGACAACTTCCCCACCCCCGCAAGAGCAAGCCGCTTCGAGCGACTGTTTCTCTTCGCTCAAGTAAGTCCTCTGACGTGCCATCAAAAGCTCCCAGTCGACCAGGTGACCGTCGAAGTCCGGCCCATCGGTGCAGCCGAACTTGGTCTCTCCGCCGACGGATACGCGGCAGGCTCCGCACATCCCCGTCCCGTCGACCATAATAGGATTCAGGGAGACGATCGTCCTCACGCCCGCGGGCTTCGTGGCCAAAGAGATGAATTTCATCATAATGGCGGGACCGACCGCCATAACCAGTCCGGCACCGTCAAGCACTTCCTTAAGGGCGTCCGTCACGAGGCCCTTAATGCCTTTCGAGCCGTCATCGGTTGTAACGAGGACGCGATCGGAGACGCTGCCGAGCTCTTTCTCGTAGACCAGAAGGTCGGCTGAGCGGGCGCCGAGGATCGCGACAACCTCATTTCCCGCCTCTTTAAAGGCTCGCCCGATTGGGTAGAGAGGGGCCGCACCGAAGCCGCCACCGACGAGGACGACCCGGCCGATCCGTTCAATATCGGTCGGTCTGCCGAGGGGCCCGACGACGTCCTCGATCTCGTCGCCGACATCGAAAGTGGCGAGGTCTCGTGTGGTCTTTCCGACCACCATGAAAATAAGGGTGATGGTGCCATTTTTAACGTCGATGTCCGCGAGCGAGAGCGGGATCCGTTCCCCCTGCTCATGAGCGCGGACGATGACGAACTGCCCCGGTTTAGCTCGCCGGGCGATGGCCGGCGCGGAAACCCGTGCGAGGAAGACGTCCGGTCGAAGAACTCTTTTTCCAAGGATCTCGAACATTCCCGCTCCAAATAAAGAATCGTGTTACATTGTTTATCCACGCCTGAGGCGTGGGTGTCAAGGCTCGTGGGCCGGCGGTTCTAACAAGCAGTTGGACGGTTTGCCAGCGCTGGTGAGCGGCTGCTGCTTGCAAGCTTAGAGCAGGTCTAGATATTGCCGTATTAATGCTTTAAGGTACGCGTGTTTCCCCTGTCAACCGCGAACTGCCGAAACTTTTTATATATAAGGACTGATCCTCGTCGAGCTCTTGCCATTTATCAATGCTCTTGCTATAGTTAATAAAGCAAACGCATGTTCGACAAACAGATTTTATGTGGCAAAGAATATGTTGTATAACCATGGGGTGTATATGGAGATCAAGGCCGAATTGATTCTCGGGGATTGCAAAGATAAGTTGAAGCGATTGGAAGATAATTCAGTCGACCTAGTCTTCACTTCCCCGCCCTACGCGGACAGCCGGAAGAACACTTACGGCGGCATTAAGCCAGAAGAATACGTCGAATGGTTTATACCAATTTCCGAACAATTGCTTAGGGTGCTAAAGCCAACTGGAACTTTCGTTTTAAATATAAAAGAAAAGGTAGTTGATGGAGAAAGGTCCACTTATGTCATGGAGCTAATCCTTGGAATGCGAAGACAAGGGTGGCTCTGGACTGAAGAGTTCATTTGGCACAAAAAGAATTGCTATCCAGGTAAATGGCCTAACAGATTTCGTGACGCTTGGGAAAGGCTTCTACAGTTTAATAAGTCGAAGAAATTTGATATGTATCAGGAAACTGTCATGGTACCAATGGGTGATTGGGCGAGGAGCAGGCTAAGGAATCTAAGCGAAACAGATAAAATACGAGATAACGCTAGAAACGGCAGTGGGTTTGGAAAAAACGTGTCGAATTGGCTGGATAAAAATATGGTTTATCCCACTAACGTTGTCCATTTAGCAACAGAATGCAGTAATAAAAACCACAGCGCTGCATTCCCAAAAGAGCTGCCTAAATGGTTCATTAAGCTATTCACTCAGGAAGGCGACGTAGTTCTGGACCCGTTTATGGGTTCAGGAACAACGCTAATAGCCGCACAAGAACTAAAGCGCAATTCGATAGGAATTGAGATTCTACCCGAGTATTATCGAATGGTCGAGAGCGAGATCAAGCCCGTCTCTTGCTATCTATTTGAAGATCAAGGATCTTATGAAACCCTTAGCGCCAAGTGATGTATTTCAATACGTTGAAGATAATATCGGAAACTTCAATACCGCAAAAAAGGTCTTAAGAACGAGCAACGCGAGGATAAACGTTGAGGCGGTTAATGGATGTTGTTACGGACGCGACGATCATCCTTATAAAGAGGCAGGCTACGTCAAATACTGTGGCCAAAGGTTTTGGGAGTTTATTTCAGGGGATTCGAGTTTTTTTACGGAAATCATTGAACCATTGGGGCATCAGGCAAAAGAAAGAAATGAAGAGTTCGAGGAAGCTTATAATAAGATGCTTAATAGGTTTACGCTGGAATTTGGTGAGAAGTTCTGCAATGCTGATGGAAGTATTGACTGGGAAGCGCTGGTAGAGCTCAATTCATCTGCACAATAATAGCCTTGGTGTCTTTTCTTGTTTCTAGTTTCCTAGTCTCGAGTTTCTAGACGGCCGCTTCTTCTTCGACCTCTTGGACCTCCCACTTTCCACAGCGACCGCCCCAACGGGCGAGAACCGTCCCTTCGACCTCAATCTTGACGATTTCGCAGTTGTTGGCACAGCCCTTGCAGTTAAAGCTCGACGTGCGATAGTCGATTGAAGACGCTCCGAATCCCTTGAACTTCGTCTCACCGTTCCCTATGGAGTCTTTAGCGAGGAGTGCGGCTCCGATCGCCCCCATCACGTGGTAGTGCTTCGGAACTATAACCTCGGTCTTGAGGGCGTCCTCGAAAGATCTCTTCATGCCAGCGTTTGCCGCGACCCCGCCCTGGAAGACGACGGGCGCCACTATCTCCTTCCCCTTGGCGAGGTTGTTGAGGTAGTTCCGGACGAGCGCTTGGCAGAGGCCATAGATTATGTCCTCCACCCGATAGCCCATTTGCTGCTTGTGAATCATGTCCGACTCCGCAAAGACGGAGCAGCGCCCGGCAATCTGGCAGGCGGAGCTGCTTTTAAGAGCGTGAGAGCCGAAATCCTCGATCGGAATCCCCAACCTGGCAGCCTGGTGGTCTAGGAAGGAGCCGGTGCCGGCGGCGCAGACGGTGTTCATCGCAAAATCAACGACCACGCCCTGCTTGAGAAGGATGACCTTGGAATCCTGGCCTCCGATCTCGAGCACCGTCCTGACCTCGGGGACGACAAATGAGGCCGCGACCGCGTGGGCGGTAATCTCGTTCTTGACGATGTCGGCTCCAACGATCACGCCCGAAAGGTACCTGGCGGAACCGGTGGTGCCAACGCTCCCCACCTCAAGAGGGACGTCTTCCAGTTGTGCTTCAAGCTCAATCAAACCTCTCTGGACAGCCGCTATGGGTTGTCCCTGGGTTCGCAGGTAGACGGAGGCGAGGACTTCTTCATCTTCCCCCAGCGCGACCAGGTTGGTCGAGACCGAGCCGACATCTATCCCCAAATGGATACCGGTTGTATTTGCTTTCCTCATCATCCCTCCGCTTGTCGGTCACAAGCCCAAGTGCTGTTCCGGATGGCCGTACGGTTGTCTTCCCAAATAAGACAGAGGAGCGCCAAGAATCTCTACACGCTTAAGAGGCGCTTCTCGCGCTGCATCCGTCGACTCCACAAAAGATCCAAAAACGCCTCGAGCCTGGTGATCAAGCCCGCTTTGCCCGTCTGCTCGTCAATTACCAGCGACAGGATCGGAATGTCGAAATCCCTGCCGACCCTCGGCAGAATACTTTTGGCGATCGTGTCGGGCATGCAGGTGAACGGGAAGAGCTGCATGACGCCGTCGAAGCCGTGGCCGGCATAGATGACGGTATGACCGACGGTCGCCTGCCCCTCCCCGCCGACGAAGTGGTTGAGATAGGGAGCTGCCGCTCGCTTTATCTCCTCTTCGGAAATACCGCCGATAATGTTGTTATTGCCCGGGCTGATCCAGTCCGAGACGTAAACGGAGCGTTCGATCGAGACTCCGGAGTGACCGAGGTATTCCTCGACGTCGAAGTTTACAAACGGCTCGAGAAGAAGGTAGAACTCGCCCACGATGCCCATCTTGAGAACCGGTCTGTCCACGTCCTTCTCAACGCCATAGACCAGGCCGAGCGCTTCTTCCTTAGCCTCGTCGATGGCGTCCTTCTCAAAGAGAGCCTCGTCAAGCACGTTCAGAGCCGCTCGGTATGCCTTTGTCGTCGCCCCCTTCTTCCTTTCGTAAGCGCGGTATTTGAGGACCTCCCGCTCGACCGCGTCGATCGCCCTGCCCTTGCGAAAGGCCAATTTGATGGCCTTGGCGATCTCCCAGAGGCTCTTGCCGGGGGCGATTCTTTTCAGCGTGTCGACGAAGAGCTTCCAGCCCATGGCCGGCGGCTCCAAGACTATCATCTCAAAGTCGTAGCCAAGGTCGTTGAGGATGGCCCGCTGGACTTGGGCGTAGTAGCCGAAGCGACAGGGGCCGATTCCGCCCGCCATAATGAGCGTATCCGCTCCCGCCTCGAGAGCTTCGATGAAGTTACCTATTGTTATCTTGAGAGGAAGGCAGGCGAACTCCGGGGAGTGACGGAGCCCGAGCTGCAGTGTGCGGGCCGTGTTTTTTGGGGGGAGGATATAGGGCTGCCCGGCCGCCGTTATCAGGTCCTTGAGCACTATTTCAAGGTTCCCTAGGTGCGGCCAGGTGACCGGCATCTAATTCAACCTCCAGGCAAGCATATCAACAAAGGCTTCGACCCGGGTGACGAGCCCCGCCTCGCCGGAGTGCTCGTCGATGACGAGCGGCATCAGAGCGGGGGCCCCCTCGCGCTTTGCCTCTTGCTCCAGGAGAACCTGGATGAGCGAGTCCGGTCCGCATGCGAACGAGAGCATGTAGATCATCCCATCGACCGTGCCCGATCTCATCCAGTAGAAGGCGCTCCCGACGATCTCTTTCTCGTAGGTCCAAAAGAGTTTTTTTGGCAGCCGGTTGGCCTCGGCTTCGACTACCCGGTGGGGAAGCATGTCGCTCGTGACGACCCGCGCGCCCATTTTGCGCAGCCGTTTGACGAGGTTCATGCTCACATACTCGTCGTGGATATTGTACGGATGACCGACCACCCCTATCGTCATATCTCCCTTTGCTTCGGGGGGTGCTTTACCCGATAGGACCTCGACGGGAGTCCAGCCTGACTCGAGCTTGGCGACGTATCGCCTCTGTTCGTCGACCCCGTGCCGCCAGGCTCTCCAAACCTTTGCTGGATGCTTGGTGAATCGTTTGGCGAAAGAGTAGACGTCTCTGGAAACCCGGCGGCTCCCGAGACGAAAGTTGAAGATCGGATCGAGAACTTCCGGCATATCCCCCACGGCTCGTATCATGTCCGGCAAGCCGAGAAACTTTGGGCAAGTATAAGCATCCTCCTCGACGCTCACAACTCTCGGGATAAAGAGCAGATCGACCTTCTCTTTAAGGCTCAGTACGTGGCCGTAGAAGACTTTCACGGGCAAGCAAATTTCATTGTCCGCCGCTTCGACGCCCGCGGTAAGAATCCGCCTGTTCGTCGCCGGCGACGTGACGACTTCGAGCCCGAGCCCACCGAGGAAGCCCTCCCAGAGCGGGTAATACTTATAATAAAGCAGCGCTTGAGGTATGCCGACCGTTATGCTCAAACTTTTCCCATCCTTTATCCTGGCGCCGGCTGTCCAATCGTCAGACTACCTGGCGCCAGACCTACTAAACAATATAATGGTAGGCCGCTCGCTTTTCCACCCCCGTTAGTCTCTTGCTTGCTCGGCGCCCATTGGACGTCAAACTCTACGGAGATTGTGCGAAGCCAGATGGAAACCACTCAGGATCTCCCAGGGTGCGTTCTTCCCCGGAAAAGCGTCACCACTAACAAAAAAGCCGCCCGAGGGCGGCCTAATCTGACGAGTTTACGCGCTCGCCACCGACGTGGAGACTTTGAATGTTAACTCATCATTCACACTGTCGACCACGACCTTCGATCCCGACGAGATCTCTCCCGACAGGAGCTTGGTTGCCAGCGGGTCCTGTACCAGGCGCTGTATCGTCCGTTTAAGCGGGCGGGCTCCGTATGTCGGGTCGAACCCCTCGAGGGCGAGGAGCTCTTTGGCGGCCTCCGTCAATTCAACCGATATCCCGTGCTCAGCGAGCCTTTCTCGCAAGTGTCCGAGCTGGATATCGACTACCTTTTCGATCTCGGATAAGCCCAAGCGCCGGAAGATTACGACCTCGTCGATTCTATTCAGGAACTCGGGCGAGAAGCGCTCTTTTAGAGCCGCCTCGACCTCCACTTTTAGCTTGGCGACATCGACGAGATCCTGCATGATCTGGTTTCCGATATTGGATGTCATGATCAGGATGGTGTTTTTGAAATCGACCGTCCGGCCTTTGCCATCGGTCAGCCTGCCGTCATCCAAAACCTGAAGAAGAACATTGAAGACGTCGGGATGCGCCTTCTCGATCTCGTCGAGGAGAATGACCGAGTAGGGCTTTCGGCGGACGGCCTCGGTGAGCTGGCCTCCCTCCTCATAGCCAACGTATCCGGGCGGCGCACCGATGAGGCGCGCGACCGCGTGCTTCTCCAGGTACTCGCTCATATCGATTCGGATGAGCGAGCGCTCGTCATCAAAGAGAAACTCGGCCAGCGCCCTCGTGAGCTCCGTCTTGCCGACCCCCGTCGGTCCCAGAAAGATAAAGCTCCCTAGAGGGCGGTTTGGATCGGAAAGACCGGCACGAGCTCTCCTGATAGTGCTCGAAACCGCCGCAACCGCTTCGTCTTGCCCGACGACCCGTCGCTTAAGCCGGTTTTCCATATCGACGAGCTTTTCGATCTCTCCTTCCATCAATCTGGCGACCGGAATGCCCGTCCACTTGGCGACGACCGATGCGATATCTTCCTCATCAACCTCTTCTTTCAGCATTTTCACGTCCTTCTGGAGCTCGGCCAATCGATCGTTCTCGGCGGTGAGCTCTCTCTCAAGCTCGGGTATGTCGCCGTAGGTGAGTTTTGCCGCTTTTTCAAGATCGCCCTCTCTCTCCGCGGTCGAGCTCTCCGTTCTTGCCCTTTCTATTCTCTCCTTAAGGGCTCCGATCCTCTGGATCGATTCCTTCTCATTCCGCCAGTGGGCCCGCATCTGGCTTCCCCCTTCTTTGAGCTCGGCCAACTCTTTCTCCAGGGCCTCAAGCCTCTTCTTCGTCGCTTTTGACGAATCTTTTTTGAGCGCCTGTCGCTCTATTTCAAGCTGCTTGGCACGCCGCTCTACCTCGTCGAGCTCGGTCGGGAGCGAATCTATCTCGATTCTCAGCCTCGAAGCCGCCTCGTCCACCAGATCTATCGCCTTGTCAGGTAAGAACCTGTCGGATATGTAGCGGTTTGAAAGGACGGCCGCGGCGATGAGGGCGGAATCGGTGATTTTCACCCCGTGATGGATTTCATAGCGCTCCTTGATGCCTCTGAGGATGGCGATCGCATCTTCGACCGATGGTTCACCGATGAGTATAGGCTGGAAGCGCCGCTCGAGAGCGGCGTCTTTCTCGACGTACTTCCGGTACTCGTCGACGGTCGTCGCGCCGATCGCCCGCAGCTCGCCTCTGGCAAGAGCCGGCTTGAGGAGGTTGGCCGCGTCGACTGCCCCTTCGGCAGCTCCGGCGCCGACAAGCGTGTGAAGCTCATCGATAAAGAGGATGATCTGGCCCTCCGCGGAGGTTACCTCTTTGAGGACGGCTTTCAGCCGATCCTCGAATTCGCCCCTATACTTGGCCCCGGCGATTAGAGCCCCCAGGTCCAAGGCGATGACTCGCTTTTCTTTCAGCCCTTCGGGTACGTCCCCGGCGACTATCCTCGCGGCCAAACCCTCGGCGATGGCCGTCTTTCCGACGCCCGGGTCCCCAATTAGGACTGGATTGTTCTTAGTGCGCCTCGAAAGCACCTGGATGACGCGGCGGATCTCGTCATCTCGACCGATAACCGGATCGAGCTTGCCCACTCTGGCGAGCTTGGTCAAGTCGCGACCGTACTTTTCGAGCGCCTGGTACTTGTCCTCTGGATTCTGGTCGGCTACCCGCTGGGGGCCTCTCACGTCCGCGAGCGCTTTCAGGATTCCCTCTCGGGTCGCTCCGAGCGACTTGAGCAAGGAGGAGGCATCACCTCCCGACGATGATAAACTCAGGAGCAAGTGTTCTGTCGAGACGTAGTCGTCTTTCAGCCTCTCCGCTTCACTGAAGGCCGTCTCCAGGACGGATTTGAGAGAGGGCGATATAAAAGCGGTCGCTCCGGTTACTTTCGCCCTTCTCTCAAGGAGCTCGACGAGGCGGCTTTCCGCCCCCGCCGGGACGGCGCCGAGCTTGCTCAAGATCGGTCTTACTATGCCTTCCGTCTGTCTAAGGAGGGCCAGCAAAAGGTGCTCGGGAGCGACCTCCGCGTGGCCGTAACTATGGGCAAGGCTTTCGGCCTCAGCAAGGGCTTCCTGTGACTTTATGGTGAATTTATCGAGCATCATTTTAATCACCTTCTAAGGTAGCTCGTGCTTCATCACATCACATCCCTGCTTAGTCAGCATTGGTGCTTCCAGTTCACAGTTTACACTCCTTAGTTCTCAGTAAATGCATAGCACCCGTCCTCAAACATCCAAGCGTCTTAACTGTCAACCGTAAACTGACAACTGTAAACTGGAAGCACTTGTGTTGATCAAGTAGAGATGTAAGGCGGTGAAGCACGGATTACCGCACGTCCTTGATCAACCGCCTGAGCACGACCTCGCCTTTCGTTATCGGGACGAGTTCATACCTTTTAGACGCTCGCTCTAGCGCTGATCTGAGCTCGGCTTGCGCCTCATCGAGATCGCGCTCCAGCCTTTCGACTACCGATCGCACCCTAACCAGCTCATCATCGAGCTCAAAGAACTTCACGACACCGGCCAGGCTCATCCCCATATCCTGGGTGAGCCGTTGGATCATCTTCAGGCGATCGATATCCTTCTCAGAGTAAAGTCGGGTCGAACCGGCGGAGCGCCTCGGGAAGATCAGATTCTTGCGCTCGTAAATCCGGAGCGTTTGGGGATGAACGCCCGCCAATCTTGCCGCAATGCCTATCATGAATAAAGGTTCATCTTCCAAGGTCATCATTCCTTCTCTGGTGCCTTGGTACCCTGGTGCCTTGGTACCTTGGAGCAAGGCTATTTTTGCTCTTGGTCACAACTACGTATATGGCCTTATCAAAGGGACCATAGGCTAAGAGACCAAGAGACTAGGAAAACGCCGTCCGGCGCGGATCTTCCTTCGAAAGCTTGGCCAGCCTTGCGACCAGTTCGCGCTCTTCACCGGAGAGCTCTTTGGGGACGAGAATACGTATGGTCGCCAGCATATCTCCGCTCCCGGTTCCTTTAAGCTTGGGGGCCCCCTTACCCTTGAGTCTGAAGGTCTGCCCGTCCTGCGTGCCGGCGGGAATTTTTAGCGCCACCGTCCCCTCTATCGTCGGGATCTCGACCGTCCCCCCGAGGGCCGCCTCCGGGAAGGTAACCGGTACGTCAAGAAGGACATCCGCTCCCTTTCTGGTGAACCAGGGATGTGCCTCGACCTTTGCAATTAAGAAGAGGTCACCGGGGGGCCCGCCGTTCTTGCCTGGCTGACCCTTGCCTTTGAATTTGATCTTGCTACCGTCCACGACGCCCGCAGGCATCCTCACTCTTTCGACCGTCGAGCGGAGGGTGTGACCGGCACCCCCGCAGGCGCTGCAAGGGCTAGCGGCTATGCGACCGCGACCCCGGCAGGTCGGGCAGATCCGCGCTACCGAGAAAAAGCCCTGGTTTTCAGAGATCTTGCCACTACCGCCGCAGGTGGAACAGATGGAGACGCTTGTGCCCGGCTGGGCGCCGCCGCCGCGGCAAACGTCACATGGGACATCGCGGTCAATTCCGAGACTGACCTCTTTGCCGTTTATCGCTTCCTCAAAGCTCAAATGGACATTGTAGACGAGGTCGCTCCCCTTCCGAGGCAAGCTCCCTGCGTCGCCAAAGCCGCCAAAGCCGCTAAAGAGATCTCCAAATCCGAACCCAAGGTCGCCCGGGTCGAACGTCTGCCACCCGGCCTCCGGCCCGCCTCCTGCAAAGTAACGGCCCGTGCGGTCGTAGGCCTCCCGCCTCTTTTCGTCCCGGAGGACTTCATAAGCCTCGCTTATATCTTTAAAGCGCTCTTCGGCCTTTGGGTCGTTCGGGTTGGCGTCCGGGTGATATTTGCGGGCGAGCTTCCGGTAGGTGTTCTTTATCTCTTTGGCCGTTGCGTTCCTGCCGACGCCCAGAACCTGGTAGTAATCCTTATATGTGGTGTTCATCTTTTCTCACCCGTTATGAGCTTTGCTTCCCCCCATGGCCTTCTCTTTTTTGTCGCGATTCGCACGGGAAGTATGCTTTAGCAGTTACAAAGCTTTATTTAAGCACCAAGATTTCAGAAGCTTGGCCTCCTCACTCGTCACCGGATAAGGGAACTATCCCTTCCGAGTAACCTTTACCATGGCCGGGCGCATGACCCTACCTTTCAGGCAGTAACCCTTCTGCATTACCTCGACCACCGTATTCTCCTCGTGCTCGTCCGATTCAACCTGCAGCACCGCTTCGTGAAGCTGGGGGTCGAACGGTTCGTCCACCCGATCAATGGCTTCCAGCCCACTACCGACGAGAACCGACCTCAACTGCTCGTATATGAGATGGACCCCTTCCTTGAGCTTATCAAAGTCCTTAGCTTCCTTGGTCGATTCGATCGCCCGCTCGAGGTTATCGACGAGGGGCAGGAGCTCGCCGATGAGGCTCTGGCAGGCGAACTCCACGATCTGCGCCTGCTCCCGTATCATTCTTTTGCGGAAATTCTCACTTTCCGCTTGAATCCGCTTCAGGGCTTCCAGGTACTCCTCGGCCGCCTTCTCTTTGCGGGCGACCTCCTCCTTTAAGGCGTTGGTTTCAGCGTCCTTCGCCGCCACCGGGACGAAAAGAGACGAAAGCTCCTTTTCAGGGTGCTCATCACCAAGGGGGCGGCTTGAGATTTTTTCCGTTCTCTTTGTCAAGCATCTCACCTCGTCTGGGAAGGAACAGGGCTGGACATCAAGCTTTCTCAGATGATCCTGCTCTCTTCGATCGATTTATTTCCCGGATTTCTCCTCTTCGACGACTTCATAGTCCGCGTCGACGACCTCACCGTCGCCGGGGGCAGCCGCGTCGTCCCCCGAGCCTCCGGCTTGCGCCTGGGACTTTGCCTGCTCGTAAACAACCTGCCCGAGCTTCTGTGAGCTCGCCAAAAGCTTCTCCTGGGCCGACTTTATCTTTTCGACGTCTGCACCCTTGAGGGCTTCCTTGGCTTCGGAGATAGCCGACTCGATAGCCTCCTTGTCAGGAGCGCTGAGCTTCTCCCCATGCTCCCTTAGCGTTTTCTCCGTGGCATAGGTGAGGGAGTCCAGAGAGTTGCGCACCTCAGCCTCCTCGCGCCGCTTCTTGTCCTCGGCGGCATGCGACTCGGCCTCCTTAACCATCTGCTCGATATCTTCTTTCTGGAGACCGGTCGCGCCGGTCACCGTAATCCGCTGCTCCTTACCGGTGCCCAGATCTTTGGCCGAGACGTTGACAATGCCGTTTGCGTCGATGTCGAAAGCTACCTCTATTTGAGGTATGCCCCGGGGAGCCGGCAGTATCTCCACCAGATGGAAGCGACCGAGCGTCTTGTTGTACGCCGCCATCTCGCGCTCGCCCTGTAGCACGTGTATCTCCACCTGCGTCTGGCCATCAGCCGCGGTCGTGAATATCTCGCTCTTTCTCGTCGGGATCGTCGTATTTCTCTCAATGAGCTTTGTGAATACACCACCGAGGGTCTCGATGCCAAGAGAGAGCGGCGTCACGTCGAGCAGGAGGATGTCCTTCACGTCGCCAACGAGGACCCCGGCCTGAATCGCCGCGCCGATCGCCACGACCTCATCCGGATTGACGCCCTTGTGGGGGTCCTTGCCGGTATACTCCTTGACCAGGTCGACGACGGCGGGCATGCGGGTCGATCCGCCGACGAGAATGACGTGATCGATGTCAGCCGCTGAGACGCCGGCGTCCTTCATCGCTCGCTCGACGGGACCGCGGCAGCGCTCCAGGAGATCCGCGGTGATCTTCTGGAACTCGCTTCTGGTGAGCGTCGCCTCAAGGTGCTTCGGCCCCTCCGCATCGGCGGTTATGAATGGCAGGTTGATAGAGGTCTGGAGAGTTGTGGAAAGCTCGCACTTGGCCTTCTCGGCCGCCTCCTTTAACCTCTGCAGGGCCATTCTGTCCTTCCGGAGATCGATCCCGTACTTGCTCTTGAAGTCATCAGCCAGCCAATCGATGACCTTCTGGTCCCAATCGTCGCCGCCCAGGTGGTTGTCGCCGGAGGTCGCCTTGACTTCAAAGACTCCATCGCCGATGTCCAGGATGGAGACGTCGAAGGTGCCGCCACCCAGGTCGTAGACGCAGATCTTCTGCGAGATGTCCTTGCCGAAGCCGTAGGCCAGCGCCGCGGCGGTCGGCTCGTTGATGATGCGCAGCACGTCGAGCCCGGCGATGCGCCCGGCGTCCTTGGTGGCCTGGCGCTGGTTGTCGTTGAAGT